>CAZWDR010000160.1:0-4731 GCA_964632365.1 uncultured Steroidobacteraceae bacterium
AGATCAAGCCGCGCAAGGATCTCGACGTGGTGCTGATCGCGCCGAAGGGCCCGGGTGGACTCGTGCGTCGCCAGTACCAGCAGGGCCGTGGCGTGCCGGCGCTGGTCGCTGTCGCGCAGGACGCTTCGAAGAAGGCGTTCTCGAAGGCACTGGCCTATGCCCATGGCATCGGCAGCACCCGCGGTGGCGTGCTGCAGACCACCTTCGCAGAAGAGACCGAGACCGACCTCTTCGGCGAGCAGGTGGTGCTGTGCGGTGGCACCTCGGACCTGATCCTGAAGGGCTTCGAGACGCTGGTGGAAGCCGGCTACCAGCCCGAGGTCGCCTACTACGAAGTGCTGCACGAGCTGAAGCTCATCGTCGACCTGCTGCACGAAGGCGGCCTCGCCAAGATGCACAAGTACATTTCCACCACGGCCAAGTGGGGTGACATGACGCGCGGTCCGCGCATCGTGAACAACCAGACCAAGAAGGAAATGAAGAAGGTGCTGGGCGAGATCCAGTCGGGCAAGTTCGCCCGCCAGTGGATCGCCGAGAACAAGACCGGCATGAAGAAGTACAACAAGCTGATGAAGGCCGATCTGAACCACAAGATCGAGAAGGTCGGGGCGAAGCTGCGCGAGCGCATGCCCTGGCTGTCGGAGGAGCGCGCCTGACGGCCGTCTCGTAACAAGGAAACGCCATGCCCATTCCCGCCACGCAGTACATCTGGTTCAACGGCAAGCTGGTCCCCTGGGAGAAGGCGACGGTACACGTGCTGTCGCATGCCCTGCACTACGGCTCGTCGGTGTTCGAGGGCGTACGCGCGTATGCGTCGGACAAGGGTGTGGCGATCTTCCGCCTCGCCGAGCACACCCGTCGCCTGTTCGACTCGGCGAAGATCTATCGCATCACCGTGCCCTTCACGCCAGAGCAGATCAATGCGGCCTGCCGTGAGGTGGTGGCGGTGAACGGGCTGAGGAACGGCGCGTACCTGCGCCCGGTGATCTTCCGCGGCTACGGCGAGATCGGCGTGGCGCCGAAGGTCGAGCCGCCGGTGGAGGTGGCCGTGGCGGCATGGGAATGGGGCAAGTACCTCGGCGCCGATTCCGAGGCGAATGGCGTCGATGTGTGCGTGTCCTCGTGGCAGCGCGTCGCGCCGAACACCATTCCGGCGCTCGCCAAGGCGGCGGGCAATTATCTGTCGAGCCAGCTGATCAGCCTCGAGGCGAAGCGGCTGGGTTTTGCCGAGGGCATCGGGCTGTCGCCCGATGGCCTCGTCAGCGAGGGTGCGGGCGAGAACCTGTTCCTGATCCGCGATGGGGTCATCCACACGCCCGGGCTTGCACACTCGGCGCTGGGCGGCATCACGCGCGACTCGGTGATCCGCCTCGCACGTGACCTGGGCTACGAAGTGCGCGAGACGTCGATCCCGCGCGAGATGCTCTATCTGGCCGACGAACTGTTCTTCACCGGCACCGCGGCGGAAATCACGCCGGTGCGTTCGGTGGACCGCATCGCCGTCGGTGCCGGCGTGCGTGGTCCGATCACCGAGAAACTGCAGCAGGCGTTCTTCGGCATCCTCACCGGCGCCCTGCCCGACCGTTACGGCTGGCTCGACCCGGTCGACCTGTCCGCGATGCCGCGCGTGGCGACGGCCTGAGGCATACGATGAGTGGACCGAAAACGCTGTTCCAGAAGGTCTGGGAACGGCATGAAGTGGTGCCGCAGACGGCCGAGACGCCGGCGGTGCTCTATATCGACCTGCACCTGATCCACGAGGTGACCACGCCGCAGGCGTTCACCGAACTGCGTTCGCGCGGTCTTGGCGTGCGCCGCACCGACCTGACGCTGGGCACGATGGATCATTCCACGCCCACGCGCACCGAGCAGGTGTTCGGCGGCAAGCCCTTCACGATCGCATCGGCGGCGAAGCAGGTGGACCAGCTCGAGACCAACTGCCGCGAGTTCGGCGTCGAGCTGATGAACCTGACCAGCGAGCTGCGCGGCATCGTGCACGTGATCGGACCGGAGCTTGGCGCCACGCAGCCCGGCAAGACCATCGTCTGCGGCGACAGCCATACCTCGACGCATGGCGCATTCGGCGCGCTGGCCTTCGGCATCGGCACCACCGAGGTGGGCCATGTGCTGGCCACGCAGTGCCTGCTGCAGAGCAAGCCGAAAACGCTGGCCATCAATGTGTCCGGACGCCTGCGTCCCGGCGTCACCGCGAAAGACCTGGTGCTCGCCATCATCGGCCAGATCGGCGTCGGCGGCGGCACCGGTCATGTGATCGAGTTCCGTGGCGAGGCCATCCGCGCGCTGAACATGGACGAGCGCATGACGGTGTGCAACATGTCGATCGAGGCCGGCGCGCGCGCCGGCATGATCGCGCCGGACGACACCACGTTCGAATACCTGAAAGGCCGTCCGCGCGCGCCGCAGGGTGCCGCCTGGGACGCCGCCGTGGCCGACTGGCGCACGCTGGTCACCGACGAGGGTGCGGTGTTCGATCGAGAGGTCAGCCTCGATGCCAGCACCGTCGAGCCCATGGTCACCTGGGGCACGCACCCGGGCATGGTCGCACCGGTCAGCGGCCATGTGCCGCGCACCAGTGAAGATCCGGTGTTCGACCGGGCGTTGGCGTACATGGGTTTCGATGCCGGCCAGAAGCTGCAGGGCTCGCCGGTCAATGTGGTGTTCATCGGCAGCTGCACGAACTCGCGCCTCAGCGACCTGCGCGCGGCGGCCGGTGTGCTGAAGGGCCGTCGCGTCGCCGCCGGCGTGCAGATGCTCGTGGTGCCCGGCTCGCAGCAGATCAAGAAGCAGGCCGAGGCCGAGGGCCTCGACCGCATCTTCACCGAGGCCGGCGCCGAGTGGCGTGAATCCGGCTGCTCGATGTGCCTGGGGATGAACGGCGACCTGGTGGGCAAGGGGCAATATTCGCTCAGCACCAGCAACCGCAACTTCGAGGGCCGCCAGGGCGTCGGTGCGCGCACGCTGCTGGCCAGTCCCCTCACGGCGGCCGCCTCGGCAGTGCGCGGCACAATCACCGATCCGCGGGAGCTCCTCTGATGGAAGGCTTCACCAGCGTGACCTCGCGCACCGTGGTGCTGCCGGTCAACGACGTCGATACCGACCAGATCATCCCGGCGCGCTTCCTGCGCACCACCTCGAAGGAAGGCCTGGGCCAGCAGCTGTTCGCCGACTGGCGCTACCTGCCCGATGGCCAGCCGAACCCGGATTTCGTGCTGAACCGGCCGGAGGCGCAGGGCGCGGCGGTGCTGGTCGCGGGTGACAACTTCGGCTGCGGTTCCTCTCGCGAGCATGCGCCATGGGCGCTGACCGACTTCGGCATCCGCGCGGTGGTGTCCACCAGCTTTGCCGACATCTTCCGGTCCAACTCACTGAAGAACGGCCTGGTGCCGGTGGTGGTCGACGAGGCCACGCTCGCCTGGCTGAAGGCCAACCCGGGCGCCGAGGTCACCGTCGACCTCGACAGCCGCACGCTGCGGCTGCCGGATGGACGCCACGTCACCTTCCCGATCGAGCCCTTCGCGCGCTACTGCCTGATGCAGGGCGTGGACCAGCTCGGCTACCTGCTGCAGCAGGAGGCGGCGATCAGCGCGTTCGAGAAGCGTCGCGAGGCGCGCGGCTACTGATTCCCGGCGGGCGTCGCGGACGCCCCCGACCCCAACTGCTGGAGCATTCGATGAAGGCAAGCATCACGGTCCTGGCCGGCGACGGCATCGGCCCGGAAGTCACGCGCGAGGGTGTGCGCGCGCTCGAGAAGGTCGCGGCGCTGTTCGGCCACCAGTTCACCTTCGATGCGCGCGATTTCGGCGGCATCGCCATCGACAGCCACGGCGATCCCTTGCCGGCGGACACGCTGGCCAGCTGCCTTGCGGCCGATGCCATCCTGCTCGGGGCGATCGGTGGTCCGAAGTGGTCCGCACCGGATGCGAAGCTGCGGCCGGAAACAGGCCTGCTGCGGCTGCGCCGCGAGCTGGGCGTGTATGCCAACCTGCGGCCGGTGGCCGTGCACCCTGCCCTCGCCGACTCCACCACGCTGAAGGCCGAGGTGGTGCGCGGCGTGGACCTGGTGTTCGTGCGCGAACTCACCGGCGGCATCTACTTCGGCGCGAAGACGCGCACCGCGACCGAAGCCAGCGACCTGTGCAGCTACAGCGCGGCCGAGATCGAGCGCGTGACGCGCGTGGCCGGCAGGCTTGCTCAGGCGCGGCGCGGCAAGCTGACCTCCATCGACAAGTCGAACGTGCTCGACACCTCGCGCCTGTGGCGTGAGGTGGTCACGCGCGTGATGCAGGCGGAATTCCCCGGGGTTGCGGTGGAACACATCCTGGTCGACGCCGCGGCGATGCACCTGATCCGCCGCCCGGCCGACTTCGACGTGATCGTCACCGAGAACATGTTCGGCGACATCCTCACCGACGAGGCGTCGATGCTGGCCGGTTCGCTGGGACTGTCACCGTCCGCGTCGCTGGGCGACGGACGTCGCGGCCTGTATGAGCCCATCCATGGCTCCGCGCCGGACATCGCCGGCCGTGGCATCGCCAATCCGGTGGGCACCATCCTCAGCGCGGCGCTGCTGCTGCGTCACTCGCTGGGACTGGAAGCCGAGGCGCAGGCCATCGAGAGCGCCGTGGCCGACGCGCTGTCGCAGGGGCTGCGCACCGCCGACATCGCCGGGGGCGGCAACGCGGTCAGCACCGCCGAGGCCGGTGCGACGAT
>CAZWDR010000161.1:0-4665 GCA_964632365.1 uncultured Steroidobacteraceae bacterium
CGACCGCATCGAGATCCACGAGCTGCTTGCGCGCTATGCCTGGAGCCTGGACATGGCGGACGAAGACGGCTTCGTGGCCTGTTTCGCCGCGGACGGGGAACTGCGGTGGGAAGCCTTCGACCCGCCAGGCACATGGCAGGGCGAGTGCGCGCTGCGACGGTTCATCGCGTACTTCCGTGCGCGGCCGGAATCCGCCGGGCGCCAGCACCATGTGAGCAACGTCATCGTCGAGACCACCGCGCACGGTGCGCGTGCGCGCGCCTACGTGCTGGTGACGCTGGGCTGTGGCGACGGACCCCATCGCCTGCATGTGATGGGTTACTACGAGGATCTGCTGGTCCGACAGCCGGAAGGCTGGAAACTTGCGCGCCGCGTGATCCGTGACTGGGCCGGTCCGGTGCTGGCGAACTTTCCCGGCCAGTCGATGGCACGGCCGCCGCGATCGCGGCCAGCGGTGCTGGATGGTCTCTGGGCCACGCAGCAATCGGCCGGCGTGGCAGACACCTGAACCCCGCCGGTCTGTTGCGCGCGCCTACTGCCGGGTGGCGCCATCGATGCCGACCGGCGAGCAATTGAACGGCTGCAGCGTGAGGCTGGAAGGCGCGTACTCCAGCGTGGAAGCTTCGAACTCGCGCGTGAAGAACTTCGGGTCGTGCGGCTTCACCTCGACCACGAGCCGTTGCCGTGCCGCATCGAGGCGGATGCGTTCAACCGTCATCAGCGCATCGGAGTGCAGCAATCCACGCGTGGGTTGGCCGGGCTGTTCGACATACTGGTTCAGCACGCCCGGCGCGTAGTTCGCGGTCTCGATGACCAGCGTATCGCCCTCGAAGCGGCCGATGGAATGTCCGAGGGAGGTCCGTGGAGCACCTGCAGGATGTTCCTTCCGGCCAAGATGGATCACACGCCGCACGTCCATCCACTCATGGCGCAGGATCACCCGATCGCCCTCGCGACTGATCGACAGTGGCGTGCCCGGCGCCCCCCAGGCACGACGCACGCCAACCGGATCGCAGCGGAAGGTGGGGTCGTCCCGGAAGGGATCATAGGCCTCCACCGCGGCCGCGCCCGCCGGTGTGAGGAACTGCATCATCGGCTGCGGACCGCTGGTGCTGCGCCCGGGCGCGGGCGCCAGCAGCCAGGTGCCGAAGATGTCGCGGCGCGTTGCGCCGGTCCGCGCCGCGGCGGTCGGGGCGGCGGCGGAACCATTCACGTTGAGCGACCGTCCGTCGGGCAGGTGCACGTCGGTGAAGAAGCACCGGTAGGGATCATTGCGGGACCTGGAGCCCTCGATCCGGACGCGGGCGCCGGGCTTGAGGATGGCGGGCGTCACACCATTGCGGGTGAGCTGCGTCACCCCGTGTGATTCGCACACGTAGCGGCGAGTCTGGCCGTTCTCGTCGACGGCATCCATGTGCAGGTAGCTGTGCGGGTTGCGCCCCTCGAACTGCGTCACCGTGCCGGAGATGCTCACCGGCTTGCGGCTGTCGAAGTGTGGCGCGAAGCTGTGGTGAGCCCCGGCCAATGTGGCCGCCGCGGCCATTGCCAGCGCGGCGACGCGTCGGAATGAAGGCATGATCTCCCGTTCCCCGTTTCTTGTGCGTCGAGCATAGCGCGGGCGCTGCCGCTGCGGGTTGCCTGACCCCACGGCCGCAACTCCCACCGGATTGTTGCCGGCGCAGTGCCGGTGCACACTAGCGGTCCTCCTTTCGAGAGCAGGCCGATGCGCGCCTTACTCCTGGCGGTTGCCACATGCCTTGGGATCCTGGTGCTGGCGCATCCAGCGGCTGGAGCCGCGGCGCGCGACACGTCCGCATCCGCTTCCGCACCGGCATCGTCGCCCGTATCCCTGGCCGGTTCCGCATCCGCACCCGGCATCACATCACAGGACCCCAGCGGCGATCCGGAACTCGCGGAAATCATCGTGACCGCGCGGCAGGATTCGCTGAGCAGCCTGCGGCTGGCACTGGTCGATGCGGAAGACCGGTTCTATGCGCGCTGGAACGAACTGAACAAGGACGATGCACTGGATATCGTGTGTCGGACGGAGGCACCGATCGGCACACGGCTGAAGCGGCGCACCTGCGCACCGCGCCTGCTCGACGAGGCGAACCGCGAACAGGCCATGATGATGCTGTCGGGCAACGCCGGTGCCGGCGGCAGTGTGCGGGCCAAGGGCACCGGCGACCTGCGCACGCAGGCTGCGGCGGAGCTGAAACGTCGCACGCTGCCGCTGCTCGACACCGATTCCCGGCTGCGGCAGGCGCTGCTCGAACGCACCAGGCTGCAGCAGATGTATGACGAACTGCGACGCGACAAGCTGGAAGACCGGTTGTTCGTCTGGGACTGACGCGCCGGCCGCCACCCGCCGGCGACGAAGGGAGCAATGCGCATGAGAAGAACCGCCATGATGGCCAGTGCAGCCAGCGTCCTGCTGGTGGCCGGCAGCAGCTTTGCGCAGCAGCAGCTACCCGGCCCTCTGCGTGATGGACCGGCATCCGACGTGCCCGTGGCCATCCAGGTGCTGCGCTGGCACATGCTCGACAGCGAAGTGAATGCGCTGACCTTCCGCACCATGGACACGCTGTTCACGACACGGACGGTCGCCCGCAGCGGCCCCGTCTGGCACCTGCCCCGCCGTGACGCCCCGCTGTCGTTCTCCTACACATGGCAGGGACAGACGCTGCCGGCAGCACAGTTCCTCGAACGCACTTATACGAATGCGCTGCTGGTCATCAAGGACGGCACGATCACCAGCGAGATCTACCGCAACCACAGCACTGCGCAGACGCGCTTCATCGGCTGGTCGATGACCAAGTCGATCACCTCCATGTTGATCGGATGCGCCCTCGCAGAGGGTCACATCGACTCGCTGGACACCCCCATCACAAGCCACCTGCCGGAGCTGGCCGGTGGCGGCTATGACGGCGCCTCGATCCGCGACGTGATGGAGATGCGCTCCGGCGTCAATTATGAGGAACGCTACGACTTCGCCAACCCCGGGGTCGCTGCCAGCAACCACATCAACGCGCTGGTGCGCAACACCGCGCGGTTCACCGACGTGGCGCGCACCCTGCCGCGCAAGAGCCGGCCCGGCGAGCGATTCGAATACAAGACCATCGACACTGCCGTGCTGGGCTGGCTCATCGAGCGCGTCACCGGCAATACCGTGGCCGCCTATTCGGCGAAGTGCGTGTGGGAACCACTTGGTGCCGAATCGGATGGGTTCTACATCATGGACGGCGCGCCCGGCACGGGCCGCGAATTCAGCGGCGCCGGATTCAACGCCACGCTGCGCGACTACGGACGCCTCGGCCAGATGATGCTCGATGGCGGCGTGGCCGACGGCCGCCGCATCCTTTCGGCGGACTGGGTGCGGCAATCGACCCAGTCGCGACATCCCGAGGACGGGACGCGTGGTGGTTACGGACTGCAGTGGTGGACGATGGGCGACAGCGACGCGTACGCGGCCATCGGGCTGCAGGGCCAGTACATCCATGTGGACCCTGCCACGCGCACCGTGGTGGTGAAGCTCAGCCATTTTCCGCCGGGTGACAACGCCGCGCTCGATGCAGAGACGATGGCATTCATGGCCGCCGCCGCGGCGTGGCGTCCATGAGCCGGCGCGAACACGGACGCCGGGCGTCGCTGGGACTCATCGCGCAACCGCAGGCACGCTGACCAGCGGCGCCGCCTCGGCATCGCCGCGCTGCGAAGGCACCGGGCCAGGGCGCGTCTGCTCGTCCAGCCATCCGAGGTATTGCATCGCCGCCGCGCGATCAGCTCCGCACATCGCCGGAGTGGGCCGCAGCGACGCACACACTGCAGGCCGCAGCGGTGAACCAAAGATCCGGCAGCGCTGCAGTTCATCGAGTTGCACGCAGCGGACCCCGGCCGGCTTGCCCTCGGGCATGCCGGGGATCGGCGTCGAGATGGACGGTGCGATACAGCAGGCGCCACAGTGGCTGCGACAGTGTGAGGTTGCCGGCATGCGCCATATTGTTGGTCACGCGCCCACCTGCAGTCGAGCAATCCATTTCTTGACGGTCCTGCAACCGCGCTCCAGCATGGTCCGGCGCAGTCAAACAACAACTTCGGCGCCGGGGTCTCATGCATTCCCCATACGGGTTGCGCTGCCCGCGTCATGTCTTCACCCGCTGCGGCAATTCATTCAGCGCCGACCCGACCCGCGAACTGGACATGCGCTACACCGGCAAGCTGGAACTGTCGACCAACGCGCAGTACGCGACTTCTTATGTCCTGGAGTGGATGGACCACCACAGCGGATCGGACGAACAGGCCGTGGTGGAGTCCAGCGCCGCATGCGGAGAGCCAGATCCGGGGCAAGGCCTGCTACCACCATCTGGTTACGCTGGATGCGCAGTTCCTCGGCCGTCGTGACATCCAGTCCATCGCACCGCTTGTCGCGGGCACCACCTGTCCGCAACACGGCATGTTCGTGTTCTACCGCGCCAACGGCGAGAAGGTGCTGGTCGGCCGGCTCCCCGGCATGGCCAATCCGGCGGCGGAGTATCACGTCAGCGTCCTGTGACCCTGGGCGGCTGCGGACCGGGAGGCAAGGCGGTGCCACGGCGAGTTTCAAGATCGCGGCCGGTCACTCCGTCCCCTGCCTCGCGCGCTGCGCGGCCCAGGGGACGATGACCT
>CAZWDR010000162.1:0-4662 GCA_964632365.1 uncultured Steroidobacteraceae bacterium
CGGGCGTGCGCGCAGCGCCGAAGCGCAGCGCCTGGTAGCCGCTGCAAAAACGCTGGATCGATTCGCTGGCTTGCGGCAGGGCCTCGCAGGCGCGGCGACATGCGGCAGCCGGGCCTTCATGCGGCGCGACCCTGACGCCTCGCCTTGCCAGTACTGACTCGAATTGCTGCCAGAGCCGGGCCAGCGGATCCGGTGCGGCTTGATGGCGGCGCAGCCTGGACAGCACCAGCAGGGCGCCTCCCCACAGCAGCGCGCCACCGAACAGCAGTGCCGCCATGCCGCGATAGTCGAGGTTCCCCAGCCCCAGGCGTGCGAGCAGGTCGCGCTGGCGCGCGGCGTTGAAGCGCACGATGCGCTCCTGCCAGAGGCTGCCGGCCGCATCCCAGCCATCGCGCAGCGCGCGCAGCCAGCCAGTCTGCTGCACGAAGCTGCCGGCGACGCTGCGCGCCTCTGGCAGCAGCTCGGAAAGGCCCAGCTGCAGGCGTCCCGGGGCGACCATGCTGGTGGGATCGAAGCGCACCCAGCCCTGGCCCTCCAGCCACGCCTCGACCCAGGCGTGCGCCTCGGACTGGCGCACGACGAAATAGCCGCCCACCGGGTTGAAGGTGCCACCCAGGTAACCGGTGACCACGCGGGCCGGCACGCCCGCCGCGCGCATCAGCGTGGCATAGGCCGAGGCGAAGTGGCCGCAGAAGCCCAGGCGCGTGTTGAACAGCAGGTCATCCACCGAATCGAGGTTCAGCAGCGGCGGCGTCAGTGAGTACTCGAAGCCGCCGCTGGCGAAGTACTGCATCGTGCGCGCGGCGAAGTCCGCCTCATCCGCGGACTGCGCGCGCAGCGTGCGCGCCAGGGCGACGCTGCGCGGATTGCGTCCCTCGGGCAGGCGAGTGTCGAGCCGGCGGCCCAGTGTCGAGAGCTGCCCGGCATGCCGCCATTCGACGTGCGAGACGCCCTGGTAGATCAGCGGCGCGGTGACCTCGCGGTTGGCGAGGAACTGGCCATCGAAGCTGCGCAGGTGCCGCTGGCCGGTGATCTCTGCCGCGGTGTCGAGCGTGAACAGGTACGGCTGGCCGTGCGGCTCGAGCATCACCTGGTAGCGGATCGGCGGCGAGAGGTGCTCCACGGCCTGGCGCGGTGCGCCGCTGCTGCGCAGGCCGCGCCAGGTGAAGCCGTCGAACTCGTGCAGCACCGGGCCGCGCCAGTAGCGCTGGCCGGAGGGCGGCACCGTGTCCTCGAAGCGCACGCGGAACGCGATGGTGTCGGAGATGGCCAGCTCGGAGATGCTGCCGGGACTCATCTCGTCGGTGAGGCCGGTCTGCGCCGTGCCGGCGCCCGGCAGGTTCCACAGCGCGCCGGGCAGGCGGGGCACCAGCACGAATGCCAGCACGGCAAACGGAATGGACACCAGCATCGCCGTGCCGGCGGTGCGCAGCGCGGCACGGGGGGAGCTTGCGGCCTGCTGGCTGCCCAGCGCGGCGATGGTGGCCAGCGCCAGCCAGCCGGTGCCCAGATACAGCGGCACGCGCAGCAGGTCCTGGCGATCCAGTGCCGCAGCCAGCACCAGCATCAGCGCCACCATCGTGACCACGACCGCATCGCGTGGCGCGCGGGTTTCGAGCAACTTGGCCGCGCCCATGCACACCAGCAGCGTGCTGCCGGCGGACAGTCCGTTCAGCGTGCCATGGCTGGCCAGCACCGCGCCAAGCAGCACCAGCGTGACCACATGGCGGACCCAGCGCGCGGGCAGCGCGCGGCGGCCTGTGACCTGCAGCCAGTGCCAGACGATGCCGCCGGCCGCGGCCAGCGTGCACCAGGCGGGCAGGCGGTCCACGTGCAGCAGGCAGGCGACGGCAAAGGCCAGCAGCATCAGCCGCGCCGGTCCGCGCCCCAGCGCCGGCGTCATGGCGGCGCCTCGATGCCGTGCAGTGCCAGATGGGTCAGGCAGCGCAGCCGATGGCTGCTGCCCTGGCCGCTCAGTGCCGGCAGCCCGGGCAGGCGCAGCGTCCAGCTGCCGCCGCGCGCGTCCGCATCGACCACCCAGCGCGCGAGCTGCTCCAGTCGCGCCTCGACGTTCAGGTCCTGCAGCGCGTCGAAGTCGAACTGCTGGCGCAGCGCGCCCTCATCCTGGTATTCGCGCACCAGCAGCGGCTGGCCGCGCGCGTAGGCCTTCCACGCCACCTGCCGGGGCGAATCGCCTTCGCGGAAGTCGCGCAGCCAGGCCAGTTCGTCCTGCCCATGCTGGTGGCGGGTGGGACCGGCGCCGCGACCGGCACTGTGTGGCTCGGGGCGCGCCCCTCGCGCGGCCGGATACACCAGGGCCTGCACATCCAGCGCCAGCCACGTCCAGGCCTCGAAGAGGCCGAACGGCGCCATGGTGGACAGCCGCAGCGGCGGCGCGCGCCAGCGGCCACGCCGGGCGCCCGGCAGACGCAGCGTCAGCTCGCCCCGCAGGGCTTCGGCGCCATCGTCATGCTTGCCTGTGACGCCGGGGATGGGCGCGCCGCCGGGCCCGTCCACCCGCCCGCCATTGCGCGGCGCGCCGCTGGCCCGCGCACCGCCGGCCGCGATCTGCAGATCCTGCGGCGCGCGCGTGCCGGCGACCTGGACCCGCAGCGCGATGCTCTCGCCGGCGTGCGCGGATTCTGCGGTGGCGGCGGTGATCACGATGCCGGTGAGGCCACGCTGGGTCTGCACCATCGCCACCAGCGCGAAGCCGGTGAGCCAGAACGTGAACAGCAGGGCGAGGCCATTGCCGTAGTTCATGCCCGCGATGAACATCACGCCCAGCAGCAGCGCGAAGGTCCAGCCCGCGGCCGTCGGCAGGATGTACACGCGTCGAGCCGACAGCTGCACCGGCAGCACGTCCGGCCCCTGCCGGCGCAATGCCCAGCTGCGCAGCCGGGCGCGCAGGGCGGAGCGCAGACCGTTCGATGCCGTCGCGGCTGGCATCGGTCAGCGCGGGACGGGGACGGCCTCGAGGATCGTGCGCACCAGCTGCTCGCGGGGCAGCGCGCCGCGTTCGGTGAAGCCGGCGCGGGTCTCCAGCCGGTGCAGCGCGACGGCGGGCCAGACGGCCTGCACATCGTCGGGCAGTACCGCATCGCGCCCGGCAATCAGCGCCCAGGCGCGCGCGGCGCGCACCAGTCCCTGCGCGGCGCGCGGGGAGAGGCCGAGCCGCAGGTCCGCGCGCGCGCGGGTGGCCGCCGCCAGCCGCTGCACATAGTCGATCACCGGTTCGGCGACATGCACCGCCGCGGCTGCACGCTGCACGGCCAGCAGTTGCGGTGCGTCGAGCGCCGGCTGCGAGCGCGCCAGCAGCTCGCGCCGGTCCGCCTGCGCCAGCAGCGCCCGCTCGTGGCGCGGATCCGGATAACCCAGCTCGATGCGCATCAGGAAACGGTCCAGCTGCGATTCGGGCAGTGCATAGGTGCCGAGCTGCTCCTGCGGGTTCTGGGTGGCGACCACGAAGAATGGTTCGGGCAGCGGATGGGTGATGCCATCGACGCTGACCTGTCGCTCCTCCATCGCCTCGAGCAGCGCGCTCTGCGTGCGGGGGCTGGCGCGGTTGACCTCATCGGCCAGCAGCAGCTGCGTGAACACGGGACCTGCGCGGAACTCGAACTTCTGGGTGGCGCGGTCGAACACCGACACGCCGAGGATGTCGGCGGGCAGCAGGTCGCTGGTGAACTGCACGCGCTGCCAGCGCAGGCCGAGCACCTGCGCCAGCGCGTGCGCGAGCGTGGTCTTGCCGACACCCGGCACGTCCTCGATCAGCAGGTGGCCGCGGGCCAGCAGGCAGGCCAGCGCCAGGCGCAGCGCGTGCGCCTTGCCGAGGATGATCTGGTCGAGCGAGGCGAGGGCCGCGGGCAGGGCGGACATCGTGGCGGCTCCTGTGGCGTCAGTGACGCACCAGACCCTGCACGATTCCGATCTGCCGCGCGAGGTTTTCGTTCACCTTTTCGAACTGGGCGATGCGCTCGCGCTCGGTCTGCACGACCTCTGGCGGCGCGTTCTGCACGAAGTTCGGGTTGCCCAGCTTGGCGTTGGCGCGGGTGATCTCCTGCTGGTTCTTCTCCAGCTTGCGCTGGAGGCGCGCCAGTTCCGCGGCCGGGTCGATGAGTCCTTCCATCGGCACCAGCAGCGTGAGGTTGCCGGCCAGCGCGGTGGCACTGGGTGGCGCGGTGTCGCCAGCGGCCAGCAGGCGCGCAGCGTCGATGCCGGCCAGCCGGCCGAGCAACGCCGTGTGCCGTGCGAAGCGCCCCGCATCCTCCTCCGTCGCCCCCTGCACCAGTGGCGACAGGCGCCGGGCCGGGCTGATGTCCATCTCGCCGCGGATCTGGCGGATGCCGAGGATCACCGACTTGATCCAGTCCACGTCGGCGGCGGCCGCGGCATCGGCGGGATGCGCGGTGGCCACCGGCCAGGGCGCCAGCATGATGGTTTCGCCGTCGACGCCGGCCACCGGCGCGACGCGCCGCCAGATCTCCTCGGTAATGAACGGCATCAGCGGGTGCAGGGCGCGCAGCAGCGCCTCGAGCACATCGAGCAATGTGCGCCGCGTGGCCGCCGCCTGGTCGCCATCCTCGCCCTGCAGCAGTGGCTTGGTGAGCTCCAGGTACCAGTCGCAGTACTCATGCCAGGTGAATTCATACAGCGCCGTGG
>CAZWDR010000163.1:0-4586 GCA_964632365.1 uncultured Steroidobacteraceae bacterium
GCCAGCGCCGTCAGTGGCCTCGCCCGCCGCGGCCGGTTCGCCCGCAGTGGCCAGTTCCTCCACCCGATCGCCCTCGCGCAGGAACCGCAGCACCCGCGCCGGTCCGATGGCAACGCGCGCTCCGGCCGCAATCCCGCTCTGGATGGCGATCCACGCGTCATCGGCCATGCCCACCTCGACCGGCCGCTTTGCCGCCTTTCCCTGCTCGACCACGAACACGCTGGCGCGCGCCGGTTCGTTGCGGCTGCCGGATTCCTCGTATTGCACCGCCTGCACCGGCACGGCGACCACGGGCCGTGAATCGCTGGCGCGCGTGGCGATCTCGGCACGGCAGCTCATGCCGGTGTGGAAGCGCAGGTCGTTTGCGGCATTGAGGCGGATCTTCACCGGATAACTCTTGCCCTGCCCCTGCACCTGCCGCGGCGACACCGCCACCGTCTCGACCACGCCCTCCCAGGATTCGTCGGGGAACGCCGCCGGCACGATCTTCGCCATCTGCCCGGGCACCACGCGCGCGACATCCGTCTCGTTGACGTTCACCTCGGCATACATGTTCGAGGTGTCGGCGATGGTCAGCAGGTCGGAGCCGGCGATGCTGGTGGCACTGGGCACCGCAGTCTCGCCGACCTCGATCAGCAGCTGCGTGACGCGTCCGTCGATCGGCGCGCGCAGCACGGTCTTGGCCAGCTGCTCGCGTGCCTGGTTCAGCTGCGCCTCGGTCTGCGTGGCCATCTCCATCGAACTGTTCAGCTCGACACGGGCCTGGTCGCGCTGCGAGCGCACCTCGTCATAGGTGTTGGCATCGATGACGCCGGACTGGCGCAGCTGCTGGTAGCGACCCCACTTGGTCTCGATGGTGTCAGCCGCGACGCGCGCGCGCTCGATGGAAAGGCGCGACTGGCGCAGCCCGGCCTCCAGCGCATCGACCTGCGCCTGCAGCGTGGCCGGATCGAGGCGCAGCAGCACAGCGCCCTTCTTCACGGTGTCGCCTTCCTTCACGTAGAGCGAACTGACGCGCCCCATCACCTCGCTGCGCATGCTGATCTCGGTCTGGTAGGTGAGGCTGCCGGAGGCGAGGATGGTGGGCGTGATCACGCGCTCGCCAGCCGTGACCAGCTCGACGCGTTTTACCTCGCCGCCGCGACGCTGCAGCGCGAACGCCAGGCCGATGGCGGCCACCACGGCCACAAGGATCAGGATCTTGGCACCACGGCTCATGTTGACCTCAGCGAGAAGAAGGCCCAGATGCCGAAGACCAGCGCGAACGGCAGGGCAGTGAAGATGATGCTGAATGTCCAGCTGCGACCGGACCACACCTTCACGCCGCACGCGGCGAGGTAGAGACCGATGAGCTGGGCCAGGTTCATGGTGGTGAACAGCGTGAAGCCGGGCTCACCGGCCTCGCGGTGCGCGAACAGCGTGTTGAACGACAGCACCTGCATCGCGTCCTGCGGGATCTGGTTGCTGCTGGCGGTGAGCAGCACGATCGCGGCGGGAATCAACGCCAGCAGTGACGAGGTGGAGGTCCAGGCCGACAGCGCCAGCCAGTGGCGGAAGCCGCGCTCCACGGCGGTGATCTTGCCGGCCAGCGAGTAGTAAAGCGCCATGAGCAGCATCAACAGCGCGCCCACCAGCACGCTGCCGAGCCCGGTGATGACCACCTGCACGCCGCGGCTGCCGGAAGCCTGGCGCGCGCGGCGCTGGATCTCCTCCTCGGTCATGCCCTGCGTCAGCGGGTTCATGCGCAGCTGGTGGTCCGCCAGCCATTCCAGATCGACGATGGCCACATACCAGATGCTGACGGCGGCACTGCACAGCGTCACCACCAGCAGCGGCCACCAGTAGCGCGGCCGTGCGTCCAGCTCGGCAAAGGCCTGGCGCGGCTCGAAGGCCAGTGCCTGCAGCACGGCGAAGTTGTTCATCCCCTCATCCCCCGACCCGGCTTGTTGTGACCGGATGGTCCGGCCGGCGCCCAAGTCCCTGCGCGCCTTTCCGCCATTGTAAGGACTGGCGAGCGGCCGGGACCATTCTTTGCCGGCGGGCGAGCCGCATCGGGGAGGCCGGTCCGTCGAGCTGCGCAAGCAAAGGACCGTGCGGCAGCGGCGCGAAGAAGCTGACAGCGCCGGCGCGGGGAGCTAGTCTGATCCGGTGATGCCGGTACCCTGGAAGCAATTGATCATGTTCACCCCGCAGATCATCGAGCTGTCGCGGGAGTTGCTGAAGCGCGCCCGCGGCACGCCGGAGCCGGCCAGTGCGGCGCCCCGCGCCGACGACGAGCGCGACCTGCCGCGGCGTGTGACCGCGCTCGAGGACAACGAGCGGCGTCAGGCCGAACTGGTCGAGCGCATGGCCCTGCAGCAGGCCGAACTGTCACGCGCAGTGGTGCTGCTGCATCGGCGCCAGCGCTGGCTGATCGGCGCCGTGGCCATCCTGGCCGTGCTGCTGATCCTGCGTCTGGCGCTGGGCTGAAGCCCGGCACGGATCCACGCCAGCGCGGCAGCATTGGCCGCGCATCGTGCGCGTTATGAATCCTGCCGCCGCTTATGCGACTGCGGCAACAACAAATGGGTTGTGACCGCCATCCCGATGGCTGATGCTGCGCGACCCCCATGCAGCACCTGCGCGAAGACATCACGACTGCCGAGATCGCGCGCGAGCACCTCGAACTGGGCCTGCCGCCGATCGAGGAAGACGCCACCCGCACCGGCAAGCCGGCGGTGCTGCAGGTCATCACCTATCTGGTCATGGGCGTGCTGCTGGTGCTGGCCGGATACCTGCTGTTCCTGCTGTTCGGTGTCGAGCACGAGCGCTCCGCCACGCAGATCGTCAGCGACACGCTGCATGACCCGGACTTCTGGTCCGCGGTGGGCGTGGGACTGCTGGCGCAGGTGGTCGATGGGGCGCTGGGCATGGCCTATGGCGTCACTGCGAGCAGCTTCCTGCTCGCCACTGGTGCCACGCCGCTGGCGGCCAGCGGTGCCACGCACCTCGCCGAGGTGTTCACCACCGGCATCTCGGGCGTGTCGCACCTTCACATGGGCAATGTGAACAAGAAGCTGTTTTTCAGCCTGGTCATCCCGGCCGTCGCGGGCGGGCTCATCGGCACCTATGTGCTGGGCAGCATCGACGGCTCGCTGCTGAAGCCCTGGATCAGCGGCTACCTGCTGCTGATGGGCCTGTATGTGCTGGCCAAGGCGTTCCGCCGCATCACGCTGGCGAAGTCGGACGTGCGGCCCTCGCGCGTGGTGCCGCTGGCGCTGTTCGGCAGCTTCATGGACACCACCGGCGGCGGCGGCTGGGGTCCCATCGTCACCACCTCGCTGGTCGGTGCGGGGCACGACCCGCGCACCACGATCGGCTCGGTGAACTTCGCCGAGTTCTTCCTGACGGTGGCGGTGTCCGCGGCGTTCTTCTCGATCCTCGATGCCAGCATCTGGCTCACCGTCACCGGACTGGTGCTGGGCGGCATGTTCGCCGCGCCATTTGCGGCCTATGTGACGCGGCATGTGAAGACGCGTTATCTGCTGGTGCTGGTGGGCACGCTGATCAGCTGCATCAGCGCCTATAATCTGTACAGCACGCTGGCCGGCTAATATCCTTGCGGCTTGATGCCGGCCCCGGCGCGGGTGTAGTTCAATGGTAGAACTGCAGCTTCCCAAGCTGCTAACGTGGGTTCGATTCCCATCACCCGCTCCAAATTCCCGGGCCCGCGGGGCCGCGATGCCCGCGCGAATTGACGCGTGCTAGCATCGCCGGATGCATTCAACATCCCGTTTCAAATCCGGCGCGGGCGCATTGCTCGCTGGTCTGGCGCTGCTTGCCGGCTGTGGTGGTGGCGACGATGATGGCATCGGCCCGCCGCTGGAGCTGGTCGTTCCGCGCGATACCGACCCGGGCGCTGCGCAGCGGCCGCAGGTCACGCTGACGGTCACCAATGGCGATGCCGTCAATGGCACGGTGGTGATCACGCTGGTGCCTGAGTATGCACCGCAGACCGTCGCGAACTTCCTGAACTACGTGAACAGCGGCTTCTACGACGGCACGATCTTCCATCGCAAGCAGGCCGGCTTCGTGCTGCAGGGGGGCGGTTATTCGGCGCCGGTCTCCGCGATCGACCAGCCGCCGCACAAGCCGACCAATCCGGCCATCCCGCTGGAGGTGAAGGTGTCGAACGTGCAGGGCACCGTGGCGATGGCGCGCAGCACCGGGCTGAATTCGGCCACGTCGGAGTTCTTCATCAATCTGGGGAACAACGACTTCCTCGATGTGACCTCGGGCGGCTATGCGGCCTTTGGCTACATCACCGACATGACGCTGGTGAACGGCATGACGCAGGCGCCCTGCGTCTCGTCACTGATCACGCAGGGCACCGGGCTCGGGTGTCTGCCGATCCCGAACCTGGTCATCACCTCGGCGCACCAGACGCGCTGACCGATTTCACGCCACGCGCGACACCGCGGCTTGCGCGCGGCGTCGCGACGTGCGTGGCGTGGAGTGGCGGGCCGTGCTGTGCGCACCCGCCCCGCGCGCCTCAGCGCGGCGGCGCCGCCTGCGGCACGGTGCCTGCAGCCAGCGGCCAGTTGCCG
>CAZWDR010000164.1:0-4576 GCA_964632365.1 uncultured Steroidobacteraceae bacterium
TCGCTGTGGAACACACTGCCCTGCATGCGGATGTTGGTCTGGTCCGCATCGCCGAACAGCTCAACCAGACGCTTCGTCACGTCCTGGCTCTGATCCTGCTCGCGCTGCTCGGACGTCGGCGGCTCGAGCTCTTCGCGGATCCCCATGCGCAAACTCCTGGCTGCAACTGCTGGGTCAAAGTGTACGGCGGCCGGGTCGCGGCGCGCGGGCCCGGCGCGCCGGACGACGCCGTGGCAGCGCGTCAGCGCAATGGAGTCTTGGGCATTGGCGCGATGGCACCTGGACTCTAGCCGGGATCACTCCGGTCAGGACGGGATGATCTCCCACTCTGCCACCGGCCCCGGCTGCACCCGGAAAAGCGGGTGACAGTCCGGCGCCGCGACGCCTGCCCAGCATTGGAGCACTTGCGGACTGCGCGCCTGCAGCTTGCGGCACAGGTGCATCCATTCGTGCTCGAGCTGGCCGGAGGCCACGATGATCGACCCGACCTTGCGCACCGGACCGATCTTCGACCGGTCGAAGGCGTAGCCGCGCAGCACCGATTCCGCATGGATCGCGGCGAGGTAGCTGTTGATCGCGAGGCGCGGCGTGGCGTGTGCGTTGAACCGCGCGAGCTGCGGGTGATGGCGGTAGCCGCGCGTCTGCCCGCACAGCACCGCCTTCGCAAGCAGGGCCTCGCGCCACAGGGCCACGAGGCCGCGCGGATCGAGGTAGCGGGGATGGATCGACCACAGTCGCACTGGCGTACCATCGAGTCACATGAAACCTGAATTCTGGCATGACCGCTGGCACCGACAGCAGACCGGATTCCATGAGCCGGCGGTCAATCCCCTGCTGCTGCGGCACTTCGACGCGCTGGCCCTGGGCGCCGGCGCGCATGTGTTCGTGCCGCTGTGTGGCAAGTCACTGGACATCGACTGGTTGCTGGGCCGCGGCCTTCGCGTCACCGGGGCCGAACTGAGCCCTCTTGCGGTCACCGCCCTGTTCGAGCGTCTGGGCCGCGCGCCGGAAATCCAGCACGACGGACCAGTGCATTGCTGGCGGGCCGGCGACCTGGCCGTGTGGGTCGGGGACTATTTCGCCCTGCCGCCGCACGCCCTCGGTGAGGTGGATGCGGTGTATGACCGCGCCGCGCTGATCGCGATGCCGGACTCGATGCGGCCGGCATACGCGACGCAGATGACCCGCCTCGCCGGCGACGCGCAGCAACTGCTGGTCACGTTGGACTATGACCAGTCCGGCATGGAGGGACCGCCATTCAGTGTGTCGGGAGGCGAACTCGGCAGGCTGTATCCGCGCCACGCGGCAGAGCGACTGTCGGTCAACCCCATCGCAGGCGGACTCAAGGGGCGTCTCGCCGCGACAGAAGACGTGTGGCTGCTGCGGCCGCACCGGTGACCGGGAACCTCGAACGCCTGCGGGTCGGCACTTTGGGCTGCTCCTCCCGGGCACCGGCGGGGGGGATGCCACACAAACACGCGGCAAGCAGGCGGGGTTACACGCGACAGCGCCAGGTCAATTCGCCGTCGTGCCCCAGGATTCCCCGATCCACCAGCCACAGCCGCGCATCCTGCGCGTCCTGCTCGAACCACGCGCGTGTGGAACCCAGCCTGAAGCTGTACCCCCATGCGTCCATGTCGGCGCAGGCGCGTGCCAGACCGCATTGCGGCAATTCGCGGGCCAGCAGCAGCTGCAGGTAGCAGACGCCGCACTCCTCCGCATCATCGCCACCGGCGTCGGTGTCGAGCCCGGCGCGGCGCTCCGGCGTCATGCAGATGAAATGCGCGGACTCGTGCAGCACCGAGTGCAGCGGCGTGTCGGGCCTCGCGTACAGCGTGCTGCCCTTGAGGCCCGCCTCGCTGTCGCCCCAGAAGCTTCCGGGAATCGCCTCGCCATCCGGCACCATCCGCAGGTCGAGGCCAAAGCGCGCCAGCAGCACGCCGATCGCGATGCGGTCCAGTCCTTCCATGCGCAGCATGGAACTACAGCGATGCGAGACGGCGAAGCACCACGCTGGCCAGATCGCGCGCAAGGGCCTCGCGCAACACGTCCTTCTCGCGTTCCTTCGCCAGCAGGCGGGCCTCGTTGAAGCTGTAGATGCGCGACAGCAGGAACGGCTCCGGCTCCATCAGCACCTCGGTGCCGCGGCGCGCCTCCACTTCGACCTCGTAGATCAGCTCGTAGTCGGTTGGGATGTTGCGCGCATCCACCGACAGCACCTTCTCGGTGAAGCGCTCATCGAGCACGCGCACCAGCACCTCTTCGGTGCCGGCATCCTCGATCAGCGTCGCGCCGGACGCCTTCAGCGAGCGGCGCAGCGCGCGCGTGAAATCGCTGTGGCTGTCTGCATCGCGCAGCTCGACACGCTCCAACTGCGGGGAAAGCCCCTGCCGCCCCTGCAGCTGGAAGCCACAAGCCGCCAGCAGCAGCGCGCCCACCGATGCGGCAAGCAGCCTGGTGACCGCGACAGGGCGCATCACACCACCACGTTGACCAGCTTGCCCTTCACCACGATCACCTTCTTCGGCTCTCGGCCCTCGAGGAACTTCTGCACCTGGGAATCGGCCAGCGCGGCCGCACGCACGGAGGCCTCGTCGGCCGAGGGCGCCACGGTGATGCGCCCGCGCAGCTTGCCGTTCACCTGCACGACGACTTCGATGGCCTCCTGCACTAGCGCGGCCGCATCGACCGGGCGCCACGCAGTGCGCCACAGCGCATTGCCCTGCCCCAGTTCGCGCCACAGTTCGTGGCAGATGTGCGGCACCATCGGCGACAGGCACATCACCGCGATCTCCAGCGCTTCCTGGCGCACCGCGCGTGAGGCCGGCGATGCTTCGGACCCATGCCGGTTCACGGCATTGAGCAGTTCCATCACGCTGGCCACCGCCGTGTTGAACACCCGCCGGCGGCCGATGTCATCCTCGACCTTGCCCAGCGTGTGGTGCGCGATGCGCCGCAGGTCGCGATCGGCCGCAGACAGCGCGCCGCCATGAACCGCTGCGCGCACCGTGTCGGCGCTCACGGCACCGCCCGCGGACACATGCTCATGCACCGCCTTCCACAGCCGGCGCAGGAAGCGGTTCGCGCCGATCACGCCCTCGTCGTTCCATTCCAGCGACTGTTCCGGCGGCGCGGTGAACATCATGAACAGCCGCGCGGTGTCGGCACCATGAGCCTGCACCAGCGCGTTCGGATCCACGCCATTGAGCCGCGACTTCGACATCGTGCCGAAGCCCTCGTAGGTCACCGCCGAGCCGTCGGACTTCAGCGTGGCCTGCGATGCGCGCGTGGCCGGATCGAGCACGAGGTCCACGTCCGCGGGGTTGAAATACTCCCGTCGTCCTGTGGCACCGGTACGCACGAAGATGTGGTTCAGCACCATGCCCTGTGTGAGCAGGTTCGCGAACGGCTCGGGCGTCTTCACCAGACCCATCCGGTGCATCACGCGCGTCCAGAAGCGCGAATAGAGCAGGTGCAGGATGGCGTGCTCGATGCCGCCGATGTACTGGTCGACGGGCAGCCAGTAGTCGGCGCGACCGTCGACCATCGCCTGCGGGTTGCCGGCACTGGCAAAGCGCAGGAAATACCACGAGGAGTCGACGAAGGTGTCCATCGTGTCCGTCTCGCGCCGCGCGTCGGCGCCGCACTTCGGGCACTTGCACTGGTAGAACGACGGCGTCTTCGCCAGCGGATTGCCGCTGCCATCGGGCACGAGGTCTTCGGGCAGTCGCACGGGCAGGTCGGCGTCGGGCACCGGCACGTCGCCGCAGGCGGCACAATGGATGATGGGAATCGGGCAGCCCCAGTAGCGCTGGCGCGAAATGCCCCAGTCACGCAGGCGGAACTGCACGCGCTTCTGCCCCAAGCCCTTCTGCGACAGCGCGGCCGCGATGGCATCGACGGCAGCCGCCGAGGTCAGCCCGGTGAATGCGCCGGAGTCGACCAGCACGCCGGGCTCGGCATAGGCTTCCTGCCACGGTGCGGTGACGGCGTCATACGCCCCGGCAGCCGAACCGACCACCATGCGGATCGGCAGCGCATATTTCGTCGCGAACTCGAAGTCGCGCTCGTCATGCGCCGGCACGGCCATCACCGCGCCCTCGCCATAACCCATCAGCACATAGTTCGCGACCCACACCGGCAGTGCCTCGCCGGTGAGTGGATGCACCACGGTGAGGCCGGTGGGCAGGCCCTTCTTCTCCTGCGTGGCGACGTCGGCTTCCATCGTGCTGCCGCGGCGGCACTCCTCGACGAAGGCAGCGAGTTGCGCGTTGTCGCGCGCGGCGGCCAGCGCGACGGGATGCTCGGCCGCGACCGCCACATAGGTCGCGCCCAGCAGCGTGTCGGCGCGCGTGGTGAATACACGCAACGCGCCATCGCGTCCCAGCAGCGCGCGCACCGCATCGCCATAGGGGAAGTCGACCTCGACGCCCTCGCTGCGGCCGATCCAGTTCGCCTGCATCGTGCGCACGCGCTCGGGCCAGCCAGGCAGCTCATCGAGCGCGGCGCGCAGCTCGTCGGCAAAGCGCGTGATCGCGAGGTAGTACATCGGGATCTCGCGCTTCTCGACCAGCGC
>CAZWDR010000165.1:0-4503 GCA_964632365.1 uncultured Steroidobacteraceae bacterium
TTGCCGCTGATCCTGCTGACCGCGCCCGCGGCGGATGTCGGCGCGCCCGATCGGCTGGCGCTGGACATCCAGCGCTGCCTCGCCAAGCCTATCCGGCGGGGGCAGCTATTCGACGCCATCAGTTCGGTCGTCGCGGCGGTCCCCCCGGAGGGAATGCCTGGCCCATCGGCGCAGAGTCGGCCCGCTGTCCCATCGGGGCATGCGGTGCTGCTCGTGGAAGACAACCGCATCAACCAGCTGGTCGCCGAGGCGATGCTCACGCGGCTGGGACTGTCGGTGACGGTGGCTCCCTCCGGTGCCGAAGGCGTCCGGCTGGTCCAGCAGCAGTCCTTCAGCATGGTGCTGATGGACTGCCAGATGCCCGGCATGGACGGCCTGGAAGCCACGCGTCGCATCCGCGCGTGGGAGCGGATCTCCGGCGCCGGGTCGGAACTGCCGATCGTCGCCCTCACGGCCAATGCGATGGCTGGCGATCGCGAGGCCTGCCTTGCCGCCGGCATGACCGACTATCTGGCCAAGCCCCTGTCAGGCGCGGCGCTGAAGAAGATGATCGACGCGTACCTGACGCCAGCCGCGGGCCACGTGCCGGCGACCTCCACCGTCCCGGTGTTCGATCCGGCGGTGCTCGAGGCATTGCCGATGGTGGCGGATGGCTCCGACCCGGATTTTCCGCGCATCGTGCTGGCGCACTACCTGCGTGACGGCAGCGAGATCATCGCGACCTGCTGCGCGGCCGCCGCGACCGGCGATGCGCACACCGTGCTGCGGTGTGTGCATACGCTGAAATCCTCCAGCGCGGATGTTGGCGCGCTGGCCCTCGCGGGGTTCGCGAACACGCTCGAACTGCGCTTGCGCGGCAACGGTTCGATCGCGCGCGAGGACCTCGATGCCCTGGAGGCCGAGCAATGCCGCGCGCAGGCGCGCATCGAGGCGCACCTGGCCGGCACATCCAGCCTGGCGGCGGCAACGCCATGACCACCGGCATCCGCGCAGCGGCTTCGCCCGCACGACTGCTGATCGTCGATGACAATGGCGTGTCGCGGCGCATCGCGGCCAACACGCTGCAGCATGCCGGCTTCGAGGTCAGCGATGCGGCAAGCGGCGCCGCCGCCCTCGCCCTGTTCAGCGCGCAGCGCCACGACCTCGTCCTGCTCGACCTGATCATGCCGGGCATGGATGGCTTCGAAGTGTGCCGGCGCATCCGCGAGATGCCGCACGGCGCACTGGTTCCCATCCTGATGTTCACCGGCGTCAATGACACCGGTTCGATTGACCTCGCTTACCAGCAGGGCGCCACGGATTTCATCACCAAGCCCATCAACTGGACACTGCTGTCGCACCGCGTGCGCTACGCACTGCGGGCCAGCGCGGCGGCGGAGGCGACGAGACGGACCGCCGAGCGGCTGGTGCGCGCACAGCGCGTCGCCGGCATGGGCAACTGGGCGATGACCGCCGACGGCGGCTTCGAGTTTTCTTCGGAGCTGCTGCGCGTGCTGGACATGCCCGAGCACCAGGACCGGGAAGGCCGGATCGCAACCTTCCTGGAGCGCGTCGTGCCTGACGACCTCGAGCGCCTGCGGGAAGCTGCCAGTCTGCTCGCGCGCGACGGCACGCCCATGCAGGTCGAGTTCCACATCAGACGTCGCGACGGCGCGGTGCGGACCCTCTACACCCACGGCTCCGCTGTGCTGGATGAGCAAGGCATGCCGACGGGCATCGAAGGCATCACGCAGGACATCACCGAACGCGCGGAGGCACAGGAGCGCATCCAGCGTCTGGCGAACTACGATGCCACGACAGGCCTCCCGAACCGCACGCTGTTTGCAGACCTGGCCCAGCCGGTGCTGGAACGCGCGACGCGCCAGCACACCAGCTGCGCCCTCTTCTACCTCGACATCGACCTGTTCAAGGCGGTGAACGACGCGTTCGGCCGCAACACGGGCGATGCGATCCTGAAGGAAGTCGCGGAGCGCCTGCGCGCCTGGGCGTCCGGCAGCCACCTGGCGTCCGCGACCCGGACCGGCGACCGTCCGTTGCTGGCCAGTGCCGGCGGCAACGCCTTCACATTGCTGATCTCCGATCTGGCCGCCCAGGAACAGGCGTCGGTGGTGGCCCAGGCGCTGCTGAAAGTCATCGCGCAACCGATCACGGTGCAGGACCAGCCGCTGGTGCTGACCGCCAGCATCGGCATCGCGTTCTATGCCGGCGATACCGCCGATCTGCCGGGACTGATGCGCTGTGGCGAGCAGTCCGTGCATGCCGCCAAGGTCAGCGGTCGCGCGCAGTATCGCTTCTTCAACCAGCAGATGAACGTGCTGGCGACGAAGCGCCTGCTGCTGGAAACCGAACTGCGGCGGGCCATCGAGCAGGACGAGCTGCGGCTGCATTTCCAGCCCAAGGTCGACGCCGGCACGGGCGCCGTCATCGGTGCTGAAGCGCTGGTGCGCTGGCAGCACCGCGACCGCGGACTGCTGTCTCCGGCGGATTTCATCCCGCTGGCCGAGGACAGTGGACTGGTCCTGCCGCTGACGGACTGGGTGCTGGAATCGGCCTGCCGCCATCTGCGCAGATGGCGCGATGCCGGACGGCCTGCCATTCCGCTTTCGGTGAACCTCGCCGCCACCAGCCTTGCCGACGTCACGCTGATCGGCAAGCTCGATGCACTGATGCAGCGGTTCGACCTGTCGCCCGCCAGCCTGATGCTCGAGATGACCGAGACGCTGCTGATGCGCGATGTGCAGAGCGGCATCGCGATGCTCGAGAGCCTTCGCGCGCGCGGCTATGGCCTGTCACTGGACGACTTCGGCACCGGTTACTCGTCGCTGAGTTACCTGAAACGCTTCCCGCTGGATGAACTGAAGATCGACCGCGCGTTCGTGACCGACGTGGCCAACGGCACCAGGGATGGCGCACTCGCCGCAGCCATCATCGCGCTCGGCCATGAGCTTGGACTGCATGTGGTCGCCGAAGGGGTCGAGACGCAGGCACAGTCGGCGTTCCTGCTCAGTCGCGGCTGCAATGTGCAGCAGGGCCATCTTTTCAGCCGGGCGATACCGGCGGATGAGTTCGAGCGGCTGGACTGGGACCATCTCGCGCCACCGGACGTGGAACTGACGGACGCGCTCGCGGCGGCAACCGGTGCGTGGAAGATTGCCGGCGCAGTCCAGAACGTGGCGTCAGACCCGGGCTCGTCGGAGCCCGACGAGTCCGGAAAGCCCGGCACGTCGCGCCGGACGCGAGCGCCTGCAGAGGGCGACGTGCCTTACTGGATCATCAAGGCGAGACTGAAGGCGGCATCCGAACCTTAGCCGCCTTGCGGCAAGGATCGCTCAGCGACGGAATGCGTCGCGGCAGCGGTTGCAGCGATGGCCGCCCGCATCGAGTTCCGGCAGGCTTCGCACCGTACGGCGCAGCGAAGGCGTCGCGCCGCAGAAGCGGCAGTATTCAAGCAGGTGGTGCAGCAGGCACCCTGCCGACAATCCGAGCGGCAGTCCCACCGCATAGCCGGTGGAGGTGCCACCGGCCGCATAGTTCGCGAAACACGCCGCGAGGATGGCCGCGAGCGCGGCCGCCGTCACCGGCAGCAGCCAGCGCTTGATCTGGATGCTGTCACTGGCCCGCAGGTACGCGACCGCGAGCAGCAGCGCCAGGCAGACGATGGTCAGGAAGGTGCGCATGATGCCCGCGGAATGCTCGCCGATGGCGGCGAGGCAGACCGGAACTTGCGCACAATGCCGCGTTGGCGGACTGCGAGCGGCTTAACATATCAGCCACCGGGGACGGGCGCGGTCACCAGCGCCCGCCCTCATCCCCGGGGGCGGCCACGCTTCAGAGCGAATTGACCCACTTCGTGAAGTCCTCGCCCTGCTTCGCCGTGACGCTGGCCGGAAACGCCTTCTTGCCGTTCACGAAGTCCTGCATTGAGGTCTTGAGCATGCCCGCGTAGGCCGGATCGAGCTTCAGCAGCGTGGCATAGGCTTCGCGCGTCTGGTCGAGGCGGCCGGTCAGCAGGAACAGCTCGGCGCGATACTCGATCGCCTCCGGGTAGTCCGGCGACAGCGCGAGGGCCTTCTCGTAGGCACTGAGTGATTCGTTGTATTCGCCGAGCTTGCGGCTGGTGAAGCCCAGCATGTTCCAGGCTTCCTTCATTTCAGGGTCAGCGGTGGTCGCCTTGCGGAAATGCTCGCGCGCCGCGCGCAGCCGCGACTTCGCCGTCTCGTTGTATTGCGGCGCGAAGGCCGGCATGGATGCGGCTTCGGCCTCGAGCTTCGCCACGCTCTGCACGGCTTCGTGGCCGAGGTTGTAGCTGTTGCGCGCGATCGTCTGTGGATCGGAGGAAGTTTCGGGCGCGTTGCGCGGGCCGATCGGACCGTCGGGCGCGGCCCATGCGGCCGGTGCAAGAGCCAGGATGACAAGGGCAGAAATCAGGCGTGGTCGCGACATGGTGGTTCCTCCGTGAGGCGGCCATCGTACCTGACGGCGGGCGGGGCCGCCCGCATCGTC
>CAZWDR010000166.1:0-4496 GCA_964632365.1 uncultured Steroidobacteraceae bacterium
GACGCGACGACGCGGCCCACCGCGCCGCCCGGCAACCCGGGCGGCGGCAATGGCAACGGCAATGGCAATGGAAGCGGCACCGGCAACGGCAATGGTGCTGGCGCGGACAGTGACAAGGGCGGCGGTGGCGCCGTCGACCCGTTCCTCATGCTGTCGCTGGCGGGCCTGCTGCTGATGGCATCCAGGACCCGGCGACGCGCCGCGATGGCACGGTAACTGCGGGCGACCCGGGGTCGGTGCTCGCCGGCCCCAGGTCTTTTCTGCCGGGACGGGTGAATATTGCCGCCGGTGGGGCGTATCTGTTGCAGAGAACCCCCCGACGGAGACACCCATGAACGTCCCTCTGACAGACAGCAATGACCAGCACGCGCTGCGACGCGGTCGCAGCGAAGGGTTCGCGATCGCGGCCCTCGCCCTTGGCGCACTGTCCTTCGTCCAGCTGCTGGGCATGGAAAAGGCGCTGCTTTCGATTGTGCTGGCAGTGCTCGCGCTGCGCGGAACGGCGAGCGCACGCAGTCGGCGGCAGGCCCGGGTGGCCATCGCGCTCGGCGCGTTGTATCTGCTGATCACCGCGACCACGCTGATCGTGTTCCGCGATCGACTGGGCGAGCTCGTCCGGCTGCTGCAGACGCTGGGTTGAAGGCGTGCTCGATGCCCGCGATTACGAACGCGCGCTGCGACCGCTGCTGCCGCGGGCCGCAGGCTACGCGCGTGCCCTGCTCGGCAGCCGGCACGACGCGGAGGATGCGGTCCAGCAGTCCGCCCTGCGCGGCTGGGAACACATCACGCAGTACGACGCCGCGCGACCTTTCGCGGGTTGGTGGTTCGGCATCCTGCGCAATGGGTGCCTCGACATGCTGCGAGCCCGCAGGGCGGCGCGCACCGACTCGCTGGACGGGATCGATCCGCCGGACACGCGGGCGGCTGAGCACGCCCGGTGGAGCGAACTGGACGCAGGACTGCGCAAGCTGTCACCGGCGCACCGGGAGATCCTGCAGTTGAAGTACTTCGCCGGCCTGCGCTATGACGAACTTGCCGTGGCGCTGGCCATTCCGAAGGGAACCGTGATGTCGCGGCTGCATCTGGCCCGCAAGGCACTGGCGGACCAGATCCGCAAGGAGGATCCGTGAAGCCTGTCGAACCGGAAGAACTCTCGGCGCTGCTCGATGGTGAGCTGGATGCCCGGCGCGCGCGCGAGGTCGCACTGCAGATGCAGCAGGATCCGTCCCTGCGCCGCGAGTTCGATGCCTTGTCGACTGCCGATGCTGATTGGCGCGCTGCTGCGGATGGCGCGGCCTTCGTGCCGCGCGTGCGGACGCCGACCATCACCTCGTACGCCACCGACGCCCGCGCCGCACAGGGCGGCTGGGCCAGCACACTCGCCATCGGCATCGGTGGCTTCATCGCGGTGCGCAGCGTGCTGAAGCTCGCCGGTTCGGATGCGCTGGCGATCGCGCTGCCCGTCGTCGCATTGCTGCTGCTGATCGCAGCGGTCGTAGCGATGGCAGGCGGCGACCTTCGCGCAGATCATGAGACCCAACCGCGGTCGACTGGATAGCGCGGTGACCCGAATCTCCCGAGGCGTCGCCACGC
The DNA here is from genome assembly GCA_964632365.1 of uncultured Steroidobacteraceae bacterium. Classification (GTDB taxonomy): domain Bacteria; phylum Pseudomonadota; class Gammaproteobacteria; order Steroidobacterales; family Steroidobacteraceae; genus ZC4RG30. The sequence continues at coordinate 1,594 of CAZWDR010000166.1, forward strand.
ATTGACGCCAGTTTCCAAGGAAACTAATATCGTTTCCATGGAAACTGACGCACCAGCATCGGCCATTCCCGGCACGCCCGCGCTGCACGCGCATCTGGGCTTCTGGCTGCGGCTGGTGTCCAACCAGGTCTCCGGCCGCTTCGCCCGCCTGCTTGAAGATCACGGCAGCAGCGTCAGCGAATGGGTCGCGCTCTGCGCGCTGGCGGAACAGCATCACACCACCCACGCGACGCTGGTGCAGGCGCTGGGCATGACCAAGGGTGCGGCATCCAAGATCGTCACCCGCCTCGAGGAAAAGGGTCTGGCGCGGCGCCAGCCTGCAAAGACGGGGGCCCGCGGCCAGACGCTGCAGCTCACCCGCCGCGGTCGCGCGCTGCTGCCGAAGCTCGCCGCGCTGGCGGACCAGAACGAAGCGCATTTCTTCGGGCATCTGGCCGCCAGCGAGCACGCGGCGCTGATGAACAGCTTCCGCGACCTGGTGCGTCATCACGGCTTCACCGACATCCCCACGGACTGACCACGGCAACAACAGGAGAACAGCATGGAACCCGCAACGGAAGCGCTGATCCGCGAAGCCGCCGATGGCTCACAGGCCGGACGGCTGCACTTTGGCCAGGTCGTGTCGATGCTGGTGCAGGCCGGCGTCGAATCCTATGCGGTGGACTACCGCGCGCGCCGGATGAGCTACTTCCTGCCCGACGGGCAGATGGTGGAGTTCACGCTGCCGACGCACCACCACGATGCCATCGCCGATCGCTTCGACGCACCGGCGCTGACCTCGGCCATCCGCCTCGCGCAGCGCGGCGAATTCGCCTATCCGGAGTTCAAGAAGCTGTCACGCGGCGCCGGCTGCATCGGCTATGTGGCGTGGATCGCCGGGCGGCAGGTGACCTACTTCGGCCGCCGCGGCGAGATCCACGTGGAGCACTTCCCGGACTGAGCCTTCAGATGATCGGCTTGCCGCCCGTCACCGCGATGGTCGCGCCCGACACATAGCTCGACGCATCCTCCGCGAGCATCACATAGGCCGACGCCAGCTCCACCGGCTGCGCCGGCCGCTTCATCGGATACTGCTCGCCGAAGTGCTGCACCTTCTCCATCGGCATCGATGCCGGGATCAGCGGCGTCCACACCGGGCCGGGCGCCACGGTGTTCACACGGATGCCCTTCTCGGCCAGCATCTGCGCCAGTCCGCCGGAGAAATTCTGGATCGCGCCCTTCGTGGTGGCATAGGCCAGCAGCTGCGGGCTGGGATTGTCCGCATTCACCGATGCGGTGTTGATGATCGCGCTGCCGGGCTTCATGTGCTTCACGGCCGCCTTGGTGAGATAGAACATCGCCGAGATGTTCACGGCGAAGGTGCGCTCCCACTCCTCGTCGGGGATCTCCTCGATCTCCTCGAAGGTCATCTGGTGCGCGGCGTTGTTCACCAGGATGTCGATGCGCCCGAACTGCTCCGCTGACTTCTGGATCAGCTCGCGGCAGACCGATGCGCTGGCGATGTCGCCGGCGAACAGCAGGCAGCGGCGCCCCGCGCCCTCGACGAGGCGCTGCGTCTCGCGCGCGTCCTCGTGCTCGCTCAGGTAGGCGACGACCACATCCGCACCCTCGCGCGCATAGGCCAGCGCCACCGCGCGGCCGATGCCGGAGTCCGCGCCGGTGATCACGGCGACCTTGTCCTTCAGGCGGCCCGAGCCCTTGTACGACTGCTCGCCATAGTCCGGCGGCGGATCCATCGCGGCACTGCTGCCGGGCAGGGTCTGCGCCTGGGGCGGGAACGGCGGCTTCGGGAACTCGGGCATCGCGCTCATGTTGCATCCTCCGGGGGCGAGAGCGCCCAGACTGTCGCGAACAGTGCGTGCGGCGCTGTAGGCCGGGTTCCACCGCCGCTGTCGGTGCACGCAGGCGCGTTGAATCCGCGTTCATCAGCCGGGACCTACACCCGGACGCGGGGCCAGCCGCTGCGTGCGCGGCGGCGCGGGACTGGAGGATCGGGAGAGATCGCTTCTTCTTCCAACCTCCGGAGACCTCCCCATGGCAGCACGAAGCAAGTCCCGCAAGTCATCCAGCAGCTCTTCCCGCGGCACACGGGGAGGGAGCAAAAAGAAGAAGTCGTCATCGCGGGCAGCCTCGTCACGCGCCGGCGCCGCGCGGAAGAAATCGGCGGGGGCAGCGAAGAAGAAGTCATCGGCACGCGGCAAGAGTGCGTCGGGCAGCGCCCGCAAGTCATCGGGCGGTGCGCGCAAGTCAGCCGGCGGGTCGCGCAGGTCCGCGCCCGCCCGCAAGTCGGGTGCGGCGACCGGCCGGTCGGGCGCCACCGCACGCAGGTCGGGCACGGCCGCCGCCGGCGCCAAGGCCCGCAACAGCGCGGCGCGCGCCAGCACTGGCGGCCGCAGCAGTCCGCGCAAGCAGTCACCCGGGTTGCAGGAGATCCTGACCACCGAACTGCAGGAGATCCACAGCGCCGAATTCCAGCTGGCGCGCATCCTGCCGCGGCTCGCGAAGGCTGCGGACTCCGCGGAACTGGTGACCGCGATCGAGGAGCGCCTCGAGGAGGGCGAGCAGCTGCTGGCCGACGTCGAGACCGGCCTGAGCGGACTCGGTGCCTCGCCCGGGCGCAAGAAGAACGTGGCCGCCGCCGGCCTCGTCGACGACCTGCGCAGCCATGTGCAGGAGCTGGCGCGCGGGCCGGCGCTGGACACCGTGCTGATCGCCGGCATCCAGAAGACCGAGCACTACTGCATCGCGGCCTGGGGCACGGTGAAGGCGCTGGCGACCGCCGCCGGCGAAGAGGAGATCGCGGCGGCGATGGAGCGTGCCCTCGAGGAGGGCAGGGATTATGACGAGCGGCTCACGGAGCTGGCGGAGCAGGACATCACGCCGGCGCTGATGATGCCGGAGTC
>CAZWDR010000167.1:0-4468 GCA_964632365.1 uncultured Steroidobacteraceae bacterium
TCATCGATGCGCATGGCGGGCTGCACGGCTTCATGCACTGGCAGCGGCCCATCCTCACCGACTCCGGCGGTTTCCAGGTGTTCAGCCTTGCCGACCTGCGCAGGATCAGCGAGGAGGGCGTGCGTTTCGCCTCGCCCATCGACGGCAGCGCGGTGCGCCTGACGCCGGAGGATTCGATGGACGTGCAGCGTGCGCTGCGCTCCGACATCGCGATGTGCTTCGACGACTGCACGCCGTGGCCCGCCACCGAGGCGCAGGCGCGTGAGTCGATGGAGCGCTCGATGCGCTGGGCGGCGCGCAGCCATGCCCACTATTACCGCGACGCGGACGGCGGCCCGGCGGGCAACCTGTTCGCCATCATCCAGGGCGGCATGTACGCGCCGCTGCGCGAAGCCTCGCTCGAGGCGCTGCTGCGCATCGGCTTTCCGGGCTACGCGGTGGGTGGACTTGCGGTGGGCGAACCGGAGGAGGTGCGGCTGGCCGTGCTCGAGGGCATCGAGCCCTCCATCCCGCGCGACCGGCCGCGCTACCTGATGGGCGTGGGGCGTCCGGAGGATCTGGTCAATTCGGTGGCGCGCGGCATCGACATGTTCGACTGCGTGATGCCCACCCGCCATGCGCGCAACGGACACCTGTTCACCCAGGACGGCGTGATCAACATCCGCAACGCCGTGCACGCGAAGGACACCGGCCCCATTGATCCGGCCTGCGGCTGCTACACCTGCCGCAACTACTCGCGGGCCTACCTGCGGCATCTCGACAAGTGCAACGAGATCCTGGGCGCGCGCCTGAACACCATCCACAACCTGCATTTCTACCTGGACCTGATGCGGCAGATCCGCCTGGCGCTGGACGAGGGACGGTTCGCGGATTTCGCCCGGGGGGTGCTGTCGCGCCGCGCCGCGGCGGGCGGCGACTGACGCCGTTGAAACGGGGGGTGCCACGCCGCCGGGCAGTCGCGGGGCGCTGTGGCATAATCCCCCGCCGATTTTCGCCCGAACAGGAATAGCCATGAGCCTGCTGATCTCCGAAGCCCACGCCCAGACCGCCGGTGCCGCGCCGCAGGGGCCTGGCATGCTGAACATGCTGATCCTGCCGCTGATGCTGGTGGTGTTCTACTTCCTGCTGATCCGGCCGCAGCAGAAGCGCCACAAGGAACACCAGGCGATGCTCTCGAAGCTGGCCACGGGCGACGAGGTGGTGACCGGCGGCGGCGTGCTGGGCCGCATCGTCGAAGTCAGCGATGGCTTCATCACTGTTGAAATCGCCGATGGCGTCCGCATCAAGGTGCAGCGCCAGCAGATCACGCAGCTGGTCCCGAAGGGCACTTACAAGAGCGTATAAACCGCCATGCTCGAATTCCCGCGCTGGAAATACATCCTCGTCGTCCTGGTGACGCTGTTCGCGCTGGTCTTTGCCGCGCCGAACTTCTTCGGCGAGGACCTGGCCGTACAGATCGAGCGCCGCGACCGCGCCGCCCTCGACGACACGGCCCTGCAGGGCATCGTCGATGCCCTGGCGCAGCGCGAGGTCGACGTGAAGCGCGCCTATGTCGACAACGGGCGCGCGATGCTGCTGTTCGAGGAGGTCGGCGACCAGCTGGCCGCGCGCGACGCGATGGACGAGGTGCTCGGCGCGCCCTTCCGCTATTCGCTGGCACGCGCCCCGCGCGCGCCGGAGATCTTCGGCAAGCTCGGCCTGCGGCCCATGCCGCTGGGCCTCGACCTGCGCGGTGGCCTCTATCTCCTCTATGAGGTGGATGTGAACGGCGCGATGAACCAGCTCGTCGACGCCTACGAGCAGGACTTCCGCCGCGCGCTGACCAGCGCCAACATCCCGGTGGCCGAGACCCGCCGGCTGCAGGATGGCGATGGCCTCGCCAATGGCGTGCGCATCGGGCTTGCGCCCGGCGCCGACACCGGCAATGCCGTCGCGGCCATGCGCCGGGCCGTGCCCGATGCGGCCTTCACCGCCGGCAGCGATGCCTCCGGGCCGTTCATCAATGCGACGCTCACCGACGTGCAGGTCAGGGACCGGCAGCGCGGCGCCATCGAACAGAACATGACCACGCTGCGCAACCGCGTCAACGAGCTCGGCGTGACCGAACCGATCGTGCAGCAGCAGGGCGCAAACCGCATCGCAGTGCAGCTGCCCGGCGTGACCAACTCGGCCGAAGTGAAGGACATCCTCGGTCGCGTGGCGTCGCTCGAGTTCCGCCTGACCGACACCACCAACAACGTCAACGATGCCGTGCAGCGCGGTCGCGCGCCGCTGGGCTCGCGGCTGGAATTCCACCGCGCCGATGCGTCGGGTTTCCGCCAGCCCACGCTGCTGAAGCGCGATGTGATCGCCACCGGCGACCAGCTGATCGGCGCCACCTCGGCGGTGACGCAGGATGGTCCCAGCGTGCAGGTGCGCCTGAACGCGCAGGCCGGCGACGAGATGCTGCGCGTCACGCAGGCCAACATCGGCCGCCCGATGGCCGTGGTGCTGATCGAGCAGGTGCGCGAGCCCTATATCGACGCCAGCGGCGAGACGCGCGAGCGCACCGTGGCGCGCCGCGAGGTGATCAGCGAGGCGACCATCCGCGGCGTGTTCAGCAACCAGTTCAACATCACCGGCCTGAACCAGAACGAGGCCCGCGAGCTGGCGCTGCTGATGCGCTCGGGCCAGCTGGCCGCGCCGCTGGTGCCGGTCAGCGAGCGCCCCATCGGCCCGTCGCTGGGCCAGCAGAACATCAAGGCCGGCGTGCAGGCGCTGCTGATCGGCGCCGCCGCGCTCTATGTGTTCATGATCCTGTACTACCAGATGTTCGGCGTGGTGGCCTGCGTGGTGCTGACCGCCAACGTGGTGCTGCTGACCGCGCTGCTGTCGATGATGAAGGCGTCGCTGTCGCTGCCCGGCATCGCCGGCATCCTGCTCACCGTCGGCATGGCGGTGGACGCCAACGTGATCATCTACGAGCGTGTGCGCGAGGAACTGCGCAACCGCGTCTCGCCGCAGGCGGCCATCCGTGTCGGCTTCGACAAGGCCTTCTCGGCCATCTGGGACTCCAACCTCACCACAGCCATTGCCGGTGTGGTGTTGTGGGTGTTCGGCACCGGGCCGATCCGCAACTTCGCCATCGTGCTGGTGCTGGGCATCGCGACGTCGATGTTCACGGCATTGCTGGGCAGCCGCGCGCTGCTGACACTGATCTACGGCGGCTCGCGCCGCCCCGCGAAGCTGGCCATCGGCTGAGCCGCGGGACAAGGGGAAAAACAAAGTGGAATTCTTCCGCGCCAATACCAACTTCCCGTTCATGGCGACGCGGCGTATCTGGTACACGCTGTCAGTCGTGCTGATGGTGGCGTCGCTGACGCTGTTCTTCGTCCGCGGGCTGAACCTCACCGTCGACTTCACCGGCGGCACCAACGTCGAGGCCACCTTCAGCCAGGCGGCCGATGTCGAGCGCGTGCGCGCAGCGCTCGAGGGGGCCGGCTTCCACGAGCCGGTGGTGCAGGCCTTTGGCTCCGCGCGCGACATCTCCGCGCGCCTGGCACCCGATCCCGACCTGACCGGCGATGCGGCCCGCGAGCGGGTGGAGACCGCGCTGCGCGGCATCGACCCCGCGGTGGACATCAAGCCGCTGGAGTTCGTCGGTCCGCAGGTGGGCGAGGAGCTGCGCGACAGCGCGATCTGGGCGCTGCTGCTGACGCTGCTGCTGGTGTTCTTCTACCTGGCCTTCCGCTTCCACACCTGGCGCCTGTCGGCCGGCGCCATCCTGGCGCTGTGCCACGACCCCATCCTGATCATCGGCTGGTTCGCGCTGTCGCAGACGCCGTTCGACCTCGCCGTGGTCGCGGCGCTGCTGGCCGTCGTGGGTTATTCGCTGAACGACACCATCATCATCTTCGACCGCATCCGCGAGCGCTTCGAGGCCAACCGGCGCCTGGAGCCGCGGCTGGTGCTCGACCAGTCCATCAACCAGACCCTCTCGCGCACCATCATGACCAAGGTCACCACGCTGATCGTCGTGGTGGCGCTGCTGGTGCTGGGCGGTCCGGCGCTGGCCGGTTTCTCGCAGGCTCTGGTCATCGGCATCATCGCCGGCGCCTATTCGTCGATCTACATCTCCTCGGCCGTGGCGCTCGACCTGGGTGTGCGGGCAGAGCACATCTTCCCGACCGCGGCGACCCGCGAGGTCGACAGTCTCCCCTGATGCGTAGCGTGCCGCGATGATGGAACTGCTGACCGATCCGCAGGCCTGGCTTGCGTTCCTGACGCTCTCGGCACTCGAGATCGTGCTGGGCATCGACAACATCATCTTCATCTCGGTGCTGGTGGGCCGGCTGCCGCCGCACCAGCGCGCGAAGGCCCGCAACTTCGGCCTGATGCTGGCGATGGGCTCGCGCATCGCGCTGCTGCTGTCGATCGTGTGGCTGATCGGCCTGACGCGGCCCTGGTTCACGATTCTCGGCAACGAGAT
>CAZWDR010000168.1:0-4441 GCA_964632365.1 uncultured Steroidobacteraceae bacterium
GCTGGCGCGACAGGCACCAGTCCGGGCGGTTGGCGATCATGTCGTGGATGCGCTGCCCGCCCCAGGAGGGCGTCCACTGCACATTGGCGATGTCGCGCAGCGCGCCGGCCCGCAGGCCCTTCTGGTCCATCGAGATGAACCATTGCGGTGTGGCCAGATAGATGACCGGCGAATGGTGGCGCCAGCAATGCGGATAGCTGTGCTGCAGCCGGGCATGCCGCAGCAGGCGGCCGGATTCGCGCAGCGCCTGGATGATCTGCTGGCTGCCCTCCTCGAGCTTCAGTCCGCCGACCAGCGGCACGCCCGCCCGGAAGCGGCCATCGCCCTGCACGGGATTCTCCACCGGCAGCTTGTAGCGCAGGCCCGCGACATAGTCCTCCATGCCATGGGCGGGCGCGGTATGCACCGCACCGGTACCAGCATCGAGCGTCACATGATCGCCAAGGATCACCTGCACTTCACGGTCGTTGAACGGATGGCGCAGGCGCAGGTGCTCGAGCACGCGCCCGTCGAAACGCGCGAGCGTCCGCGCATTCGCAGCGTCGGCGCCATAGCCCGACAGGCAGTCGGCGACGAGGCCTTCTGCCAGCACGATGCGCCGGCGGCCGCGCTCGCCTTCGAATTCGACCAGCACGTAGGGAAGCTGCGCGTTCAGCGCCACCGCCTCGTTGGCCGGCAGCGTCCAGGGCGTGGTGGTCCAGATCACCACCGATGCGCCTTCGACTGCGGCGGCCTCCGCGCCGATGCGGCGCGCGAACTCCGCGCCATCGGCGACTTCGAAAGCCACATCGATGGCGTGGGACTCGTGGTCCTCGTACTCCACCTCGGCCTCGGCCAGCGCGGAACGGCAGTCCAGGCACCAGTACACGGGCTTTGCGCCCTTGTAGAAATGCCCGTTGGCGATCACCTTGCCCAGTGCGCGGATCTGCTGCGCCTCGAAGCGCGGATCCATCGTCAGGTACGGACGCTCCCAGTCACCCATCACGCCAAGGCGCTTGAAATCGCGCCGCTGCAGGTCCACCTGCTCGGTGGCATAGGCGCGGCACGCGGCACGGAACGCGCGCGCGTCAAGTTTCTGCCCGGCGCGGCCGTGCTTCTTTTCGACCTGCAGCTCGATCGGCAGTCCGTGGCAATCCCAGCCCGGAATGTAGGGCGCGTCATAGCCGTCGAGCGAGCGCGACTTGACGATGATGTCCTTCAGGATCTTGTTGGCGGCATGCCCGATGTGGATCGCGCCGTTTGCGTACGGCGGGCCATCGTGCAGCACGAAGCGCGGCCGGCCGGCAGCCACGCGCCGCAGTTCGCCATAGATGTCGTTCTCTTCCCACCACTGCAGCATCGCCGGTTCGCGACGGGCCAGGTCCGCCTTCATCGCGAAGTCGGTGCGCGGCAGGTTCACCGTGTTCTTGTAGTCAGCCAAGAGTCCCGTACCTTCTCGTCAGTTGGGCTGCGCGGCCAGCACCGCGCGCGCCGAAGCGGCATCGCGATGCATCTGCGCCACCATTTCATCCACCGTCCCGAAACGCAGCTCATTGCGCAGCCGCGCCACGAATTCAACTTCGATCTCGCGGCCGTAGAGATCGCCCGCGAAATCGAACACATGGGTTTCAAGCAGGGGCACGCGTCCGCCCACCGTCGGGCGCGTGCCGAGGCTGGCCACGCCGCCGAGGGCCCGGCCAGCTTCGACGCCCCGGACCCGTACGGCAAAGATACCGTCCATGGGGGCACGGCGTCGCCTCAAACGCAGGTTCGCGGTCGGGAATCCCAGCGTCCGGCCCAGCCGCTCCCCACCGGTGACGCGCCCGCGCATCGAATAGGGGCGCCCGAGCAGGCAGGCGGCCAGCGCGAGGTCGCCCGCCGCGAGCGCGTTGCGGATCGCACCACTGCCGATGCGCAGGCCGTTGCCCATCACCGGCTGCACCACCTCCACCGCGAGCCCCAGCGCCGGACCCTGCTCGCAGAACCACTTCGCGTCGGCCTCGCCGCGATATCCGGCGCGGAAATCATGGCCGATCACGAGGCGGCGCACGCCGCCGGCCACCAGCATGGATGCGAACTGCGCGGCCGTGTGTGCGCGCAGCGCCGCGTTGAAACACAGCACGCAGAAGGCATCCACGCCCTGCTCCTCCAGCAGCCGCCAGCGCTCGCGGAAGTTGGTCAGTCGCGCGGGCGGTTGCTGCTGCGCGAAGAACTCCTTCGGCAGCGGCTCGAAACTCAGCACCATGCTCTGCAGCCCGGCGGACCGGGCCAGTTCCCGCGTGCGCGCGATCAGCGCGCGATGGCCCAGGTGGATGCCATCGAAGCCGCCCAGCGCCGCGACATAGGCGCCGGCCGCGGCGCTGCGCGCGTCGAGCCTGCGCAGCAGGCGCATCAGCCCGGCACCGTGCGCAGGTGACGCTGGCGCAGACCCAGCACCGCAAGCACCGCGAAGTAGAGCAGCGCCGCGAGTGCGATGCCGCCGCCGCCGCGCCACAGCCGCTCGATGAAGGGCATGGCCATCCAGCGGGCCGTGTCGCCCGCCATCCAGACCAGCAGCGCACCCATCACCAGGTTCGCACCCAGCACACGCAGCAGCAGTGCCTTCCAGCCAGACGAGATGCGCAGCACGCCCTCCGCGGACAGCCCGCGCCACAGCAGCCAGGTGTTCACCGCGCCGCCGATGCAGGTCGCGGTGGCGATCAGGATGTGCGGCTGCGAGAACCCCAGCCGCGCGGCCGGAATCACCAGCAACACGTTCAACGAGGTGGTGACGGCCAGCGCCGTCAGCGCAATGCGCACCGGGCGCCTCGTGTTCTGCCGCGCGTAGTAGCCGGGCACCAGCACCTTCACCAGGCTGAAGGCCACCAGTCCCCATGAATAGGCCATCAATGCATAGCTGGTGCGCTGCACGTCCTCGAGGTCGAATTCGCGGTAGCCCAGGATCATCGCCGTCATCGGACCGGCAAAGCACAGCATGCCCACCGCCGCCGGCGTGGCCAGCACCACCACCAGACGCAGCGCCCAGTCGAGCGTGGCCGAGAACTGCGCGGTGGATTTCGTCGCATGGTTGGCCGACAGCGACGGCAGGATCACCGTCGCCAGCGCGATGCTGAACACGCCCAGCGGAAACTCCATCAGGCGGTCGGCGAAATACAGCCAGGTCACGCTGCCGGGAATCAGGAAGGTCGCGATCACCGTGTCGAGCAGCAGGCTGATCTGCGCGGCCGAGGAGCCGATGATGCCCGGCACCATCAGGCTGGCCACGCGGCGCACGCCTTCCAGGCGTGGGCGCCAGCGGGGCCACGACAGCACGCCCAGCCGGCCCACTGCCGGGATCTGGAACAGCACCTGCGCCGCGCCAGCCACGAACACCGAAATCGCCATCACCAGGCCCGGGTTGTCCGCGCCGGGCGCGAACCAGGCCGCCGCAACAATCATCACCAGGTTCATGATCACCTGCGTGAAGGCGGGCAGGAAGAAACGCCCGTGGCTGTTGAGCACCCCGGACAGCAGCGAGGTGATGGAGATGAAGAACAGGAACGGGAAGGTCCAGCGCAGCATCTGCACCGCGAGGTCGTAGCCCTCGCTGCCGCGGATCGCCCAGCTCGGCGCGAACAGCAGGATGATCACCGGTGACACCAGCACGCCCAGCACGCTCAATGCCAGCAGCACCGTGCCCAGCGTGCCGGCCACGCCGCCCACCAGTTCGCGCACCTCCGCCTGGCTGCGGCTGGTACGGTATTCGGAGATCACCGGCACGAACGACTGCGAGAACGCCCCTTCCGCGAACAGGCGGCGCAGGAAATTCGGGATCTTGAAGGCCACGTAGAACGCATCGGAGACCAGGCCCGCGCCGAGGGACTGCGCCATCAGCGCGTCGCGGACGAGGCCCGTGATGCGCGACAGCAGGGTGGCGGCACCGGTGCTGCCAGTGCTCTTCAGGAGGGGGCGGCTCATCGCCGCGGCAGCCTAGCAGAACGCCGGCATGCGCACCCGGCTCCAAGCCGCTGAAATACCGCCAGAATGTCGTCCCGGCGTCGCGATGGACAGTTGACTTCGGTCAGGTCGATCCCCAAACTACGCGGCCCCGATCCCGGGGCAAATTCAGGCGGAGATTCCTAGCAGTGGCGAATACGAAGTCGGCCGAAAAGGCAGCGCGGCAAGCGGTCAAGCATCGCGCCCAGAATGTGGCCAACCGTTCGCGCCTGCGCACTGCCATCCGCAAGGCCACCGATGCCGTGGCGTCGGGCAATGCCGAGACGGCGCTCACCGGCCTGCGCAGCGCCCAGCCCACCATCGACGCGATGGTCAACAAGGGCCTGATCCACCGCAACAAGGCCGCCCGGCACAAGAGCCGTCTGGCCGCACGCGCCCGGGCTGCCGCCGGCAAATAAGCCGCGCCCCAGGTTCGTTGCATTCAGGCCCGCCTCGCGCGGGCCTGTTTCATTTGGGACGGGCGCTG
>CAZWDR010000169.1:0-4372 GCA_964632365.1 uncultured Steroidobacteraceae bacterium
GGTTGCAGTTGACGACGAACACGAGGTTGTCGAGGCCTTCGCGCACCGGCATCGACAGCGCGCCCATCGATTCGGGCTCGTCCATCTCGCCATCGCCGCAGAAACACCACACCTTGCGATCGGTGGCGGGCGTGAGTCCACGGTTCTCCATGTAGCGCATGAACCGCGCCTGATAGATCGCCATCATCGGACCGAGGCCCATCGAAACGGTCGGGAACTGCCAGAAGTCCGGCATCAGCCACGGGTGCGGATAGGACGAGAGCCCGCCGCCACCGACTTCCTGGCGGAAGCGCGCCAACTGCGCCTCGCTCAACCGTCCCTCGAGGAACGCGCGCGCATAGATGCCGGGCGAGCTGTGACCCTGCACGAACACCATGTCGCCGGGATGGCGGTCAGAGGCGGCCCGCCAGAAATGATTGAAGCCGACTTCATACAGCGTCGCCGAGGAGGCGTAGCTGGCCAGATGTCCGCCGTATTCACTGGAATGCTTGTTCGCCTGCTGCACCATGGCCACTGCGTTCCAGCGCATGTAGGCCTCGAGGCGCTTCTCGATCGCGCGGTCACCCGGATAGGCCGGCTCCTGCGCAACGGGAATGGTGTTCAGGTAAGGGGTGCTCGGGCGCAGCGGCAATGGCGCGCCGGAACTGCGCGCGTGGTCCATCAGCTTCTCGAGCAGGAAGAAAGCACGCTCGCCGCCACCGGTCCGGATCACCGAGTCGATCGACTCGAGCCATTCGCGGGTTTCTTCGGGATCCTGGTCCTGGATATTCTGGACGTCGGTCATTTGGTCCTGCCTTTTTAGGCGCCCCTCAAACGGGAAAAAAGTCAATAGCGACGCTATGCTACGATCACACAGCGGCCTTTTTTGGACGCGCGCGATCATCCGGCTTTAGCCTTGTTCGGTCAAGCAAACTCCCTGTCATCAATGCCCTCATTCCGCCCCACGCACGAGGCGCTGCAAGTCCCTCGTCGGCGGCAGCAACTGCTATGGATCGCCTGATTTTCCGCGCGCCGGATGACTGGCACCTGCACCTGCGCGATGGCGCGCAACTGGCTGCCGTGCTGCCTCATACCGCAGCGCAATTCCGGCGCGCCATCGTGATGCCGAATCTGGTGCCACCGGTCACCACCACGGCCATGGCGCTGGCCTATCGCGCGCGCATCCTGGCGGCCCTGCCGGCCGGCGCGCGCTTCACGCCACTGATGACGCTCTACCTGACCGACCGCACCGATCCCGAGGAGATCGCGCGGGCGCGCGCCAGCGGCCATGTGGTGGCCTGCAAGCTCTATCCGGCCGGCGCCACCACCAATTCCGACGCCGGCGTCACCGACATCCGCCGCATTGATGCGGTGCTCGAGGCGATGGCCGAACACGACCTGCCGCTGCTGGTGCACGGCGAGGTGACGCGCCGCGAAGTCGATGTGTTCGAGCGCGAGGCCCGCTTCATCGACGAGGTGCTGGCGCCGCTGCGGAATCGCCTGCCCGCGCTGCGCATCGTGTTCGAGCACGTGACCACGGCCGCCGCCGTGCAGTTCGTGCAGTCGCAGCCGCATGGCCTTGGCGCCACGATCACGCCGCAGCATCTGCTGATGAACCGCAACGACCTGTTCACCGGCGGCATCCGCCCGCACCATTACTGCCTGCCCGTGCTCAAGCGCGAACGCGACCGGGTCGCGCTGCTCGAAGCCGTGGCGGCCGGTGATCCGCGTTTCTTCCTCGGCACCGACAGCGCGCCGCACGCGCGCGGGGCCAAGGAGAACGCCTGCGGGTGCGCCGGCATCTTCTCCGCCCCCATCGCGCTCGAGCTGTATGCGGAGGCCTTCGAACAGGCCGGCGCATTGCACCGGCTCGGTGCGTTTGCCAGCGAGCATGGGCCGCGCTTCTATGGACTGCCGCTGAATGAGGACACCGTGACGCTCGAACGCAATGACTGGGACGTCCCGGTGAATTATCCCTACGCTGGCGACACCATCGTGCCGCTGCGCGCTGGCGGCCGCCTGGCCTGGCGCCTGGCCGCGGCGCACTGATGGCCTCCAGCGCCGAACTGACCGCGCGACGTTTCCGCGGATTCCTGCCAGTGGTGGTCGATGTCGAGACCGGTGGCTTCCGGCCGCAGACCGACGCGCTGCTTGAGATCGCGGCCGTCATCGTCGACATCGGCCCGGACGGGCGCGTGCGCCGCGGCGCGACGCATGCCTTCCATGTGAAGCCCTTCGAGGGCGCGCGCCTGGATCCGGCGTCGCTGGAAGTCACCGGCATCGACCCCTGGCATCCGCTGCGGCCCGCGATCGACGAAGCGGATGCGCTGCAGCGGCTGTTCCGCGAGATCCGCACGGCGATCCGCTCGCATGGCTGCCGCCGGGCGATCCTGGTGGGTCACAACGCCGCGTTCGATCTGGCCTTCGTGAATGCCGCGGTGGAGCGCACCGGCATCAAGCGCAATCCATTCCACCCCTTCTCATGCTTCGACACGGCGACGCTGGCGGGCGCGGCCCTGGGGCAGACGGTGCTGGCGCGCGCGGTGCAACTGGCCGGCATCGAGTGGGACAGTCGCGAGGCGCATTCAGCCCGCTACGATGCGGAACGCACCGCGGACCTGTTCTGCCACATCAACAACCTGCTGCACGAGAATTTCACGCGCGCCGAGGAACGGGCGCGCGCGCTGGGCTGGAAGGACGGGGCGCCGGCCCCGCTCGACCTGATCCTCGAGGACTGAAGTCAGGACGCCGCGGCAGTCGCCGCGCCGGAGGCCTCATCGATCAGCGTCTTCAGCTCGCCGCTCTGCAGCATCTGCATGGCGATGTCGCAGCCGCCGATCAGCTCGCCCTTCACGTACAGCTGCGGATAAGTCGGCCAGTTGGAGAACTTCTTGAGCTCGTCGCGCAGCTCGAGGTCCTCGAAGATGTTCACGGCGTGGAACTTCGCGCCCACGTGCCGCAGCACCGCCACGGTCTGCGCGGAGAATCCGCACTGCGGGAAGTCCGGTGTTCCTTTCATGAACAGCACCACCGGTTCTGCGGAAAGGTGCTGCCTGATGCGGTCGTTGACGTCCATAGCTAGAAGACTCCCAATCTCGGGCAGTCGCGCGAATCGCGCGGGTCACACCGGTCTGCCTTGGCGCCACCACCGATGATGGCTGCGGCACATCCCTGCAACCCGCTGCATCCGAGCAGCAGCAGGGCAAGGAACAGTGTGCGTTTCATCATTTGAATTATGGGGGTTGGGGCCCTATTCTTCAAACCGCCTTGAATCCAGACATCGCAAGTGAAGTGGCGCGCGCGCTGGCCGAAGACATCGGTCCTGGCGATGTCACTGCGGCACTGGTCCCCGCAGCGCAACGCGCCCGCGCCACCCTGATCACCCGCGAACCCATCGTGCTGTGCGGCACGGCCTGGGTCGACGAGACCTTCCGCCAACTCGACGCTTCCATCGTCATCCACTGGCAGATGCGCGACGGCGAGGAGCCCGCGGCCGGCGCCGTGCTGTGCCACATCGAGGGTGCCGCCCGCCCCATCCTGACCGGCGAGCGCTGCGCGCTGAATTTCCTGCAGACACTGTCGGGAACAGCCACCGCCACGCGGCGCCACGTCGCGGCCATCGCGGGCACCGGCTGCCAGGTGCTCGATACGCGCAAGACCATCCCCGGACTGCGCCTGGCGCAGAAATATGCGGTGCGCTGCGGTGGCGGATCGAACCACCGCCTGGGGCTGCACGACATGGTGCTGATCAAGGAGAACCATGCGATCGCCGCCGGCGGCATTGCCGCCGCGATCGCGGCCGCGCGCCAGGCCAGTCCCGGCGTACCGGTGGAGGTCGAGGTGGAGACGCTGGAGGAGTTCCGCGCGGCACTGGCCGCCGAGCCGGAAGTGATCATGCTCGATGAGTTCAGCGAAGCCGACCTGCGCCAGGCGGTGGCCGAGCGCCGGTCCGCCGGCATCACCACGCGGCTTGAGGTCTCCGGTGGCGTGAACCTGCAGACGATCCGCGCGATCGCGGAGACCGGTGTCGATTATGTGTCGGTCGGCGCGCTGACCAAGCATCTCGTGGCGGCAGACCTGTCGCTGCGCTTCCAGCCCCTGGACTGAGTAGCCGCGCCGCGGCGCGACAGACGGCGGATTCCCGCCGGCCGATCCTATGGATTGCCGGGTGCCAGCGGCTTCGCCAGCCGGCTCGGCTGGGCGATGCCATAGCCCTGCGCGTAGTCCACACCAAGGCTGGTCAGCGTCTGGATGATCTCGGCGCTCTCGGCGAACTCGGCGATGACCAGTTTGCCGGTCAGATGCCCGATCTCGTTGATCGAACGCACCATCTCGCGATCGATGGGATCGTGCAGGATGCCGCGCACGAAGCTGCCATCGATCTTCAGGTAGT
>CAZWDR010000170.1:0-4368 GCA_964632365.1 uncultured Steroidobacteraceae bacterium
CTGACGAAGGTGGCGATGTCGCTCTCGCGGGTCTGCTGCAGCATGAACTGCTTCAACGGCACCGACGCGCGCTGCAAGGCCTCGGTGGTCTCGATGGTGCCGGCCATGTACGGCTGCACCGCCTCGGCGTTGATGGTGCTGATCACCGGCGCCATCACGAACAGCGACAGGAACAGCGCAAGGCCAATCAGCACCTGGTTCGGCGGGGCCTGGCCGGCACCGATGGCCTGGCGCAGGATGCCCAGCACGATCACGATGCGCGTGAACGAGGTCATCATCAGCACGATCGACGGCAGCAGCGTGACCGCCGTCATCAGGATCAGCAGCTGCAGCGTGAGCGAATAGCTCTGCGCGCCCGGCTCGCCCTGCACCACGACCGCCGGGATGCCGGGCGCTGCGGCATCGGCGATCACCGGCAGCAGACCCAGGCCCACCGCGGCCAGAAGACGAAGTGCTTTCACCGTCCAAGGCTCCTGCGCAGCAGTTCGCCGAAACGCGGCATGCCCGGCGGCGTCACCACCGTGTCGGGACTGGTCGAAGCCGGCTCCGGCGGCAACGTCTGCAGCAGGTTGACCTGGCCGCTGGCCACACCGAGCAGCAGGCGGTTGCCCGCGACGCGGACGATCACGACGCGCTCCTTGTTGCCCACCGATGCCTGCGCCACGACTTCGATGCCGTCGCTGCCGCCGCCGGTGAAGCCCCGCAGGCGCTTCAGCAGCACCGCGGCGATGAATACCGCCACCAGCACGATGACCAGCGCGAACATGACCTGGCCGACGCCGGTCGCGCCGCTGGCGGCGGGCGCGGAGGCCACTTCCGGTGCGGCGAAACGGCGCGGCGCGTCGGCCGCGGCCGCGATGGCCGGGAGGAAGCCCGCGGTGGTTGCGTACAGCGCAGCGAAGATGCGATTCATGCGGAGGCGGCTCACTTGAGCTTGCGGATGCGCTCGGCCGGACTCACCACGTCGGTGAGGCGGATGCCGAACTTCTCGTTCACCACCACCACCTGCCCGTGCGCGACCAGCGTGCCGTTCACGTACACATCCAGCGGCTCGCCCGCCGCGCGCTCCAGCTCCACCACGGAGCCCTGGTTCAGCTGCAGCAGGCTGCGGATCGGCAGGCGCGTGCGGCCCACTTCCAGCGACAGCGTGACGGGCACGTCGAGGATCACATCGAGATTGACCTCATGCGGCGCGACCGGTGCAGGCGCCGACATCAGCGCGTCGGTCGCCACCGCGTCGGCATGCGGCATGGCGGAATTGGCCTGGAATTCGGTGGTCATGTTCAGGTCCTATTGCATGACGAAGCTGGTGAAGTAGACGGCCTCGAGCGCGTCGGGCTTGCCGCCTTCCGCGGCGACGATCCGGCGCACCGCCGCGAGCGTGGCCTCGCGCAGCGCCTCCTTGCCCTCGGGCGTGGAGACCTCCGCGACACTCTTGTTGCCATACAGCTGCAGCAGGTCGTTGCGCACGATGGGTGCCAGGTGCTGCAGCGTCGCGGCCATGGCCGGATCCCGCGTCATCACCTGCACGGCGACCTGCAGGAAGCGCGCGGAGGAACCGGGCTGGAAGTTCACGACGAAGGGCGGATCCAGTTCGACGAATTGCGGCGGCAGCTTCGCCACCTCCGCGGTCTTGTCGCCGGCCGACGCATCGCCCTTGCCGGCGAATGCAAACCAGGCGCCGCCTGCGCCGCCGAGCAGCACCACGGCGCCGACGACGCCGATCAGGACCTTGCGGGACTTGCGGGGGGACTCATCGCTTGCGGGTTGTTCGGACATGGAGCGCGTTGCCTTGCTGGTTGCACTGGTCGATGCAAACCAAACTGCAAGGCCTGTGCCACGGACCCGCGGACCTTTCCAAGTCCCTGATCGGCAACGCCATTCGTCGTTTTCGGCACTGTGAACCCGCGCACGGTGGCGAAAAGCGGACGCCGGGTGCTGGAATTCCGGCGGCGGTCAGCCTCAGGCGTAGAGATCGAGCAGTCCGGCGAGCGCGCGGCGCGCCGGTGCCGCCACCGCGGCCGGTGCATCGATCGAACCTGCTGCGAGCGTTGAGAAGACTTCAGGCCGTTCCTGCCGCGGCGCCTGTTGCGAGACGCCGGACTGGCCCAGCGTCAGGCCCGCCTCGGCGAGCATCTCGCGCAGGCGCGGCAAGGCATCGGCGAGGGCCGCGCGCGTCTCGGCGTGGTGCGCACCGAACCAGACGTTGGCGGTGTTCTGGTTCATGCTGATGCGCACCTCGAGCGGACCCAGGTGCTCGGGCGTCAGCGACAGCGACCCCTCGTTCTGGCCGCGCGTGGACATCATCACCAGGCGCGAGCCCAGTTCCTCGGACCATCGCGGCGCGCCCACCGGGCTGCGCAGCGCGGCCTGTTCGGCTGCTGCGTGGGTGACCGACGACGCGGTCAACGCGGACAGCTGCGTGGCCGCATGCGACGACGCACTGCCGGGTGCCGCGTCCACCCCGGGCGCCGCGCGCAAGTCAACGGCGGCGCGCAGCGACGTCGCCGCATCGCGCGCCAGGGCCAGTTCGCGGCTCAGGTTCTGCAGCAGCTCATCGCCGGTCTGCGTGCCAGGCTCCGACGCGGCGGCGAGCTGGGCGTCGAGGAATTCCGCCGCCTGCATGTCGGGTGACAGGCCTGCCAGGTCGCCATCGGCGTGCAGGCCGGCCTCGCCCGATGCGTCGATGCCGGCATCCACCAGGATCTCTTCCCCACCGGGCGGCAGCGCCGGCGCGGCCTGCGCGGACGGGAACAGCGCCGCCATCGCGGCTGCGACGCCTGGATCGCTGGCCGTCTCCTGTGGGTCGCGAGCCTCGGGACGTTCCGCCCGCGCCGGTTCCGCACGCGGTGCGGCCGGGTTCGCCGCCATCAGTGCGGCGGGAAAGTCGCCGCGGCCAGGCGCCGGCGCTGCATCGGCCACCTTGCCGCCACCCTGTGTGGCGATGCGAATCGCCGGACTGCCAGCCATCATCGTGTTTCCTTCATCATTCACGTCCACCACGGGCGGCGCGCTGGGCGCGCTCGTCCGAATCCTTCTGGTCACGGCGCTCGCCGGCCTGCACCTCGGCCTTGTGCCAGCGATCCACCACCGCATCGACGGCCTTCACCTGCTGCGCGGCGCCCTGCCAGCTGCGGCGGCTGCCCGAGGTGCGTTCGCGCGCCTGGGCGACGATCTGTTCCTGCTGGCGCATCGCGGCCTCGAGCCGCGCGAGGAAGGCCTGGAAATCGCGCAGCGCGCGGATCGAGGTGCCATCCTCGGCGCGCTTGCGGAACGCGCCCAGGTATTCGCCGTGGTAGGTATGCAGCTCGCGCAGCCGTGCCTCGGATTCAGCCAGCTGCCGCTGCGCCTCGCCCAGCTCGCGCGCGCGGTCGCGCTCGGCATTGCCGAAGACGCGCTGCACCGGCGCCATGCGGTCGGCGCGGCTCATTCGACGTCCCCGATCAGCGCATCCAGGTCACCGATGCTGTCTTCGAAGGGCACCTGCACGTGCAGGTCCTGGCGCAGGAACGCGGTGATCGACGGATGTGCCGCAATCGCGGCATCGATCCGGGGATCCGTGCCCTGCCGGTAGGCACCGATGGCCAGCAGGTCCCGGTTCTGCTCGTGCAGCGACAGCAGCCGCTTGAGCTGACGGGCCTGCTGCTGCTGGCGCGCCGGCACGATGTCGTGCATCACGCGGCTGATCGACGCTTCCACGTCGATGGCCGGATACTGGCCGGATTCAGCGATGCGTCGCGACAGCACGATGTGGCCATCGAGGATGGCGCGCGCGCTGTCGGCGATGGGATCCTGCTGGTCGTCGCCCTCGGTCAGCACCGTGTAGAACGCGGTGATGGAGCCGGCATCCTTCCCGGCATTGCCGGCACGCTCCACCAGCTGCGGCAGGCGTGCGAACACCGACGGCGGATATCCCTTGGTGGCCGGCGCCTCGCCGATGGCAAGGCCGATCTCGCGCTGCGCCTGCGCAAAGCGCGTCAGCGAATCCATGATCAGCAGCACATTGCGGCCCTGGTCACGGAAATATTCGGCGATGGCCGTGGCGCGCCAGGCGCCATGAAGCCGCATCAGCGGCGTGGCATCGGCCGGCGCCGCCACCACCACGGCGCGCGAGCGGCCGGCAACGCCCAGGATCTTCTCGATGAATTCCTTCACCTCGCGGCCACGCTCGCCGATCAGGCCGACGACGATCACATCCGCCTCGGTATAGCGCGCCATCATGCCCAGCAGCACGCTCTTGCCGACGCCGCTGCCGGCGAACAGGCCCAGGCGCTGGCCGCGGCCCACTGTGAGCAGCGCGTTGATCGCACGCACGCCCACGTCGAGCGTGCGCTCGATGGGTTCGCGCAGCAGCGGATTCATCGGTGT
>CAZWDR010000171.1:0-4344 GCA_964632365.1 uncultured Steroidobacteraceae bacterium
CCTGCGCGATGCCCCAGGCGATCGAACGGTCGGTGGCGACGCCGACGATCAGCGCCCGCTTGCCGGAGAGGATTCCCATTTCAGCCCCATCTTGAAGACTCGAGAAGGGGCGGGATGATACAGGGTCAGGAGCCCCGGCTGGGATAGGCCACGAGGCGCTGGCCGGGCCGTATCGTGCTGCTGCTGAGGTTGTTCCAGCTGCGCAGCGAGGTCACTGGCACCTTCAGCGTGCGCGCGATCGCCGAGAGCGTATCGCCCCGCTGCACCACATAGGTGACCTGCTGGCCATCCGCACTGGTGATCACCGAACCGCCACCGCCCGCCGCGACGCCATCGGCGTGCAGGCGCAGACGCTGTCCGATGCGCAGCACCGAACCGGTGCCGATGCCGTTGAGCCGGGCCAGCGAACTGACGCTGACCTTGTAACGCTTGGCGATGCCCGACAGCGTGTCGCCCCGGCGCACCACATGCACCGCGCGCACCGTCTCGACGCTGCGCGAGTCGACCCGCGCGGCCGCCTGCAGCACTACGGCGGGCAGCGCCGACACCTTCGACGGCACGCGCAGTTCGGCGCCCGCCGCGACACTGTTGGCGTTGCCGAGCTGGTTCAGTTCACGCAGGTGCTGCACGTTGGTGCCGAACTGCGAGGCAATGCTGGTGACCGTGTCGCCCTCGCGCACCGTGTAGCGCTCCACGCGCAGGCGCTGGTCCGGGGTCAGCTGCAGCAGGTTCTGGCGGAACGCCTCGGCCGATTCCACCGGCACCAGAAGGCGATGCGGACCCGTCGGGTCGGTGGCCCAGCGGTGATACGCGGGGTTGAGGTCGTACATCTGCTCGGTGGTGATGCCGGCCAGTTCGGCGGCCACCTCGATGCTGATCTGGCCGCCCGTCTCCACCTGCTCGAAATAAGGCTTGTCCGGGATGCCTTCGATCGACAGGCCGTATTTCTCCGGCTCGGCCACGATGGCGGCCATCGCCAGCAGGCGCGGCACATAGGCGCGCGTCTCGGCCGGCAGGCGCAGGTTCCAGAAGTCGACGCGCTTCTTCTCGGCGCGGTTGCGGCGGATCGAACGGCCGACATTGCCTTCGCCGGAGTTGTAGGCCGCGATGGCGTGCAGCCAGTCGCCGTCGAAGTGGTCGCGCAGGTAGGTGAGGTAGTCGAGCGCGCCGTGGGTGGCGGCGACCACGTCGCGGCGGCCGTCATACCACCAGTCCTGCTTCATGTTGAAGCGCGTGCCGGTGGTGGGGATGAACTGCCACAGGCCCATCGCGCGGGCGCTGGAATAGGCAAAGGGCTGGAATGCGCTCTCGATCACCGGCAGCAGCGCCAGTTCGAGCGGCAGGCCGCGGCGCTCGACCTCTTCGACGATGTAATGCAGGTAGGGGGCCGCACGCGTGAACGTGCGCTCGATGTATTCCGGATTGCGCGCGAACCAGTCGGCTTCCTTGTCGATGCGCGAGTGGTAGTGCGCACTCAGCTTGAGGCCCGCGCGGACCCGGTCGAGCAGGTCGCCCACCGGTTCGGGCTCGGGCTCGGCCTCGACGACCGTGGTCTCGGGGCGCACCTCGACGGGAACCGGTTCGGACAGCGTCGGCTGTGCGGGTGGAACGGCCACCTCGACCACTTCGGGAGCGGGGCGTTCGGGTGCCCCGGCACAGCCGGCGAGCAGCGCCAGCGTCAGAAGGGTCAGGTCAAGGCGCAGATGCCAGCCCCGATTCACCTTGGTTGTACCTCCGAATTGCGTGCGGCCGGTCCGTCCCGGATGATGGAACAGCCTACGTTTTTTCCGGCCCGTATTAAAACGGCCGGGTCACAGATTGCCAAGGCTTTTTGCATAACGCGACATGATTCCTCCGGGACCCTCCCAATGGCTGGGCAGCACGCTCGGTCGCCAGCTCCTCGCCGCCGAGGCGGAGCTGCTGCGCGGCCTGCTCGATGACGTTTTCGGGCTCGAGCTGCTGCAGCTTGGCACCTGGGGCCTGTCGCGCGAGTTGCTCTCGAGCAGCCGCACGCGGCGCCAGACCGTCATCGGCCCCGTCCGCAGCACTTCGGGTGTCGAAGTCGACGTGGTGGCCGAACTCGCGGCGCTGCCGGTGCAGAGCGCAACGGTCGACGCCGTGCTGCTGCCGCATACGCTGGAGTTCGCCGCCGACCCGCATGCCATCGTCCGCGAGGCCGATCGCGTGCTGCATGGCGAGGGCCAGCTGATCGTCATGGGCTTCCGGCCGATGAGCCTGTGGGGCCTGCGCGCGGCCGCCTCGCGCGAGGGCTATCCTCCCGGTCTGCGGCAGCTGCTGGGGCTGGGGCGCGTATGCGACTGGCTCGAACTGCTCGGCTATGAAGTCGTGCTGCGCCGGGGCTATCTCTACAGCCGGCCCTGGGGGCCGGCGCATGTCGCGCCGCGCCGCATCCTGCGCCGCGGCCTGTTCAATCCGCTGCCGGCCGGCGCGTGGCTGCTGCGCGCGCGCAAGCATGTCTATCGCATGACCCCGCTGCGCCAGCGCTTCTTCCAGCGCGAGCGCCGGCCCGTGTTCGGCACCGTGCTGCCCGAACCGACCCGCCGCCATCCCTCGTGAGCGAAGTGGTCATCTATACCGACGGGGCCTGCAGGGGCAACCCGGGGCCCGGCGGCTGGGGCGCGCTGCTGATCGCCGGCGACAAGCGACGCGAGCTGTCCGGCTCGGAGCCGCAGACCACCAACAACCGCATGGAGCTCACCGCCGCCATCGAGGCGCTGCGCGCCTTGAAGCGTCCCGTGCCGGTGACGCTGTACACCGACTCGAAATATGTCTGCACCGGCGTGCAGGAATGGCTGCCCGCGTGGAAGGCGCGCGGCTGGAAGACCGCCGACCGCAAGCCGGTGAAGAACCAGGACCTGTGGGAGGCGCTCGATGCCGCGCGCAGCGCGCATCAGGTGCAGTGGCGCTGGGTGCGGGGCCATTCCGGTGACGCCGGCAATGAACGCGTCGACCAGATCGCCAACGAGGCGATCGACGCGATGCTTGGGATAAGATGGGACCGGTGAGCAGGGATATCAGACAGGTCGTCCTCGACACCGAAACCACCGGCCTCGAGCACGCCGAAGGCCATCGAATCATCGAGATCGGCTGCATCGAGCTGGTCAATCGCCGCCCGACCGGCCGGCATTTCCATGAATACCTGAATCCGGAGCGCGAGATCGACGAGGGCGCCGCGCAGGTGCACGGCATGCGCCTGGCTGATCTGGCCAGCAAGCCGCGCTTCTGCGATGTGGCCGAGCGGCTGATCGAGTTCATCGATGGCGCCGAGCTCGTCATCCACAACGCGCCCTTCGACGTCGGCTTCCTCGATGCCGAGCTGGCCCGGTGGGCGCGCATGTGCAGCGGCGAGGTGATCACCGTCTGCACGCGCTGCCGGGTGCTCGACACGCTGGCCCTCGCGCGCGAGCTGCATCCCGGCCAGCGCAACGGTCTCGATGCGCTGTGCAAGCGCTATTTCGTCGACAATTCGCATCGCACCCTGCACGGCGCGCTGCTCGATGCGCGCATCCTGGCCGATGTCTATCTGGCCATGACCGGCGGCCAGAGCGCGCTGGCGCTCGACGACACCGCCGCCACCCGGCCCGCCGCCGTCGCGGCCGATGCCATGCGGATCATCACCGGCGTACCGCTGATGGTCGTGGCCGCAAACGATGCAGAGATCACCGCGCATGAACAGTTCATGGCGCAGGTCAACAAGGCCAGCGGCGGCAAGGCGCTGTGGCAGTGAGAGGTTCATGAAAGTACTCGTCACCGGCGCGGCCGGATTCATCGGTTCCCATGTCTCGCAGCTGCTGCTGGCGCGCGGGGATGAGGTCGTCGGTCTCGACAACCTCAATGACTACTACGACCCCACCCTGAAGGAGGCGCGCCTCGCGCGGCTCACCCCGCAGAACGGATTCAAGTTCGCGAAGCTCGACCTGGCCGACGGCGCAGGGATGACCGCGCTGTTCAAGGCCGAGCGCTTCGACCGTGTCGTGCATCTGGCCGCCCAGGCCGGCGTGCGCTATTCGCTGGAGAATCCCCAGGCCTACGTCGACAGCAACATCACCGGCACGCTGAATGTGCTGGAGGGCTGTCGCCACAACGGCGTGCAGCACCTGGTGTATGCGTCCACCAGTTCCGTGTATGGCGCCAACACGAAGATGCCGTTCTCCGTGCACCAGGCCGCCACCCATCCGCTGTCGTTCTATGCCGCCACCAAGCGGGCCAACGAGCTGATGGCCCACAACTATTCCGCGCTGTTCAAGCTGCCGGTCACGGGGCTGCGGTTCTTCACCGTGTACGGCCCCTGGGGCCGGCCCGACATGGCGCTGTTCCTGTTCA
>CAZWDR010000172.1:0-4329 GCA_964632365.1 uncultured Steroidobacteraceae bacterium
AGTCGCAGTCCTCGCAGAGCGTGGCGCGCAACATGCAGGTGCTGCGCGAGATCAGTTCGCAGACCGCCGATGCCACCAGCAACACGTCCGAAGCCGTCGCCAAGCTGGCGCTGCTGTCGGCCAGCCTGCGCAAGTCGGTGGCCGGCTTCCGCCTGCCGGATCCGGCGCCCGCCAGCAGCGGCACCGCGCGCGTGCAGACCCTCGCCGCGCAGCCCGACCACTTCGATCCCGCGGGCACGCTGAACCTGCGGCGCGCCGCGCTGGGGAACGTGAATGGCTGAGTCCGCGATGCAGAATCCCGCCATCGCGAGCCAGACCCTCGATGCGGTGCTGCGCGAGATCCTGGCGTCGCTGAACGAGGCGCGCCAGGCGCTCGAAGCCTTCGTCGAGCAACCGGAGAACGTGCAGCTGCTGCAGCGCTGCCGCGGCGAGCTGGCGCAGGTGCAGGGCGTGCTGCGGGTGATGGAGATCCATGGCGCGGCGCTGCTGGCCGAGGAGATGCACCAGGTGTGCAGCTTCCTCGAGAGCACCGCCAGGGCCTCGAAGAACCAGGCCGAGGCGCTCGATGCGCTGATGCGCGCCATCGTGCAGCTGCCGGGATATCTCGACCGCGTGCAGGCGGGCGGCCGCGACATGGCGCTGGTGCTGCTGCCGCTGCTGAACGACCTGCGCGCCGTGCGCGGCAGCCCGCTGCTGTCCGAGGGCACGCTGCTGTCGCTGAACCTGAAGTCCGATCGCCAGGCAGAGCCGATGGCGCCCGCGCCGGGCGAGGAAGCGCTCACCGTGCAGCAGTGGGCGCGCAAGCTGCGCGTGCAGTTCCAGGCGGGACTGGTCGGCTGGATCCGTGGCGAGCGCACCGAGGTGCACCTCGACATGCTGGCCGGCGTCGCCGCGCGCTTCGAGAAGATCGCGACCTCGCAGTCGCTGTTCCAGCTGTGGTGGGTGGCCGGCGCGCTGATCGAGGCGCTGCGCGAGGGCGGCATCGAGGGCAGCGTGTCGGTGAAGCGCCTGCTTGGCCTTGCCGACCGCGAGATCCGCCGCCTCTATGAAGAGGGCGAGAACCGCTACTCGAACCACCCGCCGGTCGAGCTGCTGAACAACCTGCTCTATTACATCGCGCGCGCGTCGAGCGATGGTCCGCGGGTGACCGCGGTGCGCAGCTCCTTCCGCCTCGGCGAGCTGCTGCCCGTGGACGAGAGCGTCGAGAAGGAGCGCGAGAACCTTTCCGCGCCGTCGATCAAGCTGATGCAGACCGTGGCCGCGGCGATCCGCGAGGATCTGGCCAAGGTCAAGGATGTGCTCGACATCTACGTGCGTCGCGGCGGCGCGGCGCCGGAGGAGATCGGCACGCAGGTCGAGCTGCTGCGCAAGATCGGCGACACGCTGGGCGTGCTCGGTCTCGGCGAGCAGCGTGCCCGCGTGCAGGGCCAGATCGCGAAGATCGAGGCGCTGGTGCAGTCGCGGGAGCGTCCCTCCGAATCCGCGCTGATCGACATCGCGGCCGCGCTGATCCAGGTCGAGGATCGTCTCGATGACGAGCTGGTGCGCATGGTGCTGCCGCGCGCGGCGACCGAGCCGGGCGCCGAGACCGACGTGGACTTCGCCGTGGTGCAGTCCGCGGTGTTGCGCGAGTGCGTGGTGAACCTGGCGCGCGTGAAGGAATACGTCGCGCAGAATGTCGGCGGCACGCTGGATGCGGCCGGCTTCGACAACTGGCAGGAGCTGATGCGTGGCATCCAGGCCGCGCTGCGCATGCTGGGCAAGGCGCGCGCCGAGGAAGGCGTGGCGCGTGTCACCGGGCACCTGCGGCGCGTGATGCAGCCCGGCGGCGCCGGACTGACGCCGCATGCGATGGACCGCCTGGCCGATGCCATCGTCAGCATCGAGTACTACATGGAGACCTTGCAGGCCGGGCGCTCCGACCCCTGGTACATGCTCGACAACGCCGAGAACGCGCTGAACGCCGTCGATGCGCAGCCGGCGCTGCAAGTGCCGATGGCCACGCCCACCGGTGCGGACAAGCAGTTCACCGGCACGATGGTCATCGGTCCGGCCGGCACGCCGCCCCGCGCCGCGCCGCCGGTGGCGCAGCCGGCGTTGCCGGTGCTCGGCGATCCCGCGCTGGCCGACGCGCGCGACCCGGAACTGCTGGCACTGTTCCTGGAAGAAGCGCGCGAGGAGGAATCCCGCATCGCGCTGAACCTGCCGGCCTGGGACCAGGATCCGGCGCAGCACGAGGCGCTGGTCGCGTCGCGGCGCGCCTTCCACACGCTGAAGGGCAGCGGCCGCGTGGTCGGCGCCACGGCGCTGGCCGAGTTCGCCTGGTCGATCGAGAACCTGCTGAACCGCCTGCTCGACAAGACCCTCACACGCTCGCCGGCGATCCTCGGCGTCCTGCGTGAGGCCGTGCAGGCCTTGCCGCAGCTGATCGCGCAGCTGGATGGCGGGCCGGCGCCCACGGCCGACACCATTGCGATCGCGACGCGGGCGCATGCGCTGGCGGCTGGCCGCAGCGGTGTGGCGACGTTCGCGCCCGCCAGTCCCGTGGCCGCACCGGCACCCGCGACGGTGTCCGCCACTGCACCCGAAGCCGCATCTGAACCCGAACCCGAACCCGAACCCGAACCGGATACCGAACCCGCCGCACCGACGCTGGACGAAGCGCCCGGGGCGCCGGCAGTCGCGCCCGCTCCGGCCGCGCCGGAGCCCGCGCCGGCCCCCGATCAGGATTCCACCCTCGGCGACATCTACGCGCGCGAGACCGCCGGCCACATCGCCGTGGTGCGGCAATGGGTGGCGAAGCAGCGCGCGCTGCCGCCGCCCCATGAGCTGGGGGAACCGGCCTATCGCGCCTGCCACACGCTGGCCGGCAGTTCGAAGACCGCTGGCGCGCGCCACGGCATCCGCCTGGCCGAGCCGCTGAACAACTGGCTGCGCAAGTCCTTCGACAATGGCGTCGGACTGCGCACCGCGGACCTCGACCTGGTCGAGTCCTGCATGGATGCCATGGAGGCCATCAGCACGCATCTGTCGGAGGACAGCGGCTACTTCGCCGCGCACGGCGCGTTGCGCGAGCGCATCGCGCTCAGCGAGCAGGAACTCGAGCAGCGCATCGCAGCGGCTTCGTCATCCGCGCAGGGCGCGAGTGGCGCGCATGGTTCGCTCGAGGACGATTTCGCGCAGGTGTTCGAGGCCCAGGCGCAGGCAGACCCTTCACCCTCGCAGCTGCTGCCTGGCTTCGTGCCGCCGGCGCAGGTGGAGCAACCCGCCGCCGCACCCGGATCCGCTGCGGCCGCGGATCTGCAGCCCGAAGACGATGACCCGCCCTCCGAAGGCTACGACGTCGACATCGCTGCCATCTTCAGCGACGAGGCCAACGAACTGCTCGAGGAGTGCCAGTCCTCCTTCCAGCAGATCAGCCTCACCGCGCCGAGCCGCGAGGAATTTGCCGCGCTGAAGCGCCCGCTGCACACGCTGAAGGGCGGCGCGCGCATGGCCGGCGTGATGACGATGGGCGATCTGGCGCATGAGCTGGAATCCCTGATCATCGGCATCGAGGTGGGCACGGTGTCGCCCAGCCAGGAAGCCCGGCAGGCGCTGCAGAGCGCACTCGACGAGCTCGCGCACATGCGCGACCTGATGGCGCGCAATGCGCCGGTGCCGTCGGCGCGCGCCTTGCTGCGCCAGGTGCGGGTGCTGAACGGCTCGCTTCCCGCCACGGCGCTGGCAGCGCCTGCGCCGGTCGCATCGACGGCAGAGCCTGAGGCGCCGGCGCTGTCTGTGGCGCCTGGTGCCACGCCAGTGTCCGAGCCGCCGGTGATGAGGTCACTGGAGGCAGATCCCCTCGGCAGCGGTGGCACCGACGCAGGGACCGGCGGCGAGATCGGGCGTGCCGATGCCGGGCAGGACCTGGCCGCAGGGGCCAGCGAGGAATGGATCCCGGACGCCAGCGGGAGCGCGCTGGCCGAGGCCGACGCAGGCGCCCAGGCCGACGCCGGCGTGACTGCGGATGCCAGCGAAGGCGAGACGGCCGCCCTCAGCGAAGGCGAGACTGCGGATGCCAGCGAAGGCGAGACGGCGGCCCTCAGCGAAGGCGTGACCGCGGATGCCAGCGAAGAGGCGACCGCAGAAGCCGCGCCGACCGCATCGGACGAAACCGGCACCGCGGACGCAAAGGCCGTCGAGGCCGCTGCCGGCGAAGTCGAACACGATGTCGGGCACGCCAACGAGGCTGCGGCGGATGCCGCAGACACGGCCCGCGTCGCTGACGCGCGCGAGATCGACATCACCGACGCCACCGGGACAATCGACGCCCTCCACGATGCAGAG
>CAZWDR010000173.1:0-4324 GCA_964632365.1 uncultured Steroidobacteraceae bacterium
CCATCGAGTCCACCGCCTTGTAGCCGGTCTGCACCGGCTGGCTGACGCTCTTGCGATAGATCACGCCCGGCGCCACGCGCTCGATCGGCGCGGTGCGGGTCGCATTGATGGGGCCCTTGCCGTCCACCGGGTTGCCCAGCGCATCGACGACGCGGCCGAGCAGCTCGGGGCCCACGGGCACCTCGAGGATGCGGCCGGTGGTCTTCACCGGATCGCCTTCCTTGACGCCCTTGTACTCGCCGAGCACCACCGCGCCCACCGAGTCCTGCTCCAGGTTCAGCGCAAGGCCGAACAGGTTGCCGGGGAATTCGAGCATTTCGCCGTAGCGCACGTCGGCCAGGCCGTGGATGCGCACCACGCCGTCGGCCACGGACATGACGCTGCCGACATTGCGGGTCTCGGTGGCACCCTCGAAGTTCTGGATGCGCTGGCCGATCAGGTCGCTGATTTCCGATGCCTTGATGGACATGACTGATACCTTTGAATGAATCCCTAAGCGGTGAGGTCGTGCGCGAGGCGCGTCAGCCGCGCCTTCACGGAACCATCGATGGTCAGGTCGCCGGCGCGCACCACGGCGCCACCGATCAGCGACGGATCGACTGCGGTCTGCATGCGCACCTTGCGGTCGAAGCGCCGCTCCAGCGCCGCGACCAGTTTCTGCTGCTCGTCCTCGCCCATCGGCGCCGCGGACGTGATCGACACATCGACCACACGCTCGGCGTCGGCCTTCAGCTGGTCGAAGATCTGCGCGATCTCCGGCAGGAAGGGCAGGCGCTTGCTCTCGGCCAGCAGCTTGATGAAGTTGCGGCCGCCGGCGCTCAGGTCGCTGCCGGCCACGTCGGCCACCAGCTCGGCGAGCTGTGCGTCGGTGACCTGCGGGCTGCCGAACAGCGCCCGCACGCGCGGATCGCTGGCCGCGAGCGCGGCGCGCCCCAGCGCGTTGGACCAGGAGCCCAGGGCCCCATCCGTCCGCGCCTGTTCGAAGGCGGCGCGGGCGTAGGGGCGTGCGACGGTCAGGCGGTCTGCCATGGGGTGGCCTCAGATCTCCGTGGCGAGCTTGCCGAGGATGTCGGCATGCTTCGTGGCGTCGATCTCGCGACCCAGCACCTTCGCGGCCGAGCGCACGGTGAGCTCGGCCACCTGCCGGCGCAGTTCCTCGCGCGCGCGGCTGGCGTCCAGCTCCACCTGCTGCTTCGCGGCCGCGATCAGACGGTCGCCTTCGGCCTGCGCGTTCTGCTTGGCGGCGTCGACGATCTCGTTGGCGCGGCGCGAGGCCCCGTCGATGATCTGGTTGGCGCGGTCACGCGCCTCGCGGATCACCTCATCGGCACGCGACTGCGCCTCGTCGAGGCTCTTCTGGCCGCGGTCGGCGGCCGAAAGTCCCTCGGCGATCTTCTTCTGGCGCTCATCGATCGCGGCCGAAATGACCGGCGTGATGAACTTCCTGAAGAACCACAGCAGGATCAGGAAGACGAGGATCTGTCCGATGAATGTCAGCAGGGTAGGTTGCATGGCGGCTCCGCGCTACGAACGCGCGTGAAAGGCTTGGACCGTCGGGTTTTCCGTTGCTTGTCGATCAGCCCGAGAGCTGGCCGAGCAGCGGGTTGCCGGTGGCGAAGAACATGGCCAGGCCCACGCCGATGATGAACGCGGCGTCGATCAGGCCGGCCAGCAGCAGCATGCGGCCGGTGAGCATCGGGGTCAGTTCGGGCTGGCGGGCGGCGGATTCGAGGAACTTCGCGCCCATGATGCCGATGCCGATACAGGCACCCACGGCGCCCAGGCCGATGATCAGGCCGATGCCGATGGCCATGTAACCCTGAACAACTGCAATAGGATCCATTTCAAATCTCCTGGTCGAAAGTCAACGAAACGAAAGCAAGCATCGAAGGATCAGTGGTGTTCCTCGGCCATCGAGATGTACACGACGGGAAGGACCGTGAAGATGTAGGCCTGCAGGCCCACGATCAGGATGTGGAAGATCGCCCAGATGGCGCCCATGGCGATCTGGCCGATGAAGAACATGCTGCCGGTCAGCACGCCGGCCGACTGCGCGGCGGCAATGCCCAGCAGCGCGATCAGCATGAAGATCAGCTCGCCGGCGAACATGTTGCCGAACAGTCGCATGGCCAGTGACACAGGCTTCGCCAGCAGCTCGACCACGTTCAGCGCGAAGTTCGGGATCCACAGGAACGGGCTCTTGCCGAACGGCGCGGTGAACCACTCGTGCGCGTAGCCGCCCACGCCCTTGGCCTTGATGGCGAACACCACGATCAGCACCAGCACCACGAAGGCCAGCGCGAAGGTGCCGTTGATGTCGGCGGTGGGCAGGATGCGCCAGTAGGCGTGGTCGTTGCCGGCGGCCGACGCGATCTGCGCGGGCAGGTCCACCGGCAGGAAGTCCATCGCGTTCATCGCGAGGATCCACGTGAACAGCGCCAGCGACAGCGCGACGAGGAAGCGCTTGTCGCCGTGGTACATCTCGCCGACGAGATTCGCGATGAACTCGTAGACCATCTCGATGAAGGCGACGAAGCGGCTCGGCACGCCGGCGGTGGCCTGGCGCGCGGCGCGCAGGAACACGAAGCCGATGATCGCGGCGAGCCCGGCGGACATCACCAGCGTGTCGACATGCAGCGCGGTCAGCCCCTCGCCAACCCGGAAATGTCCCAGGTGGTGGCCGATGTATTCGGTGGCGGAAGGTGCAGCGTGGTCAGCAGCCATCTTCGTATCGCGTCCTCAAAAGGAATGCGGTCAGTCCTTCACCCGGCGCATGCGGTGCATCAGCACCGGCACGAGCCAGTACACAAACAATGTCGCCGCGTAGGCGGCCAGCAGCGCGGGCCAGTTTGCCCAGCGGCCACTGGCCACGACGAACAGCGCGCCCACCGTGACCATCACCTTGACCGCCTGCCCCATCACGAGGCTGCCCAGCGCGCCGGCCGCACCGGGTGCGGCGCGCAGCACGAACAGCGTCATGATGGCGTTGGCGATCAGTCCGGTCGCACCGCCGGCCAGGGCCGACAGGGCTGCAATCCTGCCCCATGCGAGCGCGCACAGGGCGGCAATTGCCAGAGTCGTCACGGCCTGGGCGATCAGGATGCGTACCGCGATGCGCCTTGTGGTTGCGTCGCGCACGTACATCCATCAGTCCCCGTGGCCTTGAAGCGCGCGCAGTATACGGACGATGCAGGGACCGTTCAAGGTCCATGCATAGGCAATTATTGTCTCCGGATCTGGGACAGGATGCCGTCAAGCTCATCAAGGCTGTTGTAGCTGATCACCATCCGGCCCTTGCCTGCAGATCCCTGCTGGATCAACACCTTGGCGCCGAGGCGCTCGGTGAGGTCGCGTTCCAGGGCCTGCACGTCCGGATCGACTTGTTGCGATGCAGCAGTCGGCCGGGGCGCGCTGGCGGGGGTCGGGGCGTTGGCTTGGCGCACGAGCGCCTCGGTGTCGCGCACCGAGAGTCCCTGCGCCACCACCTTCTCGGCAGCCATCACCTGTTCGCGGCGGTTGGCAAGACCAAGCAGTGCGCGCGCGTGGCCCATGTCGAGGCGTCGCTTCTCCACCATCAGCGCAACTTCTGGTGCCAGCTCGAGCAGTCGCAGCAGGTTGCTCACCGCCGCGCGCGAACGCCCGACGGCTTCGGCGGCCTGCTCGTGTGTCACACCGAACTCGGCGATGAGACGTTCGAGCGCGCGCGCCTCCTCGAGCGGGTTCAGGTTCTCGCGCTGGATGTTCTCGATCAGCGCCATCGCGATCGCGGCCTCGTCGGGCACGCGGCGGATCAGGGCGGGAATGCTCTTCAGCCCGGCGATCTGCGCGGCACGCCAGCGGCGTTCACCGGCGATGATCTCGTAGTGCGCGCCTTCGGCGGTCGCACGCGCCAGCGGTCGCACGACGATGGGCTGGATCACGCCCTGCTGGCGGATCGAGATGGCCAGTTCCTCGAGCGCTTCCTGGCGCATGTCGATGCGCGGCTGGTATTTGCCGCGCACGAGCTGGTTCACGGGCACGTGCTGCAGTTCATCGCCGGCAGGCGTGCCACGTGCGGTGGATGCCGCCGCGCCTGCATCGCCGGCGGCGTGAGACGCGGTGGAAGCATGCGATGCGTGGGATGCGTGGGATGCGTGGGATGCGTGGGATGCGTGGGATGCGTGGGATGCACCGGACGTCGTGGATGCCGATGCCGCGGACGCGCCAACGCCGCCTTCCACCGGCGCATGCGCCCCACCCGCTGGCGCCGGCGTGACCACCGGATTCGCCGCGCCGGGTGGCGGCATCACCGGCACCGGCTTCACCGGCGCATGCGCGCGGGCCT
>CAZWDR010000174.1:0-1483 GCA_964632365.1 uncultured Steroidobacteraceae bacterium
GAAGCACTGCATCGAGAACCCGGGGAAGATCCCGCTGCACATCATCGAGGTGCAGTCGGGCGGGTACCTGGGTGAGGATGACATCGTGCGCTTCGAGGATCGCTACGGGCGGCAGGGCACTTCGAACTGAAGCGTGGCCGCCGGCACCGTGAAGGGGTGCGGCGGCATCAACCGGCAGGACGCACGTCCTGCGCGGCCTTTACTGGATCATCTTGCTGCCTACGCCGGAGAACGTGCTCTCGATGCCGGCGACGGACACCGTCGTCACGGCGAAGTAGTGCGTGCCGGCCACCAGGTTGGTCAGCGTGAACAGGCTGGTGTTGCCGTCCACTTCGGCGACCCGGTCCAGGTCGCCCGCGCTGCTGCCGTGATAGATGCGATAGGCGCTGATCTGCTCCGAAGGAAGCGTGCTGCCGTCGGTGTACTGCGTCGGTGCACGCCAGCTCAGTTCCGCGGAACCAGTGATCGTCGGCGCAGGCACCGTCAGCGTGAAAGCGGGCAGTGAGGCCGATGCGCCGTTCACGTCCGTCACAGTCAGCACGATGTTCGACCACGAACCGGCTGCCGTCGGCGTGATCCGCAACTCGCCCGTGCTGGTGCTGAACGATGCGCCGTCGGGCCGGTTGGTGACAGACCACGTCAGCGTATCCCCGTCCGCGTCAGAGGCCGTCGCGCGGAACGTCCACTCCGCTCCGATGGCAGCCGTCGTCACCGGCGTGCCGGAGATCACGGGTGCCCGGTTCGGTGCCGCAGTCACCGTGATCGAGAACGCCGGCAGCGTCGCGCTCGCCGTGCCATCACTGACGCGGATCACGATGTTCGAGGTCGTTCCGGCCTGCGCGCTGGTGGGCGTACCCGAGAGTTGGCCGGTACTGGTGCTGAAGCTCGCCCAGACCGGCCGATTCGTGATCGAGAACGTCAGTCGCTGACCGTCCGCGTCCGACGCGGTCGGGCGGAAAGAATAAGTGCTGCCCGCGCCGATGGCGGTGCCCGGCGAACCCGAGATCACTGGCGCACGATTGGGCGGCGCGGAGACCGTGATGGTGAACGCAGGCAGCGACACCGTCTGGACGCCATCCGTGACGCTGATGCGGATGTTGCCGTAGGCGCCGCTCTGGTCGGCCGCCGGAGTGCCTGAGAGCTGGCCGGTGGCGCTGCTGAACGCAGCCCAGGAAGGGCGGTTGGCGATCGAGAAGGTCAGCGACTGGCTGCTGTCCGCGTCTGAGGCGGACGGGGTGAAGAAGTAGGGACGGGTTGCCTGCACCGTCGTGGCGGGCGTTCCGGAGATTACGGGTGCAGCATTGACAGGCGGCGGCGGCGGCGGCGGCGGCGGTGCGGGCGGCGTCGGTGTGGGCGGCGTCGGCGGCGGCGGTTCCGGCGTCGGAGCGGGAACCGGAACCGGAACCGGATCCGGCGACGGGACGGGGACCGGCGACGGGACGGGCACCGGAACAGGATCCGGCAGCGGCGTGACCGGGGCCGG
>CAZWDR010000174.1:1583-4304 GCA_964632365.1 uncultured Steroidobacteraceae bacterium
CCGGCGACGGGACGGGCACCGGAACAGGATCCGGCAGCGGCGTGACCGGGGCCGGTGCCGTTGCCTGGGCGATAGCGACCGCGAACGCCGGAAGCGTGGCACTGAACTCGCCGTCCGAGGCCGTGATCAGGATCGCCGCCGTGGTGCCGGCGTCGTGAGCCAGAGGCGTGCCCGACACGGTGCCGGTGCGCAGGTCAATCACCGCCCAGCCCGGAAGGCCGGTGGCGCTGAAGGTCAGCAGGTCACCGTCCGGGTCATGCGCCGTGGGCACAAACTGCCAGCGCGTGCCCACCGTTGCGGCAAGGGCCGGGGTGCCGCTGATCACGGGGGCCGCGTTCGGCGCCACGACCACGGGCGCGGGCGCTGCGGGCGGGGCCTCCTCGGTCTCAGGTCCACAACCTGCGATGAGAACGCCCGCGCTCAGCGCGGTGAATGCCAGACGCCAATACCTGATTGCCATGCTGCTCACTCCGGCCGGGAGCGCATAGCCACAGTCCGTGCCCGCGTCGCGGGTACGGAAGCAGACTGACGAATCCTGGGGAAGGATCCGGCAGCCCCGCTATCTGCGCGCTCCACATGGAGCAACAGACCGGAGGCTTTGCGTCCCCGCCTTGCGACGGGTTTGCCAAGAAGTTCGACCACCACCCTAAGCGGCTCACATGCGATGCGCAAACAGCTGCATGCACGAGCGTCGATTGAGGCGGCTGGATGTGAACATAAGGGGTCGGGCGAGGCGAAGCACTAGGGCTTTCGCTGAAAAGAAGAACCGGTGATACCGGTCGGGACGGGGGCCTCAGTCGCTGACTCCCCCTGCGCCAGCCGGGCCCAGCCGCCGCTCGATGGCGTAGCGAGGACGTCGCTTGGACTCCAGATAGATCTTGCCGACGTATTCACCGATCACGCCCAGGCACAGGATCTGTACGCCGCCGAGGAAATACAGTGGCACAACGGTGGAGGCCCAGCCTGGCACTGCATTGCCTGCCACAAACTTGACCATCAGTGCCCACAGCGTCACGAAAAGGGACCCGAGCGCGATCACGAAGCCAAGTGCGGACACCAGCCGCAACGGCGCGACGGAAAATGAGGTCACGCCTTCCCATGCCAATGAAAGCATGCGGCGCGTGGGGTACTTGGTCACACCAGCGCTGCGTGCCCGGCGCGCATAGTGCACTTCGCCGGTCGGCAGGCCAAGCAGCGGCACCAGTCCGCGAAGGAAGAGATTGGTCTCCGGGTACTGCCGTAATTCGGCCACCGCGCGCCGTGACAGCAGCCGGAAGTCGGCATGGTCGACCACGACGTTGATGCCGATCAACCGGAGCAACCGGTAGTAATTCTGCGCAGTGA
Organism: uncultured Steroidobacteraceae bacterium; assembly: GCA_964632365.1. Taxonomy (GTDB): domain Bacteria; phylum Pseudomonadota; class Gammaproteobacteria; order Steroidobacterales; family Steroidobacteraceae; genus ZC4RG30. The sequence continues at coordinate 2,928 of CAZWDR010000174.1, forward strand.
CGCGTTTGAGCCAGCCGTCGGTGGACCGGTCGTCGCGAACACCCAGGACGATGTCCTTGCCTGCCGCGAACTGGCGCACCATCGCCGCAATGCAGGTCTGGTCGTCCTGCAGATCGGCATCAAGACTGACCACGGCGTCGGCATCGCAATCGAGCAGACCGGCCAGCACCGCCCCCTGGTGGCCGAAATTGCGCGTGAGCTTCAGCCCGCGTACGCAAGGGTTCCTCGCATGCAATCCGGTGATCACGCTCCAGCTGTCATCAGTGCTGCCGTCATCGACAAAGCAGAGATAGCTGTGAGGAGATACGAGTCCGTCTTCCCGCAGGGTGTCCAGCAATGCGAGCAGGGCCTTGGCTGCGCCGGGTATGACCTCGCGCTCATTGAAGCAGGGCACGACGATCGCAAGCTGCGCGGCAGGAGCATCGACGGACTCGATCGGCACATGGACCATGAACGGATCGTCGCGACGTCAGGGGACGCCGTGTTCGTCCGCAGTAGCCAGCATGTCACGCACCTCACGCTGGTCGGCGCGGCGCATCGGCTTGCCGTCGACCGGGCTGACCGGCGCTTGCCGGATGCCGTCCCGCGGGAAAACAAAGGCCTCGATGACCGCGCCATCCATGCCGAACCGGACAGAGGGGACGCTCAACTGCCGATCGGCGGACATGCGGATCCGTCGTTCGAAGACCTCGTAGTCGTAGCGGCGGTCCATCAGGCGCATGTAAACGGACTCGGGGACATCTGAAAAGACATGCAGCTGGATGTCCGCATGTTCGGTTGCCGAGCCCGTCAGCACGGCGCCGACCAGGCGGGGCTGGAACTCATCGAGCAGCTGCATGGCGTCGCATGCCGTACGCCGCTGCCGCATGAGGCTGTGCTCATGTCGCTCGCCCCCGAACAGTCGCTGGCGCGAGATCAGGGCCTCCTCGATTTCGGTGTTCCGCGGCAGAAGTGCGCGGTCGAATACGCCGTAACGCTCCGCGGCCTTGCGCTTGGCAACGAGGAAATCCTGGATGCCTTGTTCCGCCATGACCCGGGCGGCCTCTTGCGCGATGGCGCTGCGCAGATTGTCGGAACGGGTATGGGCGCGTTTGGCCATGACTGCTCTTCAGTGCCGGCGTGCAGGATCCGGACCCTTCAGAAGTCTGTCACAGGCGCGGGTCTGGATCGAGAGCAGGTCACCCCGCGGCCTTGCGTCACGCAAGCGCATCGCTTGCGTGCGGGCCCGGCTGCGCATCACTCAGAAGAGCGGCTCCGCCCGCCGCCCCGGCGCACCGCCTTCTCCCGGCGGCACGTACAGGTCTTCCCCGGGACGCGGCGCTGGCGGCAGCGCCCCCACCATGAACGTCTCCACGATGGCCTCGGGATCCATCGGAT
>CAZWDR010000175.1:0-1591 GCA_964632365.1 uncultured Steroidobacteraceae bacterium
GGCGAGTACGGGCCGCGCTGGCACCAGGCTGCATTGCGCGAGAACCGTCACAGGGCCTATGAGGATTTCGCCGCAGTGGCCGACGATCTCGTCGCGCGCAAGATCACCGCACCCCGGCATCTGGGCACGATGGGCGGCAGCAACGGTGGCCTGCTGATGGGCAACATGCTGGTGCGCTACCCGGAGAAGTTCGGCGCCATCGTCGTGCAGGTACCGCTGCTCGACATGCAGCGCTACAGCAAGCTGCTGGCAGGTGCCTCGTGGATGGCCGAATATGGCGATCCGGACACCGCCGACTGGGAATTCATCCGCACGTTCTCGCCCTATCACCTGTTCGACCCGGCGCGTGACTATCCGCCCACGCTGTTCACCACGTCGACGCGTGATGACCGGGTGCATCCGGCGCACGCGCGCAAGATGATGGCGAAGATGGAAGCGGCCGGAAAGGACGTGCGCTATTACGAGAACATTGAGGGCGGGCACGGCGGGGCGGCGAACAACGCGCAGTCCGCGCACATGAACGCGCTGGCCTATACGTTCCTGTGGCAGCAGCTCACGGACTGAACACCCGCACCAGTTCATACGGCGGCACCACTTCGAGCTGGTCGTAACGGCAGTCCTGCGGCGGCTTGTCCGGCCGCCAACGCAGGAAGGTCGCCGCGTGGCGGAAGCGGTCGCCCTGCAGGTGGTCGTACTTCACCTCGCAGACCCGCTCCGGGCGCAGCGGCTGCCAGGACAGATCCTTGCCTGCGCTCCAGCGGCTTCGCGCACCGGGCATGCGGCTGGTCGCGGCGGCGTCACTGGCCCAGTCACGCCATGGATGGTCGCGCATCGCGTCGCGGCGCAGTGGCGCAAGCTCCTGCAGCAGCTCGCGGCGCCGGGCCATCGTGAACGAGGAGGTCACGCCGACATGCTGCAGCACGCCGGCGTCATCGAACAGTCCCAGCAGCAGTGAGCCCACGGCGTCCTCGCCACTCTTGTGGAAGCGGAAGCCCGCCACCACGCAGTCGGCACTGCGCACATGCTTGATCTTCAGCATGCTGCGCTGGCCGGGCCGATAAGGATCGTTGGCCGGCTTGGCGATGACGCCGTCGAGGCCGGCGCCTTCGAAATCCTCCAGCCATTGCAGCGCGACCGCGCGCTCGCGCGTCATCGGCGTCAGGTGCAGTGGCGGTCGGGCGTCCTCGAGCAGCTTCTCCAGCTGCAGTCGCCGCTGGCTCTGCGGCTGCGTCATCAGGTTGCGACGTCCGACCGACAGCAGGTCGAAGGCGACGAACGAGGCCGGCGTGCGCGCCGCCAGCGTCGCGACGCGCGAGGCAGCTGGATGCAGCCGCAGCTGCAGCGCATCGAAATCAAGACCATTGGGGGTGGCGATGACGATCTCGCCGTCGAGCACGCAGCTGCCCGCGATGCGTTTCGCCAGCGCCTGCTGCAGATCGGGAAAGTACCGGTCGAGCGGACGAAGGTCGCGGCTCTGCAACGACACGGTGCGGCCGCTCTTGAACACGATGGCGCGAAAGCCGTCCCATTTCGGCTCGTAGAGCATGTCGCCTTCAGGTGGCAGCACCTCGGCCACCTTCGCCAGCATGGG
>CAZWDR010000175.1:1691-4280 GCA_964632365.1 uncultured Steroidobacteraceae bacterium
CCCCAGTTCAGCCCGCCGATGATCAGCAATGCCAGCGTCACGATGTTGAGCCATTTCATGCCAGGACCTCCAGTGTTGGGGTGCGACCGACGATAGGCCCACCCATGCGGGTGCGAACCCGCAGATCAGGCACATGGGGCGTCGGTGGGGTCCGACGAAGGTGGTTGCTGCGGCAGTGCTCCGGTCGCGGCCCCGGACTCGGGACGCTGCGCGCGCCTACCGGCCCGCCGCGGGCTTGCGGAACAGCAGTGCGATGCGGTCGGTGCGGTCGTTGATCGCCGGATTGCCCACTTCGAGGCTCAGTGCGTCATCGGGCCGGTAGTACAGGTCGCTGAAGTCCACCAGCTCGAAGCCGGCCTGCTGCACTTCCTTGATCACCAGCACCGGGTCGACGCGCCGCCCGTTCTCGCGCGTGGTGGGCTCGTTGTGGCGGCGCGTGTGGTCGACGATGCCGTAGTGGCCACCCGGCTTCAGCGCATCGAACGCTGAGCGGTTCACGGCGGCGCGGTCCGCCGCTGAAAAGTTGTGGTAGTTGCGGAAGGTCAGCACCAGGTCCACCGGCGCCACGTCCCACTTGCCGGAGGGCCCGAAGGGCCCTGTGCCGCCGGCCGCGGCCTGGCCCCAGGCCAGTTGCTCGACGCGCTCGAGGCCCGGCAGGCCGGCAATGGCGCGGAACTGGTCCGCGTAGCGGCCTTCGGGATGCACCACATGGAGCTTGCCGCGCTCCTTCAGCACCGGGGCGAGGATCTTCGTGAACCAGCCGCCGGCCGGCAGGATCTCGATGACACGCATGTCCTCGCGCAGCCCGAAGAAAGTGAGGATCTCGACCGGCAGGCGATTCACGTCGCGGGCGCGTTCTGCGGGCGTGCGGATCTCCGCCTGCATTGCGGCGCGGATGTTCGTCTCGACTGTCGTGGATTGCTGCGCGAACAGCACCGGGCTGCACAGCGCGATCAGCATCGCGGCCTGCGGGCGGATCATCTTCATCGCGGCACTCCTTGCGTCAGGGAAGCCAGACTGTACAGAAAGGAGGTCTGGCATGGCGCGGAAACGCCGTTCCGCGGCGCGGCCCCGATCACTGCGCCGTGGCGGCGCGCGCCTCACGCAGGCGGTCCAGGTGGTCTTCCCACTCCGGTTCGACACAGCTGTAGTCGAGCATGCGCCCCTCGCGCAGTTCGGTGTACTCCCGCTCGATGCGCGGTGGCGAGGTGTAGAACTGCGGATCCTCGATCACGACCTCGACGCGCAGGCGGCGCATGCCGTCACGCAGGTGCGGCGTGTAGCGCTCGATGATGCGCGCGTCGGCGCTGTGCGCGGTGGCCTGGTCGATGCTCTCGGTGAGCCCGATGGTCTCGACCACCAGCGTGTCGCCCTCCCAGTGGCCCCATGAGGTGCCGCCGCGGCTGGGCAGCAGATCCGCCTCGTCGATGTGGCGCCCATCGAGGAACACGCGCCGCACCTCGTTGTGCGTCTCGTAGATGATGGTGAGCTGCTCCGGGCGCTGGATGAACTCCACCGGATAGCCGCCGCCGAGGAACACCGCCAGCGGCATGCCATGCGGCACGCAATGTCCGCCTGGTGTGTCGCCGGTGGGGTCGACCAGCGCGTGGTATTCGGCCAGCTTCGCGCGCGCCTCGTCGGTGAATGGCGCGGTCTGCTCGAAGTCGCCGGGGCCATTGAGTGCCGCGCCGGCGCGCCCCTGATCGTCCATCGTCCAGATGCCGGTCAGGTCCGGCGGCGACGCGGCATCGCGCGCGCACGCGGCGAGCAGCGGCATGGCAAAGGCAAGCAGGCACAGGCGCAGCATTCGCATTCCCCCTCAGGCCACCAGCCGGGTCTGCAGGTATTCCTCGTACCCGCCGCGGAAGTCCGTCAGCCGGCCGTCAGGCTTCATCTCGATGATGCGCGTGGCCAGGCCCGACACGAACTCGCGGTCGTGCGACACGAACACCAGCGTGCCCGGAAATTTCTCGAGCGCGATCTGCAGCGCCTCGATGGTCTCCATGTCCATGTGGTTGGTCGGCTCGTCCATCAGCAGCACGTTCGGACGGGTGAGGATCAGCTTGCCATAGATCATGCGGCCCTTCTCGCCGCCGGACAGCACCTTCACCGACTTGCGGGCCTCGTCGCCGGAGAACAGCAGGCGCCCCAGCGTGCCACGCACCAGCTGGTCGTCGTCGCCCTTGCCGGTGTACTGCGACATCCATGTGAACAGGTCGAGGCTCTCGGCGAATTCCGCCTGCGGATCCTGCGGCATGTAGCCGGGCTCGGCATTCTCCACCCATTCGATGCGCCCCTTGTCGGGCGAGAGTCGCCCGGCCAGCAGCTGCATCAGCGTGGTCTTGCCGATGCCGTTGGGGCCGATGATGGCCACGCGCTCGCCGGCGTCGACCTTGAAGGTGACATTGCTGACCACGTTGCGGTCAGTGCCCGGGTAGCGGAAGGACATCTCCTCGACCGTGAACACGCCGCGATGCAGCTTCTTCGCCTGGTCGAAGCGGATGAACGGACTCTGCCGCGAGGAAGGCCGCATCTCCTCGATCTTGATCTTCTCCAGCAGCTTCTTGCGCGAGGTGGCCTGGCGCGCCT
>CAZWDR010000176.1:0-4259 GCA_964632365.1 uncultured Steroidobacteraceae bacterium
GCCACGTCGAGGTGGAAGGCAGCGGCTACGCGCCGCAGGGCGCGGTGATTGTGCGCGCGGGTGGCGCCGCTGCCAGCGTCGCGGCAGGCGAGGTCGCGCGCATCGGCCTGCTGTGCAACGACGCGCGCCTGGTCGAGGACGGCGGGCAATGGCGCGTCGAGGGCGATCCCATGGAAGGCGCGCTGCTGGCCTTCGCCGGCAAGGCCGGGATCGACGCGGCACAGGAGCGCCAGCGCTTTGCGCGCCTCGACGAGGTGCCCTTCGATGCCGCGTACCGTTTCATGGCCACGCTGCACCGGCACCCGGACGGCGGCGCGCTGCTGTGCGTGAAGGGCGCGCCGGAGCAGGTGCTGGCATTGAGCATTGCGCAGCGCGATGTCGATGGCACGGCCGCGCCGCTGCAGGTCGCGCACTGGCGCGCCGCGGTGGATGCGGCCGGCGCGCAGGGACAGCGCGTGCTGGGCTTCGCCCAGGCGCACCTGCCGCAGATGCCGGCCGCGCTCGGGATCGCCGACGTGGCCGGCCTCACCTTCGCCGGCGTGGCCGGCTTCATCGATCCGCCGCGTGAGGAGGCCATCGAGGCGGTGGCCACGTGCCGGCGCGCCGGCATCGCGGTGAAGATGATCACCGGTGACCACGCGGCCACGGCCACCGCGATCGCGGGCCAGCTTGCGCTCGCGGATGCACCGCAGGTGCTGACCGGCCAGCAGCTCGAGCAGGTCGCCGATGCGGAACTTGCAGAGGTGGTCGAGCGCACCAGCGTGTTCGCGCGCAGCAGCCCTGAGCACAAGCTTCGCATCGTGCGCGCGCTGCAGGCGCGCGGGCACACGGTGGCGATGACCGGCGATGGCGTGAACGATGCGCCGGCGCTGAAGCAGGCGGACATCGGCGTCGCGATGGGCATCAAGGGCACCGAGGCCGCGAAGGAGGCCAGCGGCATGGTGCTGGCCGATGACAACTTCGCCTCGATCGCCGCCGCCGTGCACGAGGGCCGCGCGGTCTACGACAACATCCGCAAGGTGGTGGCGTGGACGCTGCCGACCAATGGTGGCGAAATGCTCGCGGTGGCGCTGGCGCTGGTGTCCGGCGCGATGCTGCCGATGACTGCACCGCAGATCCTGTGGGTGAACCTGGTGCTCACCATCAGTCTCGGGCTGTCGCTGGCCTTCGAGCTGCCCGAGCCCGGCGTGATGCGGCGCCAGCCGCGCCGGCGCCGTGCCTCGCTGATCTCGCCGTTCATGCGCGGGCGCATCGTGCTGGTGTCGCTGCTGTTCAGCGCCGGCGCTTTCGGGCTTTTCGCATGGGCGATGGCGCGCGACCTCGGCATCGAGGTGGCGCGCACGATGGTGGTGAACGCGTTCTGCGTGATGGAGATCTTCTACCTGTTCAGCGTGCGCTACCTGCATGCCACCTCGTTCTCGTGGCAGGGCGCCCGCGGCACTCCCGCAGTGCGCTGGGCGATCCTGGTGGTGGTGCTGGCGCAGCTCGCCTTCACCTACCTGCCGCTGATGCACACGCTGTTCGGCAGCCGGCCGGTGCCGCTGTTCGAGGGCACGGTCATCGTGCTGTTGGGCGCCGCGCTGTTGGTGCTGCTGGAGTGCGAGAAGTGGCTGCTGCGGCGGCTCGGCTGGTTCGATGAACTCAGGCTGGAAGGCCACTGATGCCCGCCGCCACCACGGCTGGTCTCGTGCTCTCGCTGAACTGCGGCTCCTCGAGCATCAAGTTCGCGGCTTTCGACGCCAGCGTCCAGCCGCTGCCGCGCACGCCGCTGTGGAAGGGCAGCGTGCGTGGCATCGGCAGTCCCTCGCCAGTGCATGCCGAAGACGATGGGCCAGCGCAGCCGCTGGTGCTCGATCCGGCGCAGCCCGCGGCCGCCGCGCTGCGCCACATCCATGCGCGGGTGCAGGCACGATTGCGCGGCCGGCCGCTGGCGCTGGTGGTGCATCGCGTGGTGCATGGCGGCAGCCGTCACGTGGCACCGGTGCGCGTGGACGCCGCGACGCTCGAGGACCTCGCCGCGTGCATCCCGCTCGCGCCGCTGCACCAGCCGCACGCGCTGCAGGCCATCCGGCTGATGCTGGCCGCGGAGCCGGCCGTGCCGCAGGTGGCCTGCTTCGACACCGCGTTCCACCACAGCATCGACGAGGTGGAGCACGCGCTGCCGCTGCCGCAGGCCCTCACCGCGCGCGGCCTGCGCCGCTACGGTTTCCACGGGCTCTCCTATGCCTACCTTGCGACCGTGCTCGGCGAGCGCCATGGCGAACTGGCGCGGGGCCGCGTGATTGCCGCGCATCTGGGCAGCGGCGCCAGCCTGTGCGCGATGCAGGACCTGCGCAGCCGCGCGACGACGATGGGATTCTCGGCGCTGGAAGGCCTGATGATGGGCACCCGCAGCGGTTCCATCGACCCCGGCGTGCTGCTGCACCTGCTGCAGGTGGAAGGCTTCGACGCGCAGCAGCTGAGCCAGCTGCTGTACCACGAGTCCGGCCTGCTCGGCGTCTCGGGCCTTTCTGCCGAGCCGCGCGTGCTGGCCGGGCTTGAACAGGAACCCGGCGAGCGCGGCGCGCGCGCAAGGCTGGCGCTGGCGATGTACGTGCGCCGCATCGTGCGCGAGACCGGCGCGCTGGCGGCGGTGCTCGGCGGGCTGGACCTGCTGGTGTTCACTGCCGGCGTCGGCGAGCACAGCGCGCTGGTGCGCGAACGCGTCTGCGCGGAGCTTGCCTGGCTGGGGGTGACGCTGGATCCGGCCGCGAATGCGCAACACCTGCCGGTGATCTCGCAGCCCGGCAGCCGCGTGCGCGTAGCGGTCGAACCCACCAACGAGGAATGGATTGCCGCCACGCAGGCGCTGGCCTGCGTGGGGCGTGACATCACGCATTGATCCGCAGGAGGAATGCCATGAACCGACCCGCCGATGACCGCACCGATTCCCCCGACTGGCAGGCGGGCTACGGCCCGATCCGCCACCGCCGCCACACGGTCGTGCACGCCGAACAGCTCGCGCAGCAGCTGGCTGCTGCAGGGCAGGTCACCGTGGCACAGGTACATGCGCTGTTTGCCGCCGCCGACCGCATCAGCTGCGCGGCGATGAACGTGGTCGCGCACATGAGCTATGCGCGGCGCATCGACCTCGGCGGCGCGCCGCTGGCGGGGGCGGACTTCAAGCCCACACCCGAGGGCCACATGGGCGGCGCGCTGAACATGGTGCCCGCCTTCGTCGGCTACCTGCTCGCCAACGCGCTCACCGGCACCACGCGAAGCTGGCTGATGGGACAGGGTCATTGCGTGGCCGCCATCGAAGCGATCAACGCGCTCACCGGCGATGTGTCCGATACGCAGCGCGGCCGTTACGACCGCACCGAAGCGGGCCTTTCGCGCCTGATCAACGATTTCTACTCCTATGCCATCGATGCGCAGGGGCGTCCGGCGGTGCCGCTGGGCAGCCATGCCGGTCCGAACACCGCCGGTGCGATCAGCGAGGGCGGCTACCTCGGCTTCGCGGAACTGCAGTACATCCACATGCCGCTGCCGGGCGAATCGCTGGTGGCCTTCCTCAGCGACGGCGCGTTCGAGGAGCAGCGCGGCTCGGACTGGGCGCTGCGCTGGTGGCGGGCCAGCGACACCGGCTTCGCGGTGCCGGTGATGATCCTGAACGGCCGGCGCATCGAGCAGCGCACGCAGATCATCCAGGAGGGCGGTGCCGACTGGCTCGCCGAGGACCTGCGCCACAACGGCTTCGATCCGGAGGTGGTGGATGGCCGCGATCCGGTGGCGATCGCCTGCGGGATCCTGCGCGCCGAGTTGAAGCTCGCCGCATTTGCCGCACAGCCGCAGCCACGCTATCCGGCGACGCTGCCCTATGTGATCGCCGAGACCGAGAAAGGCTTCGGCTTCCCCGGTGCCGGCACCAATGCCGCGCACAACCTGCCGCTGGGCGGCAATCCTCATGTCGATGCGGCGGCGCGCGAGGCTTTCAACAGCGGCGCACGCGCGCTGCATGTGCCCGCGCCTGAACTGGATGCAGCGCTCGCGGCCTTCGACACGCATGCGCGCCAGCAGCGGCCGCGCGAGAGCCAGCATCCGCTGGCGCATCGCAATCCCGCGCCGCCGGTGCTGCCGCCGCCGCAGTGGCAGCAGCCCGGCACGCCGCTGAGCGCGATGGTGGCGCTGGATGGCTGGTTCGCGGAACTGGTGCGCGCCAATCCGGCGCTGCGCGTGCGCGTGGGCAATCCCGACGAGATGGCCAGCAACCGCATGGG
>CAZWDR010000177.1:0-4237 GCA_964632365.1 uncultured Steroidobacteraceae bacterium
TCAGCCCGTCACACCCAGGCGCCGCGCCAGACGTCGCAGGTTGCCACGATCCATCGCCATCCGGCGTGCAGCTGCGGCCCAGTTGCCCTTTTCGGCAATGAGCGCTTCATGGATGAGCTGGCGCTGGAATTCGTCTGTAGCCGCTGACAGGCTCGTGTCCCGCAGCCGACCGGCGGTTTCTGTCGGGCGCCGGTCCGGCGCGCGATCCACACCAGAGGCGGGCAGGTCCAGGTGACGCGGGTGGATGGTCACGATGCGATCATTGCCGGTGCCTTCCGCCGCGGCCTTCAACGCGGCGCGGCTGACCGTGTGCTCCAGTTCGCGCACATTGCCGGGCCATGGCGCCAGCAGCATTTCCCGTTGCGCTTCGGGAGCCAGCCGCAGCGCGCGCAGGTGCAGGCTGGCACGGTTGCGCTCCAGCGCGCTGCCCGCAAGCATCAGGATGTCGCGACCGCGACTGCGCAGCGCCGGCACATGCAGGGGATAGCTGCTCAGCCGATGGAACAGATCAGGCCGGAACCGGCCGGCGCGCACCTCTGCGGCAAGATCGCGATTGGTCGCCGCCACGATGCGCACGCCCACCTTGATGTGCTCGTCAGCACCTACGCGCTGGATCTCGCCGCTTTGCAGGGCACGCAACAGCTTCGGCTGGATGGACAGCGGCAGCTCGCCGATCTCGTCGAGGAACAAGGTGCCGCCATCGGCAATCTCGAACTTGCCCCGCCGGTGCTGGGAAGCCCCCGAGAACGCACCGACCGTGTGCCCGAACAACTCGCTTTCGGCGAGGGCCTCGGGCAATGCCGCGCAGTTGACGGATATCAGCGGTTTGCTGCGGCGGTGCGAAGCGTAGTGGATGGCCCGGGCCACCAGCTCCTTGCCACATCCGGTCTCGCCCATGATCAGCACCGTGAGGTCACTGGGAGCCACGGTCGCGATCTCTTTTTGCAGGGTCCGCATGGGTGCACTGCGGCCGATGAGTTGCTGTTCGGGTCGCAGCTCTTCCAGCAAGGCATGGCTGACCTGGGCCTGCCGCTCGACCGCATCCTGCAGCCGGGCCTGTCGTTCGATGATCTCGAGGCAGATGCCAGCCAGGCTGGCCATGGTGCGCAGGGAATCGATGGCCCTGCTGTCGAATGTCCCGCGTTGCAGGGCCTCCATCGAGACGACACCCAGCGGGCCCTCGGTGCCGCGCAATACCATCCCCACGCAGTCATGCACGTGCAGATCGCCGCTGTGTGCGGAGATCAGCCCGTCGAATGGATCAGGCAGCGGGCTGTCCGCCGGAAAGCGCAGCACATCTGACGCCGCGGCAATGGCCTGCAGACGGGGATGTTCTCGCAGGACGAAACGCCGGCCGAGGGTGTCCGGATCCAGGCCGTGAATCGCAAGCGGCACCAGCTCGTGCCCCCTGATCTGCAGCAGGGCGCAGGCATCCGCACCGGTGCTGGCTTGCAGAGCCTCCAGCCACAGATGCCAGGGCGGCACCGATGCGCCTCGCAGGGCTTCGCGCAGCAACGTATCGCAGGCATGCAGGAGCGGAGTCATTCTGACCCGCATGATGTCACATTGACCCCGGCATAAGGGGAGTCAAAGGGACACGCGGCGGATAATGTCCTTGTTTATCAATAGTCGCCATCCTGGCACGGCGCTTGCTTTGACATAACTGCGTCCAGCTACAACAGGATCGTCATGCTCAACTCCGCCCAGACCGCAATCATCAAGGCCACCGCACCGATCGTGGCCCAGCACGCCGAAACCATCACCGGGGTGTTCTATCCGCTGATGTTCGAGCGCTATCCGGAGGTCCGTGCCGTCTTCAACCAGGCACACCAGCAGGGTGGCTCGCAGCCACGCGCCCTCGCAGACGCCATCATCGCGTACGCCAGCAATATCGATAATCTTGGAGTCCTCGCGCAGGCGGTCGAGCGCATCGTGCAGAAGCATGTGTCCCTCAACATCACGCCCCCGCAGTACGAGATCGTCGGTGAGTGCCTGATGGAGGCCATCGGGCGCGTGCTCGGAGAGGCGGTGACGCCCGAGATCGCGGATGCCTGGGGCGCAGCGTACTGGCAGCTGGCCAGACTGCTGATCGATGCCGAAGAGACCGAGTACCAACGCAAGCAGGCCCTGAAAGGTGGCTGGCGTGGCGCCCGTCGGCTGCGCGTGGTGAGCACGCGGCGCGAGAGCGCGGTCATCAAGTCCTTCCTGCTCGAAGCCGTGGATGGCGGCGACCTGATGGACTTCAAGCCGGGCCAGTATCTCGGCGTGCGAATCAACATCGATGGAGAGCTGGTACAGCGCAACTACAGCCTCTCGGATTCGCCGAACGGCCGCACCTATCGCATCTCAGTGAAGCATGAGCCCGGCGGACGGGTTTCGGGTTTCCTGCATGAGCGCGTCGCCGAGGGATTTGAACTCGAGGCATTTGCGCCAGCGGGTGAGTTCGTGCTCGGTGAGGGGAATGGACCGGTGCTGTTGCTGACCGCGGGAGTGGGACAGACACCCGCACTGCCCATGCTGGATCGGGCACTGGCAAGCGGCCGCGAAGTGGTTTACCTGCACGCTGCCATCAACGGCGCGACGCATGCATTCCGTGATCGCATCGATGCCATCGCCGCCGCGCATCCCCGACTGAAGCATGCGTATATCTACAGCGAGCCCGCGCCGGGTGACCAGCCCCATCACCGGGGCTTTGTGACGCGCGAACTGCTGCAGCAGTACCTCCCCTCGCAGGCCGAGGTGTATTTCCTGGGGCCGAAGCCCTTCATGGCCGGAGTGAAGCGCTGCCTGAAGGACCTGGGCGTGCACGACCAGCAGGTGAGGTACGAATTCTTCGGGCCGCTCGAGGCGTTGTAGGTCCGTGGCACCGGGCAGCGGCCAGGACGTCACGTCCTGCCGCAGCCCGTTGCACGATTCGTGCAGCGTGAATTCTGCACATGGAGCCGGCAGCGCGCGGGCTACAGCACCTGGCTGGTGTGCGGCCCTCCTTCGACCTTGCTGGCGGAATAGAACTCCACATACAGGCGCACAGCCCCGACGGGCTCCACCTCGTGGGGCTGCTCCGGCCGCACGACCCCGGGTGCCCCGACCGTGAGGATCTCCTCGCTGCGTGGCTCGAGGATCCGGTAGCGCAGGCTGCCCTCGACCACATGGATCAGCGCCCAGACTCCCGCCTTGGTGCGGTGTTCGCGACGCAGTCCGGCAGGCAGGCTGTCCTGGTCGAAGATCGGCGTGCGCTTGTAGGCGCTGAGGCCGGCGGGCAATGCGTCGTCAGTCATTGTCTGCTCCCTGGATGCGTTCGCCATGGTGCCGGCCAATTCATCCGGCCAGCCTCAGGAAAACCCCAAGCGGATGATGGGCCCTTGCGATCGTGTACATCCAGACGAACACCAGCAGCGCGGCGACATACAGCATGATGCGTGTGCCGCGTGGGCGGCCGGCGCGCAGCGCCATGAACGCCAGCACGATATACACGACCAGCAGCGCGATCTTCATCGCCAGCCAGCCGTTGGCGAACATCGCCCACGGCAGCACCACCAGCAGCATCAGCGCCGCGGTCAGCAGCGTGGTGTCGATGGCATAGCTCACCCAGCGCACCGGCCAGGCCAGCGGCCAGCGCTGCCCGGCCAGCGCGCCGGCCCCGCGCAGCGCGAACACCAGCACGGTGGCGTGCACCATCGCGATGTGCACGGCCTTGATCTGCGGATAGAACTCGATCATTGCGTCGGCGGCAGCTCCGGCTCGTCCTTTGGCTTGATCCACAGTCGCAGCATGAACCAGGTCAGCGCCAGCGCGCCGATGCTGAAGATCGTGTCACCCGGCACGCGCATCCAGACCAGAAGGTCGACGATAGGCTTCTGCATGAACTCCGCGGAGCGGGCGTACCAGTAGCCGTGCTCGATGGCGGCCAGCAGCTGCAAGGTACCCAGCGGCAGCAGTGTCAGCACTGCCATCAGCGCCAGGCCGATGTTCAGGCACCAGAAGCTCGTCCGCAGCGCCTTCTCGTTCCACACCTGCGTCGAGCGCAGGCCACGCATGCAGAACAGCACCAGCGCGATGCCGAGCATTCCATACACGCCGAACAGAGCGGTGTGGCCATGCAGCGGCGTGAGGTTCAGACCCTGCATGTAGTACAGCGACAGCGGCGGGTTGATCAGGAAGCCGAACAGGCCGGCGCCGACCAGGTTCCAGAACGACACGGCGAGGAAGAAGTACAGCGGCCAGCGATAGCGCCGCA
>CAZWDR010000178.1:0-4192 GCA_964632365.1 uncultured Steroidobacteraceae bacterium
CTGCTCGCCGGGCTGCTGCTGGCCGCGCCGGCGGTGCAGGCCGAACGCGTCAAGGACCTGGCCTCGGTGGCCGGCGTGCGTGGCAACCAGCTGGTGGGCTATGGCCTGGTGGTGGGCCTCGACGGCACCGGCGACCAGACCAGCCAGGCGCCGTTCACGATCCAGAGCATCAAGAACATGCTGGCGCGCTTTGGCGTCGCGGTGCCGCCGAACGTGAACCCGCAGCTGAAGAACGTCGCGGCGGTGATCGTCACGGCGGACCTGCCGCCATTCTCGAAGGCCGGGCAGACCATCGACGTGACCGTGTCCTCGATCGCCAACGCGGCCTCGTTGCGCGGCGGCACGCTGCTGATGACGCCGCTGCGCGGTGTCGATGGCGAGGTCTATGGCATCGCGCAGGGCAGCATGATGGTCAGCGGTTTCGGCGTGCAGGGCAGCGACGGCTCGAAGCTGTCGGTGAACGTGCCCTCCAGCGGCCGCGTGCCCAATGGCGCGACGGTCGAGCGCGAGGTGCCGAACAACTTCACCTCGCAGCCCTACGTGGTGCTGAACCTGCACACGCCGGACTTCACCACCGCCGCGCGTCTGGCCGGTGGCATCAATGACCTGCTGGGTGCCGGCACGGCCCAGGCGATGGATGCGGTGTCGGTGCGTGTGTCCGCCCCGGTGGATCCATCGCATCGCATCCCGTACCTGTCGACGCTCGAGGCCATCGAGGTGGAGCCGGGTGATGCGCCGGCCCGCGTGATCGTCAATTCGCGCACCGGCACCGTGGTGATCGGCTCGCGCGTGCGCGTGGCGCGGGCGGCCGTGTCGCATGGCTCGCTGTCGGTGACCATCAGCGAGCGGCTGGATGTCAGCCAGCCGGAGCCCTTCTCGCGCGGCGACACGGTGGTCACGCCGCGCAGCGAGATCTCTGCGACGCAGGATGATGCGCGCATGTTCCTGTTCGACGCCGGCGTGGACCTCAACGAGATCGTGCGCGCGGTGAACCAGGTGGGCGCGGCACCGGGTGACCTGGTCGCGATCCTCGAGGCGCTGAAGGAAGCCGGTGCGCTGCGCGCCGAGCTGATCGTGATCTGACGTCATGGCCATCGACTCGCTCAGTGCCTCGTTCTACGCCGACCCGGCCGCGCTGGGAGCGATCAAGCGCGATGCCGCGGCGCAGACGCCCGAGGCGCTGCGCGAGACCGCCAAGCAGTTCGAGAGCCTGTTCACCTCGATGCTGCTGAAGGGCATGCGCGCGGCATCGCCGGGCGACCCCTATGCCAGCGACCAGCAGGATTTCTACCAGGACATGTTCGACCAGCAGCTCTCCGCGCAGCTGTCGAAGGGCAAGGGCCTGGGTCTGGCCGACGTGCTCGTGCGCCAGCTGATGGGCGGGCAGGGCGATGCGGCGGCTGTTCCGGGGCTGACCGGTGCCACCGCGGCTGCCGCGGCCGGCGCCCCGGCAGCGCAGCGCGGCAGCGCGGGCGCCACCAGCTGGCCGCCGCGCAATGCCGACGAGTTCGTCAGCATGATCCGTCCTGCGGCCACCGCCGCGGCGCGCGAGCTCGGGGTTGATCCGGACGTGGTCATCGCCCATGCCGCGCTCGAAACCGGCTGGGGAAAGTCAGTGCCGACCGCGGCCGACGGCAGCCCGAGCTTCAACCTGTTCGGGATCAAGGCCGGCCGCAGCTGGAAGGGCGCCGTGCAATCCGCCGGCACGCATGAGTTCATGCGGGGCGGGATGCAGCAGGTGCGCGCCGATTTCCGCGCCTATGCCTCCCCAGAACAGTCCATCCAGGACTATGTCGGCCTGCTGAAGTCGAGCCCGCGCTATGCCGGCGCACTGAACACCGGCGGTGACGTGCAGGCGTTTGCGCGCGGGTTGGCAAGCGGCGGCTATGCCACCGATCCTGATTATGTCTCCAAGCTCACTGCGGTGGCCGCACGGCTCAAGTCCGCGGCCGCCGCGCCGATAACTCAGGCGAGCAACGCCTGAAAGGTCCGTAGACGATGCCTGACATGCTGAATGTCTCTGTTTCCGGGCTGCGCGCGTTCCAGCGCGCACTGGAAACCACCAGCCACAACATCGCGAACGTCGCGACGCCCGGCTATAGCAGGCAGTCCGTCAACCTGGCCACCAGCCAGCCGGAAACCTTCGGCACCTCGTCGCTGGGCACCGGCGTGAACGTGCAGGGCGTTCGGCGCTACAGCGACGAGCTGCTGTCGCTGCAGCTGCGGCAGGCCACCAGCGGCCATGCGCGGCTGGCCGTCTATGCCGAGAAGGCCGGCGCGCTGAGCAACCTGTTCGCCGACGGCGCCACCGGGCTGTCCGCGGCGCTGCAGAAGTTCGCCAATGCCATGCAGGAGGTGGCCAACTCGCCGACCTCGACGGCCGCGCGGCAGGTGCTGCTTTCAGAGGCGCAGGGCGTGTCGATGCGCCTGAAGAGCCATGAGTCGCGCCTGAACAGCATGGATGCCCAGATCAACGAGCAGCTGCGCAGCGAGGCTGCCGCCATCAATGGCTTCGCGAACAACATCGCGAAGCTGAACCAGGAGATCATCCGCACCAGCGCACAGACCGGTTCGGCGCCGGCCGACCTGCTCGATGCGCGCGATCATCAGCTGGCGCAGCTGTCCGCGCGGCTCGATACCTCCATCGTCCGTCAGGACAACGGCGCCATCAATGTGTTCGTCGGCAATGGCCAGCCGCTGGTGCTCGGCAACAACGCCGCGGAACTGGTCGCACAGCCGGATGCCTTCCAGCCCGGCCGCATCTCGCTGGCGTTCCGCACCAGCGGCGGCAGCGTCGATGTGTCGTCGTCGCTGAGCGGCGGCAGCGTCGGCGGTCTGCTGGATGCACGGCGCGAGCTGATCGATCCGGCCCGCAACGAGCTCGGGCGCATCGCGCTCGGGCTGGCCGAGGCCACCAACACCCAGCATCGCCGCGGCGTGGACCTCCACGGCGATGCGGGCGGGGATTTCTTTGCCGTCGGTGGCGTCGAGGTGCTGGGTGCCCGCACCAACCAGGGCAATGCCGCACTGACGGTGAGCCGCGCGAGCGCCGCCGCGACCACCACGCAGGACTACGTGCTGCGCCATGAGGCGGGCAACTGGAGCGTGCGACGCGCCGACAGCGGCGCGGCGGTCGCGGTGACCGTCTCGGGCGGTGCGCTGGAGTTCGACGGACTGTCCGTGCAGGTCGGTGGCGCGGCCGCGAACGGTGACCAGTTCCTCGTGCGACCCGTCGCCAATGCCATCAGCGGCCTGCGTCCGTTGATCAGCGACCCGTCACGGGTCGCGGCCTCCGCGCCGGTGCGTGCCAGTGCGGCCACCGGCAATGCCGGAACGGCCATGGTCTCGGCAGGCCAGGTGCTCGATGCATCGCATGGCGCCCTGCGCGATCCGGTGACCATCTCGTTCACCGATGCCGGCAACTGGGAGGCCCGCGACGCGGCCAACAACCTGCTGGGCGGTGGCGCCTACGTGCCCGGCGGCAACATCGAATTCAACGGCTGGCGCGTCAGCATCGACGGCACCGCTGCGGGCGGTGACCGCTTCACCGTGACGGCCAACACGGGCGGCGTCGGCGACAACCGCAATGCGCTCGAGATGGCGGCCGTGCTGTCGCGCGGCCTGTTCTCCGGCGGCACCGAGTCGCTCGACGGCGCGGTGAGCCGCTTCGTCGGCTCGGTGGGCGTGGCGGCGGCTGGCGCCAATGCCAGCCTCGAGGCGCAGCAGATCATCCATGACGACAGCGTCGCCGCCGTGGATGCGCTGTCCGGCGTGAACCTCGACGAGGAGGCCGCGAACATGCTGCGTTACCAGCAGGCCTACCAGGCCGCCGCGCAGATGATCCGTGTCACGCAGGAGCTGATGGACACCCTGATGAACGCGGTGCGCCGATGATCAATCGCATGTCCACGCCGGGGCAGCATTCCTCGGCCATCAACCAGATCCTCAAGCAGCAGGTCGCGCTGGCGCGGACCCAGGTGCAGGTGGCGTCCGGCCGGCGCATCCAGACGCCCGCTGATGATCCCATCGCAGCCACGCGCATCCTCGGGATCGAGCGCGAGCAATCGGCGCTGGATCAATACGGGCGCAATGCCAACATGGCCGAGCAGCGGCTGGGCTTCGCCGAACAGGCGTTCTCGGACGTCAATACGCTGCTGCAGCGGGTGCACGTGCTGGCCGTGCAGGCCAACAG
>CAZWDR010000179.1:0-4165 GCA_964632365.1 uncultured Steroidobacteraceae bacterium
TGAACAAGCTGGCGCTGGGCGTGGTCAGGCCCGGCGGGCTGCTGGCCACGTTCTCGTGCACCGGCCTGGTGAGCGAGGAGCAGTTCCTCGACATGCTGCGCCGCGCCGCGTTCTACGCCGGGCGCACGGTGCAGGTGCTGAAGATCTCCGGCGCCGGCGCCGACCATCCGTTCATGGCCCACGTGCAGGAGTCGCGCTACCTCAAGGCGGTGTTCTGCCGCGTCCTGGATTGAACCGACGCAGCGGCGCCGCCCGGCCGGGCACGCGGCGTGCGCTGTTCGCCGTTGCGGCGACGACTGCGATCGCGCTGGGCCTGACCTTCCTCTGGCAGCCGCTGCGCGACTGGTGGCGTGGCCCGCCACCCACGCTGCCGGCCACCTCGTTCGACTGGCAGCCGCGCATCAGCCCGCTGGCCGGCGACGGCCACCGCGGCCTGCGCGATGGGCACCTGCTGCAGGCGCGCTTCGACGAGCCCTGGGGCCTTGTGCGCGGCGCCGAGGGCAGCGTGTTCGTCGCCGACGGCGGCGAGGCCAACCGCATCCGCCGGATCGCGCCGGACGGCAGCGTGAGCACGTTCGCGGGCTCGGACGAGGGCTTCGCCGACGGCATCGGCCCATCGGCCAGATTCCACACGCCCTCGGCCCTGGCGATCGACCGGCTTGGCAACCTGTATGTGGCCGATACCGGCAACCATGCCATCCGCAGGATCTCGCGCAATGGCCGGGTGACCACGCTGGCGGGTAACGGCCTGCCGGGTTTCCGCGATGGCGAGGGCGCGCTGGCGCAGTTCAGCGGGCCGATGGGCGTGGCGGTGGACGCCGGCGGGCGCGTGTACGTGGCCGACACCTGGAACGATCGCATCCGCGTGATCGGCCGCGACGGCCGCGTGCGCACGCTGGCGGGTGGCGAGGGTGCGGGTTTCGCAAACGGCGCGGGAATGGCCGCGCGCTTCGATACGCCCACGGCGGTCGCGGTCGGTGGCGATGGCCGGATCTGGGTGGCAGATACCGGCAACCGCGCGCTGCGCTGGGTCGATGCCGACGGCGGCGTCCACACATGGCGGGCGGCCTGGGGCGCGCCCGAGCCATCACGGCCGCTTGCGCTCGCGGCCAGCCACGACGGCGCGGTGTACGTGGCCGAACTCTCGCCCGGACGCGTGCTGCAGGTCTCCGCCGACGGACGCTCGCGGGTGCTGGCCGGCTTCACCGTGCCTTGGTTCGCGCGCCCCGCCGGGCTGTGGCTGGAAACCGACGGCAGCCTGCTGCTGGCCGACGCGGCCGGGCATCGCCTGCACCGGATCGCAGCGCGCGGCGTGGACGCGCCCGCCGATGGGCCGGTCGGCCCGTCGCCCGCGCGCGCGCTGCCGGACACCGCGCAGCGCTGGCCGTTTGCGCCACAGGACGGCTGGCACGAGGTGGTCGGCACCCTGGGCGAGGTGCGCGGCAACTTCAGCGGCGAAAGCCGCAGCCACCTGCACAACGGCCTGGACGTGCGCGCCGACGTGGGCACGCCGGTGCTGGCGATCGCCGGCGGCAAGGTCAGCAGTCCGCTGGCCGCCTTCAGCTTCGGCGGCCAGGCGGAAGGGCTCACGGTGGACGAGCTGACGTACCTGCACATGCGCGTCGGCCGCACCGCGCAGGGGCGCAACCTCGATCCCTCGCGCTTCCTGATCGATCGCGACGGCGACGGGCGCGCGACGTCCGTGCGCATCATGCGCGGCACGCGCTTCGAACCCGGCGATGCGCTGGGCACGGTCAACGCGCAGGCGCATACCCATCTGATCGTCGGCCCCTACGGCCACCAGCACAACGCGGTGCGGCTGGGATTCCACAACTACAGCGACAGCGTGCCGCCGCGCATCGACGCGGTCTGGCTGCTCGACGATGCCGGCGCGCCGCTGCGCGAGCGCCAGGACGGACGCGTGCTGGTGCCGCGCGATGGCGGCGGGGTGCAGGTGGTGGTCGAGGCCTGGGACCAGGTGGACGGCAACCTGCCGCGCCGGCGGCTGGGGCTGCACCGCATCGGATACCAGTTGCTGCATGCCGACGGACGCCCGGTGCCCGGCTTCGAAACGCCTGCGATGAACCTGGACTTCTCGCGCATGCCCGCGCATCCCGACGCGGTGAAGATCGCCTATGCCGCAGAGAGCGGCATCACCGTCCACGGCGCGGCACGCACGCGCTTCCTGTACGTGCCGACCAACATCGTGCGCGGCGACCGCGCGCAGACCGCGCGCTGGCAGCCGGGCGCCCTCGCCCCCGGCGACTACATCGTCCGCGCACTGGGCGAGGACGCGGCCGGCAACCGCGCGCATGGAGCGACGGACCTGCCGGTGCGCCTGCAGGCCAGGTAGGGCCGTCGCCATCGACATCGACCCTCGGCAAGTGCCTCCGCGGCCGGTTGCCTGCGATGGAGCGACACCTGCGGCCGGCAGCGACGAACGTCATGCAGGGCGTTGCGGATGCGCTGCGGCAACACGCGTGCGTTGTACAGCTTTCGTACAAGCCTGCGGTTGACCAACGGGTAACGACCCCACGCCTAGCGTCGCGCTCGGCAACACCACACCCGATGACTCTCGCCCACCCCCCTTTTCCCGGAGCCGTCCATGCGCACCTGGCTGATCCTTCCTTTCTCCGCACTGCTCGCCACCTCGGCGCATGCCGCCGGCCCCGAGGCGGGCCGCTTCTCGATGTCGCTGATCGGCGGCATCGACGTGCCGCTCAGCGGCGACGTCCACGACGGCGCGGTCGCTCCCGTGCCCGACCTCGGTCCGTTGAACCCCGACCTGGCCGGAGTCGCGGCGGAGCTGCGCATTGGCGCGCGCGAGCACGACCGCATCTACGACATGGCCACCAGCTATGGCGTGGAGTTCGCCTATGCCTTCGACGACCGCCGCGAGCTGTTCGGCCAGCTGCGGCGGACGCGCGCGGGCGAAGGGATGGTGCAGGTCGGCGGCGCCTTCGTTCCGGCGCTGTCGACCGAACTGCCGGTGTTCGGCACGTTCGAGGAATACGACGCGCTGTCCGCGGAAGTCGGCTATCGCTACTACTTCGGCACGGCCGGCTCCGCGCGGCCGTTCGCCGGCGCGCGCGTGGGCGCCACCCGCACCGACGCGATCCGCGCCACGTTCGAGATCCCCGATGCCGGCATCAGCATCGCCAACGCGCCGTTCTACGACTCGGGATGGTCGGCCACCGGCGGGCTGGATGTCGGCGTGATCATGCCGGTCGGCGAAACCTTCAGCGTGACCCTGGCCAGCGGCGTGCGCTATGTGGCCGATCTCAAGGACGACGACAGCGCCATCGGCGGGCTGGGCCTGGCCGCGATCAACGACACCGGCAGCCGCTTCTCGGTGCCGCTGACGCTGTCGGCACGCTGGGATTTCTGAAGCGCGGTGCACGCGGAGGGGACGCGACTGGCGCGGTCCCTCTGCCGACTGCGGCACGCGAGCCGCTTGCCGCAGCGTCGGGCCGGTGCTGCACATCGATCCTGCCGTCGTGCGTTCGGGCATCGATGCGGTCGCTGCATCGCCCGGCGGATGGACCGGCAATGACGGCACGGCCGGTGTTGCCGGACCCACTGACCGTCACTGCGCCGCGCCGATGGTCACCATGACCATCCGGTCATGCGTTCGTGGCCGCAGGCGCGTGTGATCACGGCTCCCGTCCTGGAGCCGCGCCAATGCGTCTGCTGCTGTTGCTGCTGATCGCCGCCATCCCCCTCGGCGCCGCGGCCGCGCCTGCGCAACCGGCCGCAGCGCGGCAGCCATTCGCCGGCCCGCCAACGCGCGTGCTGGTGCTGGGCACCGTGCATCTGGCCCAGGAGGACGGGCCCGAGGTGACGGCACGCGCGCTCGAGCCCCTGCTGCAGCGGCTCGCCGCGTTTGCTCCACAGATCATCACGGTCGAATCCATGCCGGGCGAAACCTGCGACCTGATGGCGCGGCATCCCACCGTCTACGATCCGGAGGGCGGCGCCAGCTACTGTCCCGATACCGCGCCTGCGCGTACGGCCACCGGCCTGGACGTGCCTGCGGCGATCGCGGCGGTCGACGCGCAGCTCGCGGACTGGCCTGCAGCGCCTACGCCAGCGCAGCGGCGACGCCTGGCGGCGAACTTCCTTGCGGCAGGCGATCCCACCTCGGCGCTGGTGCAGTGGCTGCACC
>CAZWDR010000180.1:0-4153 GCA_964632365.1 uncultured Steroidobacteraceae bacterium
GGCATCCGCCGGCTTCACGAACTTCAGCGTGAAGCGGTCCGACTCGCCGATGGCCTCGTACTTCGCGCGGTCCTGGTCACCCAGCGCGTAGTTCGGCGCCAGCGTCCACACGCCGCGCGGATGATCCTTCGTGTCGCGCGGGTTGTTGTTGACGTCGGACCGACCCTCGAGCCTGAAGCCCGCGGCCTCGATCTTGCCGATCACCCACTGCTCGCCCACATAGGCCTGCCCCGGCTGCGCCGGCTCGAAGCTCGGATCCGCATGGCGGTGCTCGACCACGCCGAACACCCCACCGGGCTTCAGCGCCTTGAACACCGCCGCATACACCTCTTCATCGATGTCGGCCCAGGCCCAGTTGTGCACATTGCGGAACGACACCACCAGGTCGGCGGAGCCCTCCGGCGCGATGTCGGACCGGCCCTTGGCCAGCGCGGTCACGCGCACCTTTGAATAGAGGTCAGGGTTCGACGCCAGCAGCGTGTTCAGGCCCTCGTTGTAGCCCAGCTCCTGGGGGCTGGCGGTCTCCGGATCCATCGCGGCGGCGTAATAGACACCGTGGTCCTTCAGGTACGGCGCGAGGATCTCGGTGTACCAGCCGCCGAACGGCCACAGCTCCACCACGGTCATGTCGGGGCGGATGCCGAAGAAGGTGAGCGTTTCAACCGGATGGCGGTGCGCGTCGCGGGCCCGGTTCTGTTCCGAGCGGTGCGGCGCCGCGATCACTTCAGCGAGCCCTTCGCCGACCTGGTGCGTGACGGTCGCAGTCGCATCCTGCGCATCGGCTTCGGTTGCGCCACGGTCCGCACAGGCGCCGATCAGCAGCAGCGCGCCAAGGGCGAGCGCGGCATGGGGACGCATCGGGCTGGGTCGAACTGTGTGCATGGGGATTCCTTTTCTGCAGGCTTTCGTGCCCTTTTCTGGAGCGCGAGTCTAGCCCCATTCCGCAGCGAACTCGAAAGCCTCGCCGTGCAGCGCCGAATCGCGGCGCCAGGTGATTCGCGCACGGGTGACCGACAGCTGCCAGGACTGCTCGGCATCCGGCGGTGCCGGGAAGGCCGATGGCCTCAGCACGGCTGCGCAGGCTCCGCCCGATGGATCACGCACGGACTGGTAGCGCACCACCGCGATGCCCGCCTCGCGCGCATGCTGGCCGAGGCGTTGGCAGGGCACGTAATCCTCACGCGCGGTCCATTGCGCGGCATCGCGCACGAAGGGCTCGGCGCGCAGGTCGATCGCGGCGCCATCGACGCGACAGCGGAACAGTGTGTGCGGCACCGGCGTGAGCCCCTGCAGCGCGGGGCTGTCGACGAGGAAGCGCCAGCGCCAATAACCCAGCTCGGCGCAGGCCGTGCGGATCTCGCTGGCGCCGTAGAAGACGCCGGCGTCGGTGGCGGAGCGGAATCGCGATCCGCCCGGATGCCGCGGCGGATCGCGGAAGGGCGTCGCGAGCAAGTCGTGGAGTGTGGCAGCGGCCGGCGGCACCGGCGGTTTGCTGGTCTCGAGCAGATGTTCGAGCTGGGCCTGCTCGTCGAGCGTATCAACCAGCCGCATCGTTGCCGCATGGTGCTGGGCCTCGACGGCGCGCCACAGCCGGCCGCGCCAGCGGCGCGCCTCAGACGCGAGAGCGGCTGGCGTCCAGGTACTGGAGGACACGCACCATCCCCTCGGCGCCGACGATCAGCTCGGCGGGCCGTGCGCCTAGCCCGATGTTGTCGTTGTGCAGCCAGGTGCGGGCATCCGCATCGTTGCCGACCAGTGCGGCCAGCGAGCGGTACAGGCGCACGAACAGCAGCGCGAATTCCCATTCGCGGCGCGAGGGGACCAGCCGGTATTGGCCGGACGCCAGGCGCGACACCGTCGCGGGACTGACGCCCAGCACCGCGCCGAGCGAGGCCTGATTGAGCCCCAGCAGGTTGGCGGCACGGACCACTGCCTTGCCAAGCGTGGCGGCGGCATCGGGCTGGTGTTCAGCAGCAGGTCGGGCCTTCATCAGATTTCCTTCTGCAGAAATTTAACTACCATTTCATTTCTGCTGCAACAGGGTTCCGGGGGCGACCCGACCCCTCCGCCCCCGCGTGCGTCAGCGGCGCACGCGCGGTGCCACGCCGGCCGAGGCCAGCACCCCCGCCGCCATCAGCTGCACACCGCGCAGACCCACCTGCGTCAACGCGGTGCTGGCCGGATTGCGTGCCGCGATCAGCAGATGCCGCCACACCTGGGGCTGACGTTCCCAGCGCGGGCGCACCCACCCGGGACGGTGCGTGGCCAGCCAGTAGAGATCCTGCAGGCGTAGCTGGCTGATGCGTTCGGCGCACGGCGCCGACATGCCGAGCACGACCCGCGCCAGTTGCCGTTCAGCGCGCGCCAGGTGCCAGCCGAGGATCAGCACCTGCCGGATGAAGTCGCCGACGCCCTCGCCGACGAACACCGGCTCGGCATATTGCGGCGGCAGGTCGTGCACCACGCGCTGCTCAAGGCAGCGCCAGCGCGAGACCTCGTCGAACCCCGCATCGACCAGCAGCCACGGCGAGGCCGCCAGGCGCTGGCGCGCATCGTCTGGCAGGTGCACCCAGCAGTTCGTCTGGCCCGCAAACAGCGAAGGACAGTAACGCGCATCTTCTGCGGCCATCGCGGCCAGCAGGTCGATGCACTGACGGTTGATGTCGGCCACCGCATCAAGGGAACCATCGGACAGCCAGCCACCTGCCTGCCACTGCCCGGACCCGCTCGCCACCTGGATTGCCATTGTCGTTGTCACCCGGAAAACAAGGGTCAGAAAACTCCCTCTTCGGGACAGATATTCCCGTGCAGGGCTTTTTATTGGAATATTTAAAATTGGGAAAAAATTCCCAATTAGGATTTTCCACGTTTTTGGCGTTTTCACAATACCGCAGGGAGCCCACATGAGAATCAACGAGAACCGCTACAACCGCGATCGCCAGCGCCATGACCTCGCACTGCGTTTCATCCAGCACGAGGCCCGCACGCGCACCATCCGCACATGGACGGGCCTCACCGACGATCGCATCCGCAAGCTCTATCGCGCCGGCCTGTTCGATGGCGGCGAGACGCCGGTGCGCCATCGCGGCAAGTCGCCGCAGCAGAGCGCCTACTTCGTGCGCACACCCGAGATGCGGCAGGAAACCGCGGTGCTGGCCAGCGTGTGCTATCTGCTCGGCGTGGTGCCGCTGGCGCAGGTGGCCGACGCCACCCGCGCGCTGCCGGGCATGCAGCGCGGCGAGGCGCTCTGCGCCGCGTTCGAAACCTACCGGCGGCTGGTGCCCGACTCGCGCATCAGCTTCGAGCACGCCGTGTTCCTCGTCTATGCGCTGGCCCGCGGCGATGAGCTGCGCGCCGCGCCGTGCACCGACTGCACCGGCCTGATCGTGATCGACCGCTATTCGCCAGCCGCAAGGCGCTGCCTCGCCTGCGAGCACACCGCCCAGGGCCGCCTCGCGCTTGACTGAGTTCAGTCGCCGTTCGGGTCGGCGTTGCTATCATCGACGCCGACAATGCCCCTCTTCCCGCTGAATCCCCGCCGGAGCGCGATCCGCTGCCTGCTGACCGCGCTGCTGGCCGGCCCGTTGCTGCCCGCGGTGGCCGGCATCGAGGTGCAGCTTGAAGGGCTCGACGGCGAGCTGCGCAACAACGCGCAGATCTTCCTCAGCGTGCACCGCTACAGCGAGCGCGACGACATCGATGAGGACACGATGCAGCGCCTGTTCAACCGCATCGACGGCGAGGTGCGCCGGGCGCTGAAGCCGCTGGG
Source organism: uncultured Steroidobacteraceae bacterium (assembly GCA_964632365.1). GTDB lineage: Bacteria > Pseudomonadota > Gammaproteobacteria > Steroidobacterales > Steroidobacteraceae > ZC4RG30. The sequence continues at coordinate 3,770 of CAZWDR010000180.1, forward strand.
TTATTACGACCCCGAGGTGGTGTCCACCTATGCCCCGCGCGGCGCCGACTGGCGGGTCAATATTGCCGTCAATCCCGGCGAGCCGGTGCGCCTGCGCGAGCTGAAGGTGGACATCGAGGGCCCCGGCGCCGGCGATCCGGTCTTCGACGGCATCCGCACGCAGACCGCGCTGCGCGAGGGCATGCGGCTGCACCACGGCGCCTATGAGCAGGTGAAGGGCGAGATGACGCGCGTGGCCGCCGCCAACGGCTATCTCACCGCGCGGCTCGTCGACAACCAGATGCTGGTGGACCCGACCTCGCGCGTGGCCGGCATCAAGCTGGTGCTCGACACGGGCCCGCAGTACCGCTTCGGCACCGTCCGCATCGAGCAGGACGTGATCCG
>CAZWDR010000181.1:0-4122 GCA_964632365.1 uncultured Steroidobacteraceae bacterium
AACAGGTTGGCCGTGCCCCACAGCAGCTTCACGCCGGTGGCCTGCTGGCGCTGCCGTGCCAGCGCCACCATATGCCGCAGGTTCTGCTCGTACTGGCCGATGTCCTCGGCATCGGGTGCCAGATCCACATCGTGGAAGCAGTAGTACGGCACGCCCAGCTTGGTGATGAACTCGAAGGCGGCATCCAGCCGGGCCTCGGCCGTGGCCATCGGCGTGCCCGATTCCCACGGGAAACGCCGTGTGCCGGGGCCGAACGGATCGTGTCCGGCATTGGTGAAGGTATGCCAGTAGCACACCGCGAAGCGCAGGTGCTCGGCCATCGTCTTGCCACCGATGCGGCGATCCGCGTCATAGACCTTGAAGGCCAGCGGGTTGTCGGAGCCCGGGCCCTCGAAGGGAATGCGGCCGATGCCGGGGAAGAACTCGCGTGGTCCGGTGAAAGGCGTGGTCATGGTGGTCCTGCTGGTGAAGAGCGCGCGCCTCAGGCGCGCGGACTGGAATGGAAGGACACCGCGGCAGCCAGCTGCCGCTGGAAACGCGCATACGCATCGCCATAGGCCGCGACGCGCGATGCATCGGGCGTCGCGGCGAGTGCCTGTTGGCAGCCGACATGGTCGGCAGCGATCCCTGCGAGGTCACGCGCGGTGCCCGACGACAGGCAGGCCCACAGCGCCTGCAGCGCGGCGCCAAAGGCGGCGCCCTCGGCCTGCGCGGGCACGTCCACCGGCAACGCGAAGACATCCGCGATCATCTGCCGCCACGCGGCGCTGTGGCTGCCGCCGCCGGTCACGCGGATGCTCCGGAAGCCGAGCCCGGTGGCAGACAGCGCGTCGAAACCATGGCGCAGCGCATAGGTCGCGCCTTCCATCGCCGCGCGATAGGCGTTGGCGCGCGTGAAGTTGCCTGCATCCATGCCGTAAAAGCTGGCCCGCGCATGGGGCAGGTCTGGCGTGCGCTCGCCGTTGAAGAATGGCAGCAGGCCAAGGCCATCCGCACCGGGCCGGGTCGCATCGAGCAGTGCATCGCCGTCGCGCGTGTCGAAACCGAAGGCGCGCGCCACCTGACCGGTGGCTACCGTGCAGTTCATCGTGCAGACCAGCGGCAGCCATGCGCCGGTGGAGGAGCAGAACGCGGCCCATGCGCCCTGCGCATCGATGACCGGGTGCGGCGCGCAGGTGAACAATGTGCCGGAGGTCCCGAGGCTGAGGCTCAGCGTGCCCGTCTCGACATTGCCGGTGCCGATCGCCGCCATCATGTTGTCGCCTCCGCCGGCGGACACGCATACATTGCGCGACAGGCCCAGCTCCTGCGCGATCGCAGGCGCGATGCGGAAGTGCGCATTGGCGCCCACCAGCGGCGGCAACATCGCGGCAAGGTCACGGCCGGGGTCCGTGGCCGCCAGCAGCGGCGCGCTCCATTCGCGCCGCCGCACATCCAGCCAGCCGGTGCCCGAGGCATCGCCGCACTCCATCCACTTCTCGCCGGTGAGCCAGAAGTTCACGTAATCGTGCGGCAGCAGGATGCTGGCGAGTCTTGCGTAGGCCCCGGGTCGATGCCGGCGCGTCCACGGCAGTTTCGATGCGGTATAGCCGGCGAGGATGGGATTGCCGGCCAGCGCGACGCAGCGTTGCAGGCCACCGGCCGCCGCCATGATCTCTTCGCATTCGTCCTGCGTGCTCGTGTCGCACCACAGTTTCACCGGTGCCAGCACGTTGCCTGCGGCATCCAGTGGAACGAACCCATGCTGCTGGCCGGAGACACCGATCGCGGTCACGCGCGCGCGCAGTCCGGCGTCCATCGCGCCGACACACGCGCGCAGCGCATCGATCCACCACGAGGCGTGCTGCTCGCGACTGCCGTCCTCGCCTGCGAGCAGCTGCAGCGGCTGTGCGTGCTGCGCGACCACCTGGCGCGCCTGCGCGTCATAGGCCAGCAGCTTCACACCCTGTGTGCCGACATCGAGCCCGACGACGAGGCTCATGGACCGGATCCCCCCGATGCCTTCATTGCCCGTGGTCAGCCGCTGAAGCCGCCCCGGTCGAGGAAGGCCTGCTCCTCGGCCGTGGTGCGGCGTCCGAGCAGCGGGTTGCGATGCGGGAAGCGCCCGAACCGGCGGATGATGTCCCGGTGCTCCAGCGCATGCGGCAGCGAAGGACCGCCGATGGCCTCGTACAGCCGCACCGAGCGTTCCTGATCGGCGGCGTCCTCCGAATGCATGAAGGGCAGGTACAGGAACATGCGCAGCGACTGGTCGACCTGCGCGTCGTGGCCGTGTGTCGCCGCGTGATCGGCAAAGTGCCGCGCGAGCGGATCGGTGGCATACATGTGCGCGGTGCCGCGGAAGGCATTGCGCGGAAACTGGTCGGTGAGGATCAACAGCGCGAGCGTCCCGTCCGCGGATTCCATCCAGGCATCCAGGTCGCGCGCCGCGGCGGCCATGTGCAGGTCGAGGTAGCGCTCGCGAAAGGCCTTGTCGAAGGCCGCATCGCGGCTGAACCAGCGCGCCATGCCGGCGTCGCGCCAGAACCCGATCACGTCGGCCGCGGTCGCGGATTCACCCGCCGACATGCATGGCTCCCTGCGACGCTCCATTTCGCAGCTTCCTGTTCATCGGCATAGCGTAGCGCAGGCTGCCGGCGAAGGGGCGGCGGTCCGTCCTCGGCGCTATCCACCGCGCCGGCGCGCGCCAAGCACCAGCAGTCCGGTGACAAACCACAGCGCGCCGACACAGGCCATCACCACCTGCATCGCCTCGGCCAGTGCGGCGCGTGCGGCCGATTCGAGTGCCAGGCTCGCCTCGCCCGGCAGGCCGGCCGCAATGCGCACTGCCTCGTCCAGTGAGTCGCGCACCTGCGCCGGCAAGTCCGGCAGCCCCTCGGGCACCGTCAGCGCGGCCGCATACGCGATGGTCATCAGGCTGCCGAACACGGCCACGCCCAGCGAGCCGCCGAGTTCGAAGCCGACCTCCTCGATGGAGGCGGCCATGCCGCCGCGCTCCGGCGGCGCCGCATTCATGATGGTGGTGGAGGCGAAGGTGACGCTGGCCCCGAGGCCGAAGCCGATGCCGGTGAGCAGCACCAGCCGCAGCGGCGCCAGCCCTTCCTGCACCGGGGGCATCGTCGCCAGCACCCACGCACACACCGCTGCCAGCGACAGCGCGGCGAAGGCCAGTCCCGGTGGCCAGACCCGGTGCATCAACCGGCCCGCGAGCGGACCACCAACGAACCCACCCAGCGCCGCCGGCGTCATCACCAGCGCCGCCGCCAGCGGCGTGCGCAGCTCCACCAGCTGCAGGTGCTGGCTGAGCATCAGTTCCATGCCCACCGCGCCGGCGGTGCCAAGGCAGGCTGCGGCGAATGCGCCGCCGAACTGCGGCAGCCGGAACAGCGTCAGGTCGATCATCGGATGCACCCGACCGCGCTGCCGCCGCAGGTAGAACAGGATGCACAGCACGGCGATCACCACCGCCGCCAGCAGCCTCGCCACCGACAGGTCCTGGCGTGCGGATTCCTTGATCGCATAGGCCACCGCCGTCAGCGCGCCCAGCAGTTGCATCGAGCCGGGGAAGTCCCATGGCGGGCCACCCGCCGCCGGGGCCTTTGGCACCAGCCACCCTGTGAGCAGCAGCGCCACCAGCACCACCGGCACGTTGATCAGGAACACCGATCCCCACCAGAACTGTTCCAGCAGCAGGCCCGCCACCAGCGGCCCCAGGGCCATGCCGCCCGAGGCGCAGCCGGCCCACAGTCCCAGTGCGAACGAGCGTTCGCGCGGCACGGTGAACACCGCGCGGATGATGGCCAGCGTGGCCGGCATCATCATCGCCGCGCCGATGCCGAGGCCCGCACGGCCGGCGATCAGCAGTGCGGGGTCGGGCGCGTAGGCGCAGGCCAGTGAGGCCACGCCGAAGATCACAAGGCCGGAGACGAACAGGCGCCGGTGTCCGTACCGGTCGCCCAGCGTGCCCAGTCCCGGCAGCAGGCCCGCGACCACGATGGGATAGGCATTCAGGATCCACAGCCGCTCGGCGTTGCTGGCGCCCAGATCCTGCGTCATCGCAGGCAACGCCACGTAGAGCACGGTGAGGTCGATGCAGATCAGGAACAGGCCGCTCGCGGTGAT
>CAZWDR010000182.1:0-4052 GCA_964632365.1 uncultured Steroidobacteraceae bacterium
TGGTTGCGGTGGCCGGAGTGGTGGCCGCGGCCGTGCCGCTGATGGGGCACCATTCTTTCGCGCCCTTCGACCAGACGAAGACCATCGTGCTCACCGGCGTCGTGATGCGCGTGAACCCCGACGCGAACCACCTGCAGATCTACTTCGCGCGCATGAACCCCGAACGCAAGAACGTGGTGCGCGACGACAAGGGCGAGGCGGTGGTGTGGGAAGTGGAGATGTCCGGCTCCGCCCAGTCGGCCGAAGACGGCATCTCGGTCAATGCCTTCCCGCGTGGCACGGTGTTCAGTGTCGGCATGCGGCCGATGCGCAATGGCGAGCCCAAGGGCTTTCGCCAGGGCCCGCTGTTCAAGTGCCCCGGTCGCACGCCGCCGCAGCCCGGCAAGCACTGTGATTCGGTGGCGGGCAGCGAGGCCTTCGGCCCGGGCACGCTGCCGCAGCCCACCGAGGCCGAGGCCGCTCCCGCCAGATGAGCCTGGCCGCGTTCGCGGCCTCGCTGCAGGCCTCATCGTTCAGCACCGCGCTGCAGTCCACTCCGTGGGTGGTGCCGCTGCTGCAGTCGCTGCACATCCTGATGATCGGGGTGGTGTTCGTCTCCGTCCTCGCCGTGGCGCTGAAGGTGCTCGGCTGGCTGCGGGTCGAGGATTCGCTGGCGCGGGTCTGGCAGCGCTTCGCGCCGTTCCTGTGGGGCGGGCTGGCGGTGATGGCCCTCACGGGGCTGCTGCTGGTGATCGCCGAGCCGGTGCGCGAGCTGACCAGCGTCTCCTTCCAGATCAAGATGCTGTTGCTGGTGGTCGGCATCGCCGTCGCGATCGCGTTCGCGCGGCGCATGGCGCAGGCCACGCAAAAGGCGGCCGATGGAGCGCCGGCCCGCCCGCCGCACGGGCTGCGCGCGGCCGCCGTGGCCACGGTGCTGCTGTGGCTGGCCATCATTTTCCTCGGCCGCGCGATCGCCTATGACGAGGCACTCTGGGGCGTTGCCGCCATGGCCGCGGAGCCGATGTGAATCCTCCGGCCTTGGTGCTGTGGATCGAGACCTCGGTGGTCGGCGAGTGGATGCGCAGCAATGTGCTGGCCATGCCATGGGTGAACATCGGCCACGTGGTGTCGATCGCGCTGGTGTTCGGCAGCATCCTCGTGGTCGACCTGCGGCTGCTGGGCCTGTTCGACCGTCACCGCGCGGTGATCCGCGTGTCGCAGGAGATGCTGCGCCTGACCTGGGGCGCGTTCGCCGGCGCCGTGATCACCGGCGGCATGTACTTCGCCGCGAACGCGACCACGTACTGGTTCAACACGGCCTTCCGGCTGAAGATGCTCGCCATCCTGCTGGCGGGGCTGAACATGCTGGTGTTCCAGTTCGTCACCTTCCGCGGCGTGGCGGCCTGGGACCGCAACGCGCCGACGCCCACCGCGGCGCGCGTTGCCGGCGCGCTGTCCATCCTGATCTGGACCACGGTGATCTTCCTTGGCCGCTGGATCGGATTCACCAAGGGCTATGACGTGCCGGTGCCCGACGACATGGATTTCAACTTCGACTTCCCGGACGGCTGATCTTCTTTCCGCCGCGGTTTTGCTGCGGCGAGCGCCGCATCGCGTTCACGTTCGAGCAGCGTCTGCTTGCGCGCAACGCCCCAGCGATAGCCGGAAATCGTGCCGTCGGTTCGCACCACCCGATGGCAGGGCACGGCCAGCGCGACCGGATTGGTCGCGCAGGCCCGCGCCACCGCGCGCACCGCGGCCGGCATGCCGATGCGCGCGGCGAGTTGCGCATAGGACACCGTCTCGCCCACCGCGATGCCGCGCAGCGCCTGCCACACGAGCCGCTGGAACGCCGTGCCTTGCAGGTCCAGCGGCAGCTCGAGGCCCATGGCGGGTGCCTCGATGAAACCGACGATGCGGGCCACCCATTGCTCGAACCGGGCATCGGCGCCCAGCAGCTCGGCCCGTGCGAAACGCTGCTGCAGCGCCTGCACCAGCATTTCGGGATCTTCACCGAGGTCGATGGCGCAGATGCCCTGCGCGGAGGCGGCCACCAGCAGCGTGCCGAGCCGGCACTGCGCCACCGCGAAATGGATGCGCTGCCCCTCGCCGCCAGCGCGGAAGCGACGGGCCGGCATGCCGATGGTGCGCGCGCCGCCGGCATAGAAGGCGCTGCTGGACTCGAAGCCCGCGGCATGAATGGCATCGGTGACCGGCGCACCTGCGGCGAGCTTCGCCTGCAGGCGCTGCACGCGTCGCGCGCGCGCATAGGCGCCGGGCGCGAGGCCGGTCACCTGCTTGAACAGGCGGTGGAAGTGGAAGCGGCTCAGTCCGGCCGCGGCAGCCAGCGTCGCAAGGTCGGCCGGCTCGCCCTGCTCGATGCGGCGGCAGGCCGCGGCCACCAGCGCGATGCGCCGCTGCCGCGCCGCTGCGCCGTCGCGGCCAGAGGCAGATGCGGGGGCCGGTGCAGATGCCGGGGCCAATGTTGTGGTGCGTGCGGGCGCTGATGCTGCAGCAACCGGCGTGTGCACCGGACGCAGGCCGCCGGACTGGGCTGCACAGGGCTGGCGCATGCGCAGGCGTTGCGGGGCGGGCTTCTTCATCAATCCTCTCGTGCCCGCCAATCGCGCGGGCGCTTCGAACCGGAAGGAAAGTGTGCGACACCGGGCGGGCCGATGCGTCCAGTTTCTTGCGCTTCCCGTCTGGTGGCCTTCAGGCAGGAACGCAGGCGCGTACCGCCCCGACTGCCCCGGAGCCGGTCGCGACGTCCATCACAGAGTCGCCGCGCTGCCGCTTCGCCCCCGCCTGCGCCACCGATATGATCCGCAGCGGCAGTGTCGCGGAAGGGCGGGCGCCCATTCGCGCCGATCAACAACCAGGAGATCCCGATATGGTTTCTGCACGAGCAGCGACGTTGGCATTGGTGGCGCTGGGCGCGATCCCGGCGCTGGCATCCGCCGCCGAAGGCGGGCAATGGCATGTCGGCGCATCGGTGGGCACGCTGGGCATCAGCCCGGAGGCAGGGTATCGCTTCGGCGAGCATGTCGGCCTGCGCGCGAACGGCGGCTTCTATGACTATGACCGCAGCGAAGAGATCGATGACATCGACTATGACGGCACGCTGAAGCTGAAGTCCGTGGGCGTGATGGCCGACTGGTATCCCTTCGGCGGCAGCTTCCGTCTGTCGGCAGGCGCGCGCAGCAACAAGAACCGCATCGACCTGCTGGCGCAGCCGACGACGAACATCGAGATCGGTGACGAGGAATTCACGCCCGCACAGGTCGGCACGCTCAGCGGCGGCGTGAAGTTCAAGGATCTGACCCCGGCCGTGACGCTGGGCTGGGGCGGCAAGCTCGGCAACGGCTTCACCATGGGCTTCGAGGCGGGCGTGCTGATGCAGGGTTCGCCGAAGTTCTCGCTGGCCGCATCCGGTGGCGTGCTGTCGAATGACCCGACCTTCCTGGCGGAGCTGGAGAAGGAGCGTCTGCAGGCCGAGGAGGACGCCGAGGACTTCAAGCTGTGGCCGGTGCTCCAGCTGCACTTCGCCTGGCGCTTCTGAAGCCACATCGGCGCCCCCCGCGCCGATTGGCCTGACTGCGCGCCGGGGCGTTATCATGCGCCCCCGGCGCGGGCTCCCTGGCCCGCATTCGCCCGGCCAACCGCGAGGGAGTCCACCTTGAGCCACATCACCCTGCCGCCGCTGCCCTATCCCGAGAACGCGCTCGACCCGGTCGTCAGCGCCAACACGCTGAGCTTCCACTACGGCAAGCATCACAAGGGCTACGTCGACAACCTAAACAAGCTGATCGCCGGCACGCCGCTCGAGGGCCAGCCTCTCGAAGCCATCATCCGCGAATCCGCCGGCAAGGCCGACAGGCAGGCCATCTTCAACAACGCCGCGCAGGTGTGGAATCACACCTTCTTCTGGAACTCCATGCGCCCGAACGGCGGTGGCGAGCCGCCGGCCGCGCTGAAGCAGCGCATCGAGGCCGACTTCGGCGGCGTCGACAACCTGAAAAAGGAACTGCTCACCGCCGCCACCACGCAGTTCGGCAGCGGCTGGGCCTGGCTGG
>CAZWDR010000183.1:0-4045 GCA_964632365.1 uncultured Steroidobacteraceae bacterium
GCGTGCCGCCGCGATCTGCTCGGCCGCGGGAACCATGGCTCCATCCCATAGCTGCACCCCCTGGCCGGCCCTGAGAGCCGCATTCCGCTGCTTCAACGCGCGCCTAAACCGGAACCAGGCATCCAGGAATTGAGGTTCCACGTGGAACACTCCCCAATCCAGCCAGCTGCGCCGCTCACCAGGCGGTCCGTCGACCAGGCGATGGACTTGGGGGTCGATGACCTCCACAAACAACGCACCCGGGAGCTCGGCAAGGCCCTGCACATCACGACCATCCAGGCGTGCGACATAGGCGGCGTCGCGCCGGTACTCAAATCCGATGCGATGGGTCGGATTCTCGGTCTCAGCGAACACCTGCAACGCCGGCTTGCCGCGGGCTATCAGTGTGTCGGTCTGGCGCGTCCGGAACGAGCGTCCTCTTCCAGCGAGGAATGCCGCCTCCAGCAGGGAAGTCTTGCCGGATCCGTTGGGCCCGTGGATGAGATTCAGCCGCGGCCCAAACGACAGTTCAGCCGCGCCGATGCAACGCAGATCCTTGACGCGAAGGGTCGCCAGGCTCACTGGCGTGCGGGATCCTGGGTCCTAGAGCCGCATCGGCATCACGACGTAGCGCGACGCCGTGGTGCCGGGTGCCCGGATCAGGCAGCTGCTGTTTGCGTCCGTCAGGCCAATTTCGACGGTTTCAGTATCCACCGCTGACAGCGCATCGAGCAGATAGGTGACGTTGAAGCCGATCTCGAGGTCGTCGCCCGCGTACTCGATCTCCACTTCGTCCTGCGCTTCTTCCTGCTCGGGATTGTGCGCCTGCAACTTCACCGAATCCTTGGCCAGGCTGACCCGCACGCCGCGGTACTTCTCGTTCGACAGGATGGCCGTGCGCTGCAACGCCGAACGCATGGCCTCGCGGTCGACGACGATGATCTTGCCGGGATTGGCCGGGATCACGCGCCCATATTCCGGGAACCGGCCGTCGATCAGCTTCGAAGTGAACCGAATGTCGCCGATCTGGAGCCGAATGTGGTTGGATCCGATCGCGATCTCGACATTTCCCGCGTTACCCAGGATCCGCTGCAGCTCCAGCACACCCTTGCGCGGCACGATGACCTGCTGCGCCTGCACCGCCTTGTCGCCGGCCTCCAGCTGCGTCTCGGCAATTGCCAGACGATGCCCGTCGGTCGCGACCGTTCGCAGCGTTTTGCCGTCTGTTTCGAGCAGAGTGCCGTTCAGGTAATAGCGCACGTCCTGCTGCGCCATCGAAAAATGCGTCTTGCCGATCAACCGGCCGAGCTCGGCCTGCGGCAGCGTGATGGTCTGCGTGGCGTTGATCGACTCCACCAGCGGGAACTCGCTCGCGGCGAGGCTCGACAGCGTGAACCGGCTGCGCCCCGCGCTGATCTTCACCTTCTCGCCATCGAGCGTCACGGTGACGTTGGCCTCGGCCGGCAGGGACTTGGCGATCTCGAGCAGCTTGCGCCCCGGCACGGTGATCTCGCCCGGCTGTGCGACGTTCACTTCACCGGATGCGACCAGCTCGACCTCCAGGTCGGTGCCGGTGACCGACAGCCGGTTGCCCTTCACGGACAACAGCACGTTCGCCAGCACCGGCATCGTCTGCTTGCGCTCGACCACACCGATGACGGACTGCAGGGGACCCAGGATCTGCTCGCGGCTCGCGCTGAACTTCATAAAAAGACTCTGACTTGTTATTCAGACAATCACTGTCGTGATTGGGCCTGTGGATAGTGAGGATAAACAGTTTCTTCGTTGTCGAACATGACTTTAGCGTCGCCCGGATGACCGATGACCACGGGGATGAACCGTCCACCAGCTGTTGGCCACTTGTGGATCATTCATCCCCAAAATCATCCCTGACTTGCCCACAGACTTGTGCACAGCGTTGTGCACAGGCTTGTCCACAGTCTTCAGCCCGTCAGCGTGCGCACGAGATTCGAATAGTCCTCACGCACGCGCGTGTCGGCTTCCTGCAGTTCGGCCACACGCTGGCAGGCATGCATCACCGTCGTGTGATCACGTCCGCCGAAGGCCTGGCCGATCTCCGGCAGTGACAGCTGCGTGAGTTCGCGCGACAGCGTCATCGCGATCTGCCGCGGCCGCGCCAGCGACCGGCTGCGCTTCTCCGACAGCAGGTCCGACAGCCGCAGCTTGTAATAATCCGCCACGGTCTTCTGGATGTTCTCGATGGTCACCAGGCGCGCCTGCAGGTTCAGCAGGTCTTTCAGCGCCTCGCGCGTCAGATCGAGCGTGATCGGCTGCCCGGTGAAATGCGCATTCGCGATGATGCGGCGAAGCGCGCCTTCGAGCTCGCGCACGTTCGAGCGGATGCGCTTGGCGATGAAGAACGCGACTTCCTCGGGCAGCTCCAGGCCCGCGTCCTGTGCCTTGGAGATCAGGATCGCCACCGAGGTCTCGAGCTCCGGCGGTTCGATCGCCACCGACAGTCCCCAGCCGAAGCGCGACTTCAGCCGCTCCTCGAGTCCGGGAATCTCCTTGGGATAACGATCGGAGGTCAGGATGATCTGCGCCTGGCCCTCGAACAACGTGTTGAACGTGTGGAAGAACTCTTCCTGCGACTGCGTCTTGTTGGCGAAGAACTGGATGTCGTCGATCAGCAGCGCCGACAGCGAGCGATAGGACGTCTTGAACTCGTTCATCGTGTTGTGGCGCAGGGCCTGCACCATGTTGTCGACGAAGCGTTCCGAATGCACATACGCGATGCGCGCGGCGGGATCGCGCTCGCGGATCACATGACCCACCGCCTGCATCAGGTGCGTCTTGCCCAGGCCCGTGCCGCCATAGATGAACAGCGGGTTGTAGGCCTTGCCCGGATTCTCTGCCACCTGCATCGCGGCGGCCTTCGCGAAATGATTGCTCTTGCCCTCGACGAAACGATCGAAGGTGGATTCGGGATTCAGCCGCGCGCCGATCTGCGAGGCCGGCAGCAGGGCAGGGGCGCGGGCCGACGGCGGCGGCGGTGCGCCGGTGCCGCGCGAGCCATCCAGCGGCAATCCGGCCACTTGCGGCGTGCGCGAGCCGATCTCGACGATCACTTTCAGGCTCGGCCCCGAACCGCCGCGCAGCAAGGTGCCGATGCGCGCCGCGGCGTGGTTCTGCACCCAGTCCACCGCGAAGCGGTTCGGCGCCAGCAGGCGCAGCACGCCGTCTTCCTGCACCGCCTGCAACGGGCGCAGCCAGGTGTTCACCTGCTGCTCAGGCAATTCGTTGCTCAGGTGCTCCAGCACCCGTGGCCACAGTTCGGTCATGCGTCGTTTGCTCGCGCGCGCGCTCTTGGTGGCGTTCGGTTCAAGGGGGGAGGGGGAGTCTACCCGCCCCACCGCAGGTTGCCATCCTTCGTTCGGCCGCCGCCGCAGGCGCGGCCCGGACACCAGATTCCGTTGTGGCGGTTGACTTCACCCGGTGTCCTGATTACCCTCCCGCACCCATTTCATCGACCAGACAGCCATGGCAACGAAGCGCACATACCAGCCGAGCAAGATCAAGCGTGTCCGCACGCACGGCTTCCGTGCCCGCATGGCTACCGCCGATGGTCGCAAGGTGCTGGCCCGTCGCCGCGCCAAGGGCCGCAAGCGCCTGATCCCCTAAGCCCCGGCCGGCGCCATGAGCGCGCCCATCCGCCGGCATGGCTTCCTCCGATCGCAGCGGCTGCTGAATCCGGCCGCCTTCGACGCCGTCTACAAGCGGCGCGTCCGCGTGGTCGATGACCTGTTCACCGTGAATGCCGCCCCGAACGAACTGGGCCAGGCCCGCCTGGGACTGTCCATCTCGAACAAGGCGGTCGGCAATTCCGTCGCGCGCAACCGCGTGAAGCGGGTGGTGCGCGAGTCCTTCCGCCACATCGCGCCGGAGCTCGCCGCGCTCGACCTGGTCGTGGGGGCGCGCAACGGGGTGCGGACAGCGCATAATGCGCAGCTCCGCGAAAGCCTCGACGGACTGTGGAAGAAGATCCAAAAGCGATGCGTCGTTTCCTGATTGCGCTAATCAAGGGATATCAGCTCATCATTAGCCC
>CAZWDR010000184.1:0-1400 GCA_964632365.1 uncultured Steroidobacteraceae bacterium
TGCACCGGGCGTGGCCCGAGGCGGAACTGGTGGTCGTGCCTGAGGCCGGGCACTCGGCCTTCGAGCCGGGTATCGCCGTGGCGCTCCGGCGGGCCACGGACCGGTTCGCGCGCCGGCGGTAACGGAACCGGCTTCGCGCCTCGCGCCGACCCGCATGGATGCGGTCGGCATGCCAGTTGCATGCCTTTGAACCGCTGCGCCGATTTGCCCGTGTCGGAAATGACCTACACCAAGGGCCGCCTGTACAATCCGCGCACCCAGGAGGCTCGAAACCCATGAAAACCAGGAAGTTCGTCGTGTTGGCCACTCTTGCCTGCGCGGTGGCTGCCGCCGTTGCCGTGGCCCAGCAGAAGGTCACTGGCGAGAAGTGGCGCGTGAAGATGGCCATGCAGTCAGAAGGTTTCTCGATGCCCGCGCGCACGATGGAGATGTGCCTGCCGAAGGGCGAACCGCAGCAGGCGATGTACCAGCAGCAGGAAGAGAACAGCAACTGCTCGCTGTCGAATGTCACGCAGCGCGACAGCAAGTTCTCCGCCGACATCAAGTGCAGCGGCAGCGACGGCATGGAGGGCCACATCGAGATGGAGCAGCTCGGTCCAGACGCGATGCGCGGCAGCATGACCGGCAAGACGGCCGACACCGCGATGAAGATGAGTTACGAGTACACCAGGCTCGGCCAGGCGTGCGAGACCGTCGACTACTCGAACTACAAGCCACCCGTGGTCTCCATCGCTCCGGTGCAACAGGTGGACTACTGCCAGCAGGCCCTCGACAACATGCGCCCGGATGATCTTCACGAGGCTGCCGCTGCCATCGCGATGGGCTTCCCGAAGCCGGATGGCTCGGGCATGCAGGACTGCACCACCCACGCATCGTTCGCGAAATTCTGCGCCGCTGTGCAGACACCCGCCGGCTATGCCGGCCTCGACCACGAGCAGTGGCAGCGTCGCACGATGGACGTGGAGCCCGGCGAAACCCCGTACATGCGCGTGCTTCGCAAGCCGCGCGACGAGTCGCTGAAGATGTGCAAGCTCGGCACTGATGATGCCTCACTGACGAGACTGCAGAAGCAGCTCGCCGCTACCGCGCGCAAGGATGGCCAGTGGGGCTTCGCGCTCTACTACGATGCCGACGCCTACTATTCCGACCTGCAGGCCGTGGCGAAGACCGAGTGCTCCGGCCGCAGCTTCACCAATGCCGGCAACCGGCAGTACCTCGGGCTGTGCAGCAACTACGGCCGCATGCTGGTGCGGGACGACCGTTCGGGCGTCATGGAAGCGGCCGGCTGCTCGCAGGAGCGCGAGAATGCGGCGCACGGTGTCTGCATCGGTGCCACCCGCACCGGTGGCGCATCACGCGCCGCGACGGGCAGCACGGCGAGCGGCGCGGCCAGCGGTGCG
>CAZWDR010000184.1:1500-3982 GCA_964632365.1 uncultured Steroidobacteraceae bacterium
GCGGCCAGCGGTGCGACCACCGCGCCTGACGAGGCGGCCGATGAGAAGGCGTCGGCGTCGGACAAGGCCAAGGACGCGCTCGACAAGGGCAAGAAGGCGCTGCGCGGCATCTTCGGCGGCGGCTGAGGCAGGCGCACTCCGTGCGTGCGGCGGTCATGGCCGTGATCGCCGCATTGCCGCTGGCGGTGCAGGCCGCCAATCCCGCGCCGCCGGCCGCCCCTGCCGTCCCCGATCCCTATCCGGACATTGCCGCGGCCTATGCGATGAGCGTGGACGGGCGCCTGGCCTGGGCGGGCAACCCGGACCTTCCGCGTCCCCCCGCTTCATTGAGCAAGCTGCTCACGGCGCTGGTGCTGCTCGATGCGGACTGGGACCCGGACGCAGCGGTGCGCATCAGCGCCGCCGCTGCGGGCATTGAAGGATCACGCATCGGCGTGCGCGGTGGCGAGGTACTGCGCGCAGCCGACCTGCTGACCGGCATGCTGGTGCGCTCGGGCAATGACGCCTGCCTTGCGCTGGTCGAGCACACGGCGGGCACGATGCCGGCCTTTGCGACCTGGATGAACCAACGGGCGCAGGCACTGGGCATGCACGCCTCGCATTTCGTGCACCCCTGCGGACTGGATGCACCGGGCCAGCACACGACTGCGCGTGACCTGCTGAGGCTCGGCGAGGCGGCGCGGCGACATCCGCAGATCACCGCCCGCGCCGCGATGGCCTCGGCGTCGATCACCACGCTCGGCGGACGGCACCTGCGCTTCGGCAACAGCAATGCGCTGATCGGCCGTCACCCTGAAGTCACGGGCCTGAAGAGCGGATTCACCCGCCGCGCCGGCGAATGCGTCATCGCGCTCGCGGCGCGCGACGGCCATACCGTGCTGCTGGTGATGCTCGGTGCGGAGGATCGCTGGTGGGAAGCCACCGGCATGATCGCGCGCGCACTGGGGCTCGCCTCGCCGCGGCCGCGCCTGGATTGAGCGCGATGCCGGCTCCGGCGCGTGCACTGCCTTGGCTGCTGGCCTTGCTGGTGCTGGCGGTCTATCTGCCGGCGCTGTCCGCAAGCTTCCAGTTCGACGACTGGCAGGTGGTGCTGGGTGATCCGCGGATCGCCTCCCCGCAGGCATGGTGGGAATCGATGCCCGGCATGCGCGCGCTGACCAAGCTCACCTATGCGCTGAACCATGCACTCGGTGCGCGGGTTGAAGGCTTCCGGCTTGTGAACCTGCTGCTGCACGCCACCAACACCGTGCTGGCCTTCCTGCTGGTGCGCACGCTGGCGAGGCGCCTGCGCACGGCCTCGGCGGACGCCGCCCCGGTCATCGCCGCCGTGGCCGCACTGCTGTTCGGCCTTCATCCGGTGCAGACCGAATCGGTCACCTACATCGCCGCCCGTTCCAACCTGCTGGCGTCGCTGTTCTGCCTGCTGGCGCTGCTGCTGTGGTTGCGTGGCCAGCAGCAGCGCGCCGTGCTGTGGTGGTCGCTGTCAGCGCTGTGCTTCATCGCGGCGCTCGCGGGCAAGGAGACCGCCGTGATGTTGCCGATCGCGATGCTGCTGTGCCTGTTTGCTGCGCGCACGTTCGATCGTCGTGATCTTGCGATGCCGGTGCTGCTTGTTGTGCTGTTCGCCGGCCTGCTGGTGCTGGTGTGGCCATGGTTTCCCTACGATTACCTGGTGCGGACCAGCCTGGAGACACGGGGTCCACTGGAAAACCTCGCCGCGCAGGCGCATGGCGTGGGATGGCTGGGCGGTCAGTTGTTCCGCTGGGACCGGCTCAACGCCGACCCGATGCTTCAGGCGCCGCAGCAGCTATCAGCCGCACTGGTGCTGCAGGGTGGCGCGCTGGTGACTCTGCTGCTGGCGGGCGTGCTCAGCCTGCGCCGGCACCCGGCCGTCGGCTTCGGCGTGCTGTGGTTCTTCCTGTGGCTCGCGCCGACGAATTCGTTGCTGGCGCGACTCGATCTGGCCAATGACCGGCAGCTGTACCTGGCGTTGCTGGGACCGGCCTGGTGCATCGGCCACTGCGTCCCGTTGCTGGGAAGGAAGGCCTGGCTTGCGATCTTCGCGCTGGCGGTGTTGCTCGCGTTCGGCACGGCCAGCCGCAACCGCGTCTATGCCACCGAGGTGACGTTCTGGCAGGACGTGGTGATGAAGTCGCCCCACAACGGTCGCGGGTGGAACAATCTGGGCATGGCGCACGCCGCAGCCTGCCAGCCGGATGCGGCACGCGAGGCCTTTGCGGAGGCGATGCGCGCCGATCCGGACAACCCTCAGCCCGACATCAACGCGACCCTGCTGCAGCGGGGCGAACTGCCCGGCATGCCGCACTGCCGCTGAGCCGCTGAGCCGCTCCCTATTCGAGCAGCAGTCCGGCTTCCCGCAGCTTCTCGCGCGCCTCCGGATCGGCGACGCCGGAGAACTTGCCCGACTCGCTGTGGAACACACTGCCCTGCATGCGGATGTTGGTCTGGTCCGCATCGCCGA
>CAZWDR010000185.1:0-3973 GCA_964632365.1 uncultured Steroidobacteraceae bacterium
GTCTTCTTGTACGCGATGCCCTGCTCGAGCATGCGCAGGAACAGCCACTGGTTCCACCTGTAGTAGTCCGCGTCGCAGGTGGCCAGTTCACGGCTCCAGTCGAGCGCGAGGCCCAGCGACTTCAGCTGCCCCCGCATGTAGTCGATGTTGTCGCGCGTCCACTTCGCCGGCGGCACGCCGTTGGCCATCGCGGCGTTCTCGGCCGGCAGGCCGAAGGCATCCCAGCCCATCGGCTGCAGCACGTTGCGGCCCTGCATGCGCATGAAGCGCGCCAGCACGTCACCGATGGTGTAGTTGCGCACATGCCCCATGTGCAGGCGTCCCGACGGATACGGGAACATGGAGAGACAGTAGTACTTCTCTCCGGGGGCGGATTCGTCGGCGGCAAAGGCGTTGGCGGCCTGCCAGGCCGCCTGGGCGCTGCCCTCTACGGCAGCCGGATCGTAGCGTTCTTGCATGCGGCGGGGGATCGGGGGGATTGACTCGCTAGGATACACGAGCCAACCCCGCCCGGCCGCAGGCGACTAGGGCTTGCGCACCGCCACGTAGCGCACCTGGCCGCCGCGCTCGATGCGCAGCGCGACGTTGCGGCCGGACTGCCTCTCGATGCGCGACTCGAGCTCCGCTGCGGTCTTCACCGGTGTGCCCGCCACATCGAGGATGATGTCTCCCGGACGCAGCTGGTCGGCCGCCGGCCCGTCGACGCGCTCGATCACTAGCGTGCCCTGCGTGCCGGTCTGCTCACGCTCCTCGGCGGTCAGCGGGCGCACGGACAGGCCCAGCGAGGTTTCCGAGGCGGCAGGCGGGCCCTGCTCTCGACCACCGCGGCGCTCCCCGATGGACGCAGGGATCGCCCCCTCACGCACCAGCTCCACCACACGCAGCGACACCTTCTGCAGCTTTTGCTCGCGCCAGATATCGAGCTGCGTCTCGGTGCCCGGCGTCATCGTCGAGATCATCGTCGGCAGCGAGGAGTTGGCTTCGACCGGGCGGCCATCCACCGCGAGGATGACGTCGCCAGGGCGGATGCCGGCCTTGTCGGCCGGGCCACCGGGTGACACGTTGTTGACCAGTGCGCCACGCGGCCTGTCGAGCCCGAATGAATCGGCCAGGGCGGCGGAGACCGACGCGATCTCCACGCCGATCATGCTGCGCGTGACCCGCCCGGTCTTCACCAGCTGGTCGCGCACGTTGTCGGCGATGTCGATGGGAATCGCGAACGACAGGCCCATGTAGCCGCCACTCTGGCTGTAGATCTGCGAGTTGATGCCGATCACCTCGCCCTGCAGGTTGAACAGCGGCCCACCGGAGTTGCCGGGGTTCACGGCGGCGTCGGTCTGGATGAATGGCGGCGGCGGCTCCGGGCCATCCTGCGGCAGGTCGCGCGAAGTGGCGCTGACGATGCCCGCGGTGACGGAGTTCTGCATGCCGAACGGCGAGCCGATCGCCACCACCCACTGGCCGGGCTTCAGCTGCGAGGGATCACCGATGCGCACGGTGGGCAGGTTGGTGGCATCGATCTTGATGACCGCCACGTCGGTGCGCTCGTCGTAACCGACCACCTTCGCCTCGAACTCGCGACGGTCCCACAGCGTCACCACCACGGTCTCGGCGCCGCCGACCACGTGCGCATTGGTCATCACATAACCGTCGGGACTGACGATGAAGCCGGAGCCCTCGCCGCGGCGCGGCATGCGTTCGGACGGCGCATCGGGCGCGCCCGGCGCGCCGGGGATGCCGAAGAACCGTCGCAGCAGATCTTCCTGCGAATCGGGACGACGCTGCGTGGAACGCGACGCCGGGCGTTCCTCGACCCGCACGTTCACCACGGCCGGCCCATAACGCTCGACCAGCGCGGTGAAGTCCGGCAATCCGGTGACCATGGGCTGCGCCGGTGCGGCAACGCCCGGGGGCGTGGCAGTCGCCTGTGCCGCCACGGCCATCATCGCGGGAGACACCGTCTCGACCGGCGGCACTGCGGTGGAGGCGCTCGGTGAGCACGCGCTCAGGACGGCGCCACTGACCAGGGCCAGGACGAACCTGCCGCTCGAGTTCTTGACGGACATACGCTTGAAGCCTCCGCAAATCTGGTTCCGATGAAGGATAGACCCATTCGCCGCGGCAAGTGTTCCACCCGGGCGGCCACATGAATGAGGTTTAATCACGTGCTGCGGGGTGGCGCGCCGCAGGCACACCAGCCTCTTCAATGCGGGCGCGACGTCGCGATCTCAAGGCGCCCGCGAATGGCACCAGCACCAGCGCCAGCGCCGCGCCCAGCACCGGCGCGTTGCCGCCGGCGAGATAGGGCGTGGCGCCCGCGCGCGGCATGATCTCGCCGCGCAGCACCCCGGGCGCGAACTCGGCCGCCTGCGCGATGATCCGTCCGTCCGGACCGATCAGCGCCGAGACCCCGTCGTTGGCCGCGCGCAGCAGCGGACGCCGGGATTCCAGCGCCCGCATGCGCCCGATCTGCAGGTGCTGGTAGCGCGCCGGGGAGCGCCCGAACCAGGCGTCGTTGGTCACCGTGACGATTGCGTCGGACTGCAGGATCTCTGCCCGCAGCAATCCCGGATAGGCATCCTCATAGCAGATGTTCGGCGCGAGCCGCATGCCTCCCGCGGCGAACGGCTGCTGGTGGCGCGCGCCGCGTGTGAAGTCGGAGTACGGCAGGTTCATCAGCCGCAGCCACTGCCGCACGAACTGCGGCACCGGGAAGAACTCACCAAAAGGCACAAGCTGGCGCTTGTCGTAGAACGCAGGCTCGCCGTCGGCAAGTGCCAGCATCGAATTGAAGTAGCGGTCGTCGCGCGCGTCGTCGGACACCTGCTCCATGCGCATCACGCCCATCACCACATGCGAGCCGCGCTGGTCCGCAGCCGACCACACCGTGCCGATGTACTGGCGCAGGCTGTTGGCCACGTCCGGCAGCGCGGATTCCGGCCACACGATCAGGTCGGCACCCAGCGCCTCGCGATGCAGCTGCAGGTAGGTATCGAGGATGTGCTGCTGGTTGGACGCCAGCCATTTCATGTCCTGCGGAATCGCCCCCTGCACGATCGCGACGCTGCGCGCAGGTCCCGCCGGCGTGGTCCAGGCCACATCGCGCAGCACCAGGCCCAGCGTCCAGGGCAGCACCAGCGCCACCAGCGCAGCCGCGCGCGCCGGTCCCCGCTGCTGCCACAGCACCAGCAGTGCGCCCGCGCCGGCCAGCAGCGCAAACGTCACCAGCGGCACGCCGCCCACCGGCGCAAGTCCGGCGAGGAAGGTGTCGGTCTGCGAGTAGCCGAGAGACAGCCATGGAAAGCCGGTGAGGAACCAGCCGCGCCACCATTCCAGCAGCACCCAGGCCGCAGGCACCCACAGCAGGCGCCCGGCCAGCGAGGCCGGCGAGAGCCAGCGACGCACCACGTGGCCAAGCAGCGCCTGGTAGGCGGCCATGATCAGCACCAGCGAGGCCATCACGCCCAGCGCGACGACTACAGGTGCGCCACCGAAGCCGCGGATGGAGATGTACAGCCACCACGTACCGGCGGCATACAGGCCGAGGCCGAACCAGAAGCCATGCAGCGCCGCCTCGCGCGGCGTGTCCGCCCGCGACCACAGCGCCATCAGCACCGCGGGGCACAGCAGGGCCAGCCACCACAGGCCATAGGGCGCAAACGCGAATGACAGCACCGCGCCGGCCGCGGCGGCCAGCAGGCGCGGCCGCCAGCGCGCGGCGCCCGTGACCGGCCGGCGCGCTGGCTCAGCCACTCTTGCCGTTGGCGGCGATGGCGTCGGGGGCGGTATCGCCGGTGTCCGGTACGGTCACGCGCAGCGCCTCGACGCGGCGACGGTCGGCGCGCAGCACGCGGAATTCATAGCCATCCAGCTGCGCACATTCGCCGCGCCGCGGCAGGCGCCCGAAGTGCGAAGTCACCAGGCCCGCGACGGTGTCGTAATCGTCGTCGGGGAAGCTGCAGCCGAAATAGTC
>CAZWDR010000186.1:0-3965 GCA_964632365.1 uncultured Steroidobacteraceae bacterium
AACATCATCCAGGTGTTC
Organism: uncultured Steroidobacteraceae bacterium; assembly: GCA_964632365.1. Lineage (GTDB taxonomy): Bacteria > Pseudomonadota > Gammaproteobacteria > Steroidobacterales > Steroidobacteraceae > ZC4RG30. The sequence continues at coordinate 19 of CAZWDR010000186.1, forward strand.
GTGTCGTTCTGGTTCTGAGCTGGCGCTCGCGCCGCAGTGGCCGTGGCAGGCCCTGCCCGCGCGCCGGATGACCGGTCGGCTTCAGTTCCCGGAACTGCTCCGCGGCCAGCTGCTGCACCTTTTCCTCGAAGCGCCGGTAGTCGGCCACGAGGCGCTGCCCGAACGCGGTGAGCTGCGCGCCGCCGCCTTCGCGCCCGCCCACCGCAAGTTCGGCCACGGGCTGCTCGAAAGCCTCGTTGGTGTCGCGCACCAGCAGCCACGCGCGCCGGTAGCTCATGCCCATCGCGCGGGCCGCCGCCGACAGCGAGCCGCTCTGCGCGATGCCCTCGAGCAGGCGGACCTTGCCCGGGCCGATGGAGCAGTCGGTCGCGAAATCGATGCGGGTGCGGACGGTGACCTTGCTCATCGCGCCAGTCTAGCCCGGCGCGTCTGCCGCGGCGCCGGAAACGCCGCAGGCAGGCAGGCGTGCATTCATCGGGCGCTGTATTCGTTGGTGTATAGCGGGACGCCCCGTACAATCGCGCGATGCGCCGCCGTGCCCTGATTCCGTTGCTTGCCGCGCTGTGCCTGACGCTGACGGCGGCCCGGGCGCAGTCCGCCGAGCGTGTGCTGACGGTGTTCGCGGCGGCCTCGCTGACCGACGTGCTGCAACAGGTGGCCGACGCATACCCGCATCGCGCGACGCACCCGGTGCGCTTCTCGTTCGCGGGCAGTGCGACGCTGGCGCGGCAGATCGAGGCCGGCGCGCCAGCCGATGTATTCGTGTCGGCCGACCAGCAATGGATGGACTATCTCGCGCAGCGCCGGCTGGTGGACGTGGCCACCCGCATCGACGTGGCCGCGAACACGCTGGTGCTGATCGCGCCGCGCGACAGCACGATCCGGCTGCAGGTCGCGCCCGGGCTTGCGCTGGCTGCGGCACTGGGCCCGAAGGGACGCCTGGCCACAGGCGATCCGGACACCGTGCCGGTGGGCCGCTATGCGCGCGCGGCGCTGCAGTCGCTGGGCGCGTGGAACGACGTGGCCGCAAGGCTGGTCCCAGCCGAGAGCGTGCGCGCGGCACTGAACTTCGTCGCGCGTGGCGAGGCGGCGCTGGGCATCGTCTATGCCACCGACGCACGGGGGCTGGCCGCCGTGCGCGAAGTGGCGCGCTTCCCCGCGGACAGCCATCCGCCCATCACCTACCCTGCCGCCGCGACGCCGCGCGGCGGTGCCGAGGCTGCGCGCTTCGTGCAGTTCCTGCGCAGCGCCGAGGCGCGCGCCATCTTCCAGCGTCACGGATTCAACCCACCCTGAGCGACATGACCATGAGACATTTCCCGCTGCTGATCACCGCCCTGCTGGCCACTCCCGCGCTGGCCGCCGAACCCTCGAGCTGCGCCGCGTTCCAGATGGACGTGGCCACCGAGGTCGAACTGTTCCAGGGCTCGCCGCTGGCGGTGCGCGCCGCCGGTGATGCCACGATGGCCGCCGCAATCGAGCCCGGCCGCCTGTATCAGGTGGAACTGCAGCCGCAGTCGCAGGTGGAATATGTGGCGGCGCCGAAGCGCGCGCCGGATCCCAGGGAGTCCGGCGGCATGCTGCGCGTACGGGTGCCCGAGGGCGGCGCATGGCGCGTCGCCGTGAACGCACCGGCGTGGGTCGATGCGGTGTTTGCCCGCCAGCCGCTGCAGACCGAGGATTTCCGCAGCGACCGCGAGTGCAAGGGCCCCACCAAGATCGTCACCTTCAACGTGCCGGCCGGCGCCGAGCTGGTGCTGCAGTTCGTCGACGTGGACCGCCCGACGCTGCGCCTCGCGATGACGCCCGCGCCGGCGAAGATCTGGTAAACGCCGTCAGGGCTTCGGCGGCGGCGGCGTGCTGAAGCGCGAGGGATCTTCCGTGCCATGAAAGGTGGTGCCATCGAACGGCGCCGGATTGTCACGCGCATCGGCGCCCTTCACCCGGTCCTCGTCCACCTGGCGCACGGCCACCTTCGCCTGCTCGCGCTGATGCGCGTTGGCGGGGAATTCCTGCGAATACTTCGCGTCCGGCTGCGGCGGGGACTGATTGTCGGATTCACTCATGGGCTGCTCCCGTCAAGGTACGCAGCAACACTGTAGGGCTCGCCGGGTGGCGCGTCCGTCAGCCGGAGCCTACATCCCGCATCAGTGCCGGACCCGCGTGCGTGGCCCGGCAGCCGGGCTCACGCCGCAGTGCACGGTTGCGCGGATCGGTCGCTCAGTCGCCGCTCAGTAGCGCCAGTCCAGTTGCAGCAGCCAGCTGCGCCCGGCCTCGTAGAAGCCTTCCTGGTACGCATACAGCTCGTCGGTGAGATTGCGCACGCCCAGCTCCACGCCCCATTGCGGGGTGGGCGCGAACCTCCCGAAGGCATTCACCAGCGTGAAGCCATCGGCGACGCGCGCGCCATTGGTGGTGGTGTTGCGCTTCGACTCGCGCTGGGCGTCGACCGTCACGCGCCACTGGCGGTGCGGCTGCCAGCTGGTGGCGATGCGATGGCGCCACTTCGGCGTGTCGGTGGGCAGGATGCCGGGGCTGCTGAGGTTGTCGCGATCGAGCAGGTTCACCTGCGCATCGAGCCGCAGCGTTTCCCGTGGCTGCCAGCTTCCCGACAGCTCCACGCCGCGGTTGCGCTGCCGGCCGATGTTCTGCAGCTGCGAGCAGTCGGGATTCGGCGCCGCGCAGGCGCTGCCGGGCAGCGTCACGCTCTCGATGGCGTCACGGATGTTGGCCTGGTACAGCGCGAGCTTGCCGCTCCACATCGCGGCGCGATGCTCGTATCCCAGCTCGAAGTGATTGGCGTATTCGGCCTCCAGGTCGGGATTCGGCAGCACGCTGCCCATCGCTCCGGAGAACCGGTCCTTCAGCGCGGGGAAGCGCGTCTTGCGGCTCACACCGCCGAACACCGTGCCGCCTTCGCTGGCCTGCCACAGCGCCACGAGCTGGCCGTTGCTGGTGGAGGAATCATTGACCTGGTTCGGCACGTAGCCGCTGCCGCTCCACAGCCACGCGGTGCGGCCGGGTTGCGCAACATACTGGTACGACGGCGTCAGCGACAGGCGCGGCGTCAGGCGCCACTCCTGCTCGATGGCGATGTCCCAGGTCGAGGCGACGAGTTGCTCCTGCGGCTCGGCCGGCTGCGCGGTGCTCTCGCGATGCACGTCCTTCTTCAGGTGCGCGGCGATGCGGGTGACGGTGGCATCGCTCCAGCGCCACTCGAAGTCCGCGCCGCCGCCGCGCGAATAATCGTCATACGCGCTGCCCAGGAACAATTGCGTGGTGTGCGCAAGGTTCGTGTAGGCATTCAGTGAATTCTCGAAGGTGTCGTGGAAGGCCCGCAGGCGCAGCGTGCCGCGATCACCGAGGGCGTGGCGCGAGGTCAGGCTGATGCTCTGCTTGTCCCAGTAGGGCCACACCCAGAAGCGCGACGGTCCGGACGTGCCCGCGTAGGGCGGATCCTCCTTGCGTGCTTCCTGGCGATACCAGGTGAGGTTGAACTCGTTGTGTGCGTCGGGCGTGAACCCCACGCGCGCCATGTACAGCATGTCGCGCGTCTCGGCGTTGTCGCGCAGGCCGCCGTCCTCGCGGTTGGGGACCGGCTCGAAGGAATCGGGCAGGCGGTAGCTGTCGGATTCGCTGCCCGACACACTGAACGCGCCGTACCAACGTTCGCCCGCACCGGCGACATTCAGCGCGGCGCGGCGCAGGTTCGCACGGCCCCTGTCGTCATGCTCGGTGGAGACGCGCGCCGACACGGCCAGCGGATCGGTGGGACGGCGGCTGAGCACGTTCACCGCGCCGCCCATGATGTTCGGCCCGTACAGCAGCGAGGCCAGGCCCTTGCTGACGCGGATCTCGGAGACGTAGTCCACGCCGAAGCGCGACAGGTCGACGTTGCCGTCGTAGGGCACGTACACCGGCACGCCATCGATGAACAGCGGCACCTG
>CAZWDR010000187.1:0-3910 GCA_964632365.1 uncultured Steroidobacteraceae bacterium
GCAGTGCGGTCACCAGCATCGTGGCCAGCACGCTGCCCGCGCCGCACATGTCGTATTTCATCTCGTCCATCGCGCCCGGGTCCTTCAGCGAGATGCCGCCGGTGTCGAAGGTGACGCCCTTGCCCACCAGCACCACCGGCTTCGCCGTGCGCGCGCCGCCGCGGTATTCCATCACGATGAAACGGGGCGGCTCGTCGCTGCCCTTCGACACCGCCAGCAGGCAGCCCATCTTCAGCTTGCGCAGCGCCGGCTCGTCGAGCACATGCACCTTCAGGGCGCGGTGTTCACGCGCGAGTTCGGTCGCCTGGCGCGCGAGGTAGCGCGGCGTGCAGATGTTGCCGGGCAGGTTGCCCAGGTCGCGCAGCAGCGTCTGGCCCGCCGCGATCGCGGTGCCGTGCTCGAGGCCCTTGGTGGCTGCGCGGCGCTCGGCCGTCTCGAGACCCGCCACCACGACCTTGCGCAGCAGCGGCTCAGGTGGCTTGCGCGCGGTCTTGAAGTCATTCACGCGGTACAGCGCAGCCCCGGTGAGGTCGGCCACGGCGCGGCCGAGGTAGTAGCCATCGACCGGGTCGTCTTCAGGCTGTTCGATCGCCAGCGCGAGACTCGCGGCACGCGTCTTGAGACATGCGCCGAGGGCGGCAGACACCGCCTTGCGCCAGCCGCGCTGGCGGAATTCCGCACGCCGGCCGAGGCCCACCACGAGCAGCCGGCGGGCCTTCAGCCCGGCCGGCGCCAGCAGCAGCTGCGTCTCGCCGGGACGCACCGGCAGGTCGCCGGCACTGCGCAATTTGCGCAGCAGGCCACCGGCTGCGGCATCGAGCGCGCGCAGTGGAACGGAGAGCTCGTCGTCTTCGAAAAGGCCGATGGCGAGGCAGTCGGTGGGGAGGGTTGCCAGGCGCTGGTCGCTGCTGTCGAACTGGACCATGATGTGCTTCGGTCTCCCGGCGGACGCCCCGCCTTGATGCGAAACGACGGATTTTATCCCAATGCGTGTGCTGGATCGGTACATCGTGGCGGCGCTGTGCGGCCGCATTGCATTGGCCTTGCTGGTGCTGCTGGTGCTGGCGGCGCTGTTCCTGTTCGTCAACGAGCAGGGCTGGGTCGGCGTCGGCCGCTATGGCCAGGTGCAGGCCCTGGCTCATGTGGCGGCGAACCTGCCCGGCACGGCCCTGCAGTTCCTGCCGGTGGCGGCCTTGCTCGGCACCCTGCTGGGCCTGGGCGAGCTGGCGCGCGGCAGCGAGTTGACCGTGATGCGTGCCTCGGGCGTGCCAGTGAGCCGCATCGCGTCCGCCGTGGCGTTCACGGGCGTGCTGCTGCTGCCGTTGGCGTTCGCGATTGCCGAATGGGTGGCACCGCCACTGGCGCAGTCGGCGCGTGCAACGCGGGCGCTGGCGCGCGACGAGAGCCTGAGCCTGTCCGGCGGCGCAGCCTGGGTGCGGGAAGGTGACCAGCTGCTGCGTGCCGGCCCGGACGGGGATCTCACGCTGTACCAGCTGCAGGGCACGCGCCTGACGGCCATCACCACGGCCGGGCGCAGCCAGCGGCAGCCGGACGGCTCACGCCTGCTGCAGGACGTGCTGCGCACCGACCTTGATGACCGGGGCGCCACGCGCACGCGCCAGCCACAGCAGATTCTCGGCGCCGGCGCGGGTCAGGATTTCTTCAGCGCGGCGATGCGCGATCCGCGCCAGCAGTCGCTGACGGCGCGCTGGCAGGCCATCCGCGCCCTGCAGGCACGCGGGCAGCAGGCCACCGCGCCGCGCTTCGCGCTGTGGTCGGCGGTCGCCGGACTGATGGCCACGCCGCTGGCGATGCTGCTGGCGGTGCCGATGGTGCTCGGCTTCCTGCGCACCAGCGGCAGCGGCGCGAAGGCCAGTCTCGCGCTGGTGCTCGGGCTGCTTTACTTCCTCGCGCAGCGCACCGTGGAGAACGGCACGCTGGCCTTCGGGCTGCATCCGGTGCTGCTGGCGTGGCTGCCGACGCTGGTGCTCGCTCTTGTGGTGGCGCTGCTGCTGTGGCGCACCCGCACGCTCAGCGCTGCTTGAAATCCTCGGGCACCAGCTGGTGCCGGCCGAGCAGCTTGTAGAAGTCGGTGCGGTTGCGCTTGGCCAGGCGCGCTGCCTGGCTCACGTTGCCGCCGGTGATCTGCAGGATCTGCGACAGGTAGCCGCGCGTGAATTCATCGCGCGCCTCATCGAAGGAGGGCAGGCGTCCGGGTGCGCCGCCCAGTGACTGCTGCACCAGTTCCACCGGCACGATGGGCGTCTGCGACATCGCCACGGCCTGGCGCACCAGGTTCTGCAGCTGGCGCACGTTGCCGGGCCAGTCTGCGGTGGCCAGCAGCTCCAGCGCCTCGGGCGGAAAGATGCTGCGCTGGCCGGACTGCGCGGCGATCTGCGCGAGGAAATGCGCGATCAGCAGCGGGATGTCCTCGCGTCGCCGCGCCAGCGGCGGCATCTCGATCTGCACCACGTTGAGCCGGTAGAAGAGATCCTCGCGGAAGTGACCGGTGGCGGACAGGTCCTGCAGGTCGCGGCTGGTGGTGGAGATGACGCGGGTGTTGATGGGCCGCGGCGCGTCGGCATCGGCGGGGCGCACCGCTTCCTCCTGCAGTGCGCGCAGCAGCTTCTGCTGCAGGCGCGGCGGCAGGTCGCCGATCTCGTCCAGCAGCGCCGTGCCGCCATCGGCGGCCTCCAGCGCGCCGGTGCGGCCACGCCCATCGCTGCCGACGGTGCCGAAGAGCTCGGCATCCAGCTCGCTCTCGGCGGTGCCGGTGCACCGCACGACGGTGAACGGGCGCGCGCGCCGTGGACTCGCCTTGTGGACGGCGCGCGCCAGAAGCTCTTTGCCGGTGCCGCTTTCGCCGAGGATCAGCACGCGCGCATCGGTGCCGGCCACCATGTGCGCCTGCGCCAGGCGCTCTTCCATGATGGCGCTGCGCGTGATGATGTCGGCGCGCCATTCCTCGGCATTGCCGCTGAAGCCGGAGATCTTCAGCGCGCGCTGGATCTGGTCGAGCAGTTCCTGCTTGTCCACCGGCTTGGTCAGGAAGCCGAACGCGCCCATCTGCGTGGCCTGCACTGCATCGGGAATGGTGCCGTGCGCGGTGAGCAGGATGACCTTCAGCCCGGGCCAGCGGTTCTGCAGTTCCTTCAGCAGGCCGATGCCATCCACCGGCTCCATGCGCAGGTCGGAGATGACCAGGTCAGGCCGGAAGCGTGTCGCCGCCGCCAACGCCTGGGCGGCGCTTTCCACCGCTTCGACGTCATAGCTCTCGGCGCGCAGACGGATGGTGAGCAGGCGCAGCAGGCCCGGATCATCATCCACGATCAGGATGCGCGCCTTGCGGGCGGTGTTCGAACTCACGGATTGCGTACCTCGCTGGCAGGGGGCCGTTCGGTCTGGCGGCGCTCGAATTCCGCGATGGCATCGAGCTTGGCCCTGGCGTCGTCGAGCGCCTTGCGCAGCTGGGCATTCTGCTCCTGGGCGGCCTGCAGCTGGCGCGTCAGCGCCGCGGAGGAAGGCTCGGCGCGCTGCCGCTCGCGGGCCTGCTGGCTCTCCTCCAGCAGTCGCTGGTTCTCATCGCCCAGCCGAAGCTCGGCATTGATGCGCTCCAGTTCGACATGGCCCAGGGTGCGCTCCGTCGCGGTGAGCAGTTCCGGGTGCGCGAGGCTCTCGCGCAGCACCTGCTGGGCCTCGACCGGATCGCGGCCCGGATGCACCGGCGCCGCCAGCAGCAGCCCATAGCGCAGCGCGGCGGATCCCAGCCGCGCCTGCTCGAAATCGTGGCGGGCATCGGCCATCACTTCGGCCTGTTCGGCCGGCGAGCCCCCGACCACGCGCGCCAGCTCGCCCAGCAGACCGCTGAGCTGCATGGCCTGGATGGACTCGCTGCTGGGCTGGGCGTCGA
>CAZWDR010000188.1:0-3895 GCA_964632365.1 uncultured Steroidobacteraceae bacterium
GTCAGCGAACCATTTGACTGGCCGCGCGGCCTCGAAAGGATGCTCGCCCGGCTCGCGTAAGGACGGCGGTGGCCGCAATCGCAGTGGCTTCCGTGGCGGATGGCACCGCCAATCGGCGCTGTTAAACTCGGCTGCATGACATCTCTCACCGCTTTCAAAGCCTACGACGTCCGCGGCCGCATTCCCTCCGAACTCAACGAAGACCTCGCCTACAAGATCGGCCAGGCCACCGCAGTCTTCCTGAAGCCGGAACGCATCTGCGTCGGCCGCGACATCCGCCTTTCCAGCGAGCAGCTCTGCAAGGCCCTGGTCCGCGGCCTGACAGACTCCGGCGTCGACGTCTACGACATCGGCCTCTGCGGCACGGAGGGTGTCTATTTCGCCACTTCCGCGCGCGGTTACGACGGCGGCATCATGGTCACCGCGAGCCACAATCCGCCCGACTACAACGGCATGAAGTTCGTCCGCGAGCAGTCACGGCCGATCAGCGCAGACTCGGGCCTCCTCGACATTGCGAAGCTGATCGAAACCAGCGCGCTGCCGCCGAAGGCGGCCACGCCTGGCCAGGTCCATCAGGTCGATCTGAACGCCGAGTACGACCAGCACCTGCTGAGCTATGTCGATCGCTCGAAGCTCAAGCCACTGAAGGTCGTCGTCAATCCCGGCAATGGCGGCGCCGGCATGGTGGTCGACCGCCTCGAGCCGCACCTGCCATTCCGGTTCATCAAGATCCATCACGAGCCGGACGGCACATTCCCGCATGGTGTCCCGAACCCGATGCTGGAGGAAAACCGCCAGCCCACGGTGGATGCGATCCTCGAGCACAAGGCCGATGTGGGCCTCGCGTGGGACGGGGACTTCGACCGCTGCTTCTTCTTCGACGAGGCGGGGACGTTCATCGAGGGCTACTACCTCGTCGGGCTGCTGGCAGAGGTGTTCCTGCGGCGGGAGAAGGGCGCCCGGATCGTCCATGACCCGCGCCTGACCTGGAACACGCTGGCGGTGGTCGAGCAGAATGGCGGCAAGGCGGTGCAGTCGAAGTCCGGCCACGCCTTCATCAAGCAGGTGATGCGCGACTGCGATGGCGCGTACGGCGGCGAGATGAGCGCGCACCACTACTTCCGCGACTTCGCCTACTGCGACAGCGGCATGATCCCGTGGCTGGTGGTGTTGCAGGTGATGAGCGAGACCGGCAAGTCGCTGTCCCAGCTGGTGGGTGAGCGGATGCGGTTGTTCCCGGCGAGCGGCGAGATCAACCGGAAGCTCGATGCGAGCAAGGGCGGGGCGAAAGCCGTCCTGGAACGCGCCGAGGCGGCTTACAAGGGGCAGGCCAGGGCCATCGATCGCATGGATGGCTTGTCCATGGAGTTCGACGAGTGGCGCTTCAACCTGCGCGCCTCGAACACCGAGCCGCTGGTCCGCCTGAACGTCGAGACCCGCGGTGATGCGGCGCTGATGCGCGCCAAGACCGACGAGCTGCTGAGGCTGATGGACGCCTGAGCCATTCGGCGGAGTGGCGCCTTACGGCGCTGCGCCGCGCCTGTCCCGAGGGCGGGGGGCCATCCGTAAAATCGGCTTCGCAAGAGACTTGGTTCAGTCGCCATTCAGCCCTCATTCAGCTCCCTGCCTCCGCCCCCATCCCCGCCGCCTGCCCCCACGTCCTTGCGGTAAGCTGCCCCCTCATGAAATCCGCCTACGCCCAGGATCGCCTCCGCATATTCGGCCTCCTGCTGGTCATCGCCGTGATCATCCACGCGTTCTACACCTTCCACGTCCGCCCGGTGGCAGCGGGCTGGGAGGCGCGGGAGCGCGCACTGCAGGACGAAGACCCGGACTACCAGCCCCGGCGCTCGTTCTGGGTGATCGTGAAGGACCCGGAGCAGGAAATCTGCACGATCCTGTTCGTCTGGGCGCTGGTGCTGTCCTTCCTGAAGGCGCAGGAACTGTCCCGCCACCGCCGCCAGCTCGACGCCGGCCTGCTGAAGGTGCCGTCCGGCTACCGCATCCTGCCCACCGACGTCCGCGAATACTCCCACCGCATCGACCAGCTGCCCGCGGGTGAGCGCGACCTGATCCCGGCGCGCACGATCCGCCGCGCACTGAAGCGCTTCGGCGAGACCTCCAACGTCCAGGACGCGGCGACCACGGTCCACGACTACTGCGAATCCGAGGCGTCCCGGCTCGATTCGGAGCTGTCGCTGGTGCGCTTCTGCGTCTGGTCCATCCCGGCCATCGGCTTCGTCGGCACGGTCCGCGGCATCGGCTACGCGCTGGCCGGGGCCCAGACCGCGCTGCGCGGGGACACCGGGCCGGTGACGACGGGCCTGGGCGTGGCGTTCAACTCCACCTTCGTGGCCCTGATCCTGTCAATCGCGCTGATGTACGTGATCCACGAGCTGCAGCTGCGCTCCGAGCGCCTGGTGCTCGACACGGAAATGCACGTGGATGATGCGGTGATCAGCAACCTGCAGTCGCGCTAGAATCCGCCCCCATGAAACACCAAGACCTGATCGCCATCGACGTGCACACGCACGCTGAAATCTCCTGCCGCCAGCCGGAGGATGACTACGCCAGCGAAATCGAGGAGCAGAAGAAGAAATACTTCAAGTCCGGCAATCCGCCGACCATCCTGGAAACGGTGGATTTCTACCGCAAGCAGAAGATCGGCCTCGTCATGTTCACGGTCGACACCGAGTTCGAGATCGGCCGGCGCCGCATCCCGAACGAAGAGGTGCTGGAGGCCGCCCGGGCGAACAGCGACATGATGATGGCCTTCGGCAGTGTGGACCCGCACAAGGGCAAGATGGGCCTGCGCGAGGTGAAAAAACTGATCGCCGACGGCATCAGTGGCTTCAAGTTCCACCCGACCTGCCAGGGCTTCTTCCCGAACGACCGCATGGCCTACCCGATGTACGAGGCCATGGCCGAGGCGAAGATGCCGGTGATCTTCCACAGCGGCCACTCGGGCATGGGCTCCGGCCTGCGCGGCGGTGGTGGCCTGCGGCTGAAATATTCGAACCCGATGCACCTGGATGATGTCGCGGCCGACTTCCCCGACATGACGGTGATCATCGCCCACCCGTCCTGGCCGTGGCAGGACGAGGCGCTGTCGGTGTGCCTGCACAAGCCGAACGTCTACATCGACCTGTCAGGCTGGTCGCCGAAGTATTTCCCGCCGCAGCTGATTCACTATGCGAACACGCAGCTGAAGCACAAGATGCTGTTTGGCACCGACTATCCGTTGATCACCCCCGAGCGGTGGATGAAGGATTACGATGCAGCCGGGTTCCGTCCGGAAGTGCGTGACCTGATCCTCAAGCAGAACGCGATCAAGGCCTTGGGCCTCGATCGGTCCAACTGACCTTTTTTCCAGGAGTCGTGCAGTGAAGAGCCAGATCACCCGCCGAATCGTGATTTCCGTTGCCGCCGGCCTCGCAGGCCTCACGGCGTTTTCCGGCGCCGCGCTGGCGCAGCAGCGGGCGGCGCAGCCGCTGAACATCGTGGTGTATGGCGGCAGCGGCGCCGCCGGGAGCCGCATCGTCAAGGAAGCCGCAGCCCGGGGCCACACCGTCACCGTGGTCGACAAGTCGCCCAAGCCGTCCGAGGCGCCGCAGGGCGTGAAGGTGGTGACGGGCGATGCGATGGACTCCAAGGACATCGCGAAGAACATCGCCGGCGCCGACGTGGTGGTGTCGTCGGTGATCGTGCGTCCCACCCCGACGCCGACCTTCGCGGTGGACATCGCCAAGGCCATGGTCGAGGCCCAGCGCGCGCAGACCGGCAAGAAGAGCCGTCTGATCGTGGTGGGTGGCGCCAGCAGCCTGAACAACGCCGAGGGCAAGCGCATCGTCGACACGCTGCCGGCCAACATGCCGGCCGGCACGATGAACGAGAT
>CAZWDR010000189.1:0-3824 GCA_964632365.1 uncultured Steroidobacteraceae bacterium
GCGGCCCTGGTGCCGGTTGCGCGGGTGCAGCCTGGGTGGGGTTGGCTTCATGGAGGGTGCCAAGCCTAACGCACCGCATGCGTCCCGCCGGTCCGGCTAAACTCGCCACATGGCCTTCAACGTCCGCCAGATCTTTGCCGCACTCAACGATGCCAGGGTCGACTATGTCGTCGTGGGCGGGCTGGCGGTCATCCTGCACGGCTATCTGCGCGCTACGGCGTCTTCATCGACGAGCCGATCGGATTCAGCGACCTCCTGGCCGATGCGGTCGTGAAGGATCTTGATGGCATCGAAGTCCGGATTGCGTCGATTCCCCACCTGATCGAGATGAAGCGCCGATCCGCGCGTCCGCGTGACCTGGAGGATATCGACAAGCTCCAGCAGATCCTGGCGGCCGGGCACGGGCGTGGTTCCTGATGTCTGCGCCGACGACCTCGCTTGAATTCAGCTTCGCGGATGCCGAGCGCGCCCAGCTCATGGCCTGGGTGCGCTTGAGCGCGGGCGCGAAGATCGACTTCTTCGAGGAGATGGTGGAGCTGGCCTGGCGGAGCGGTGCGCTCGCGCCGGAGCGGCTGGCGCTGCGTGACGGCCAGGCCAGCCCGACTTCGCACGAACGCAGCTAGCGCCGCCCAAGGGGGCACACCGACCGCAGCGACGAGGGCACGGCGCGGGTGCTGCGGGTGGATATCGATGGGCCGGAGCCGTTTGCGGGGGTGTTGGACTGAAAGAACGCATCGGACCCTCAGGGATAGATCTCTCCGCTGAACCAGGTGGATGCTTCCACCCAGTCGTTGCCCGCGCCTCCCCAACCCTGGTTCACGTAGAACCAGCGGTCGTAGACTTCGTCGTTCCAGCAGAAAATGAAGCACCTGCGCACGACGCGCCGCTGCCAGGCGTAGCCGTAGGCAAGGGGATAGTGGCTGAGCCAGCCGGTGCCGATGATGGCCGGGGTGCGTCGGTCGCGGATGGAGGCGATCGCCCGGTTGCGCAGTCGATCCTCGGACCAGCCGATGCTGTTCCAGTGGCACACCTGCCGCGTGTAGCTGCGGCCATTGAGGTAGCGCCATGCGCCGTCCATCGACCATGGCGCCGTGGCACCGCTGCCGCCGGGAACGCAGAAGGTTCCGATCTGTCCGCGCAGCTCGCGGATCATGTTGCGTACCCCGTCGTCCATGCTGAGGGGTGCGATGGCGTTTGCACCGCGGCCGCCATCCCTGCGGTAGAGGCCGTTGCGGGGTGACCAGTAGGCGTTGCCGCCGAGTTCGGCCTGGCGGTCGCCCCAGCCGAACAACATGGCCCAGGCCACGGCTCCGCAGCCCACGGCGCAGCCGCCATGCGGGAACTGGTTGTAACGGGTCTGCGCGGCGTGGCCGCCGGCGGCCCAGTAGAAGGTCCATGACATGGCTCAGTCCTCGCAGTCGCAGGGGCCGGACTTGTCGTCACGCCCATTGGTGGGGGTGTCGCGGCTGACGAGGAAGAACTTGAGTTCTTCCTGCTCTCCGCTGGCATATTTGATCGAGACGGCCAGGTCCGTTTCGCGCTGCACCGGCTCGTTCAGTGCGTCAATCACCAGGGTGGGTGGGCCGTTCGGATTGTCCTCGAGCGTTGCGCGCACCCGTCGGGCGCCTTCTCCACGCAGGCTGATGCTGGCTTCGTCGAGAAGTGCCACGCGGTGGCGGGTCCCGGTGAGGATGCCCTCGCCGAACTCGGCGATGGCGTCTTCGATGTCCCAGGTGCGCGCGGCACGGCGCCGCAGTGCATCGAGCAGCGGTCCGAAGGCATCGGGGTAGCGTTTCTTGTATTCCTCCCAGCCGACGTCGTCGCCCCCGAGCTTGATGTCCGGGGTGTCGGCATCGCTGCGCTCGAGGGTGTGCTCGCCCGGGCTTGACTTGATGTCTTCTTCGCCCCCGCCCGCGGCGCTGGCGGTCGACTTCGAGATCCGCCCGGCGTACTTCTCCAGCGAATGCGGCAGGCCCGATATCAAGGCGGGCTGTTGGCCACTGGTGCCGACAATGTCGCCGGCCTGGCTCTCGGCGACGTAGGCGAGAGTGTCCAGCTTGTAGAGACGGGCCGGGTTGCCCTTGGGGTCATCGGAGGCGTCGTCTTCGCAGTGGCAGTCCGCCTGTCCACGCTGGAGCACCTGCATGCTGGGTGGCAATCGATCAAGACTCCAGTGCGCGACCGGAAAGTCGTGGCGATCGGCGCTGGCGATGATGAAGCCGACAGCGCCGGCATTGGCCCGCGCGTCGCTGTCGTTCGCCGCGGCGTCCTTGCGTGCCTTCTTCGTGGACGCGGGCGTGTAGCCACACGTGGCGAGGGTCTTGCCGCGATGGGCGTCGCGGACGAGGCTGAACTCGTAGTAGGCGATACCGTCCAGGTCGGGGCGATAGACCGGAACGGCGGTATCACCCACGGTGAGGTCGTCTGCTTCGGCAAGATCCGCGCTGCGCAGCGATTCCAGGTGCTGGGCGGCACGACGTCGCACGTCGAGCGGAACGTCCTTCAGGTGGAGATGCATGGGGTGTCCTCGGCCACGTGCGGCCTTTCATGACGCTCCCCTGCCATCGATTCAACGCGGCATGCCATTCCCTTCGGACAACGCGCCTCCCTGGCGCTGCAGCACGGATGGCCGGGGCGCACGGGCCGTCTCGTTGTACCCGGCTTATGGACCAGGAAGCCGTCCCATGAAGCCTGCAATCGGTTTGTTCTCGGTGCTATTGGCCTGCCTGTGCCTGCTGTCGTCGGCAGCGCTGGCGGCGCCGACCGTGGTGCGGGTCAATGGTGTCGATATCGCCTATGTCGAGTCGGGCACCGGCGAACCGCTGGTACTGATCCATGGCTTCGGCGGTTGCAGCACCGTGTGGGAGTCGGTCGTGCCCGTACTCGAGAAGCAGTACCGCGTGATCTCCATGGAGTTGCGCGGACACGGCAGCTCGGGAGGTTTCGAAGGGCCCTTCCTGTTCGAGGATTCAGCGGGCGACCTGCTGGGGCTGCTGGACCATCTGGGGCTGGGGGAGGTGAAGGCGATGGGGATCAGCGCCGGCGGCATGACGCTGCTGCATGCAGCGGTCCGCGAGCCGGAGCGCTTCAAGGCGATGGCGGTGATCGGCGCGGCGGACGGGTTCCCGGAGCAGGCGCGCGTGATCATGCGTGGAACGCCCGGCAACATGCCGCCGGAGGTCCTTGCGTTCTTCACTGCCTGCGCGGTCCGCGGGCAGGCGCAGGTGGATCACCTCCTGCAACAGTTCAATGGCTTCCAGCACAACGACGACGATATCGACCTCTCGCCGGGCGAGCTCGCGAAGATCAGGGCGCGCACCTTGATCGTGCATGGCGACCGCGACGAATTCTTCCCGGTGCAGATCCCGGTGCGGATGTACGACGCGATACCGGTCTCGCAGCTGTGGATCGTGCCGGGCGGCGGCCACGTCCCGATCTTCGACACCAACGCGAAGGCCTTTGAAGAAGCCGCGCTGCGCTTCCTGGCCGATCCTGGGCCGACGCCGTAGGACCATCCGGTGGCTGGTCCGACCCGAGCAAGCGCACCTGCGGGTGCCGAAGCAGCAGAGGGGCGCGCGGTCGGGCCGCCCTCTAGTCCGTCCGTTCACTGGAACCCATCGACCATGCCCGCTCCGCATGATGGAGCCCGACGATGACCGAAGGTCGCAACCTCGATGGAACGCCTGGCTTGGAACGCCATTCGCGCAACGCCGCTTTCCTGCGCGCGCGCGTGGGCTCAGCATCGATGCACTTGCGGGCTCAGTTCACGCCCCGCGGCCTGGTGGCGCTGACGGGACTGGTGACCTGCACCCTGCTCTCCGCGG
>CAZWDR010000190.1:0-3780 GCA_964632365.1 uncultured Steroidobacteraceae bacterium
GCAGCAGGTCCTTGGTGGCCTGGCGGCCCCAGTTGCCCCCCTCGGCGCTCTGCGTGAGGACCTCGAGGTTGTCCATCAGCGCGCCCATCCACGGCTCCATCTTCTCTTCCTCGGTGCCGGGCAGGAAGCCGATGTCCTCGCCGAGCGGGATGGTCACGCGTGTCATGATGATCTCGGCGAACTGGCTGGTGTCGAGCGTCTGCGCAAGACCGGCCGCGAGCGTCAGCAGCGTCTTGCCGGTGCCCGCCGGGCCCAGGATCGTGACCAGGTCGATCGACGGATCCATCAGCAGGTTCAGCGCGAAGTTCTGCTCGCGGTTGCGCGCGGCGATGCCCCAGACCCCGTGGCGTGCGCCGCGATGATCCGACAGCAGTTCCAGCCGTGCCGTATCACCCTCCACACCGCGCACGATGGCCTCGATGCCCGCGTCGGAAGGTTCATAGACGAACTGGTTGAGCTGCCACTGCGCCACCGCGGGGCCGGCGATCTCGTAGAACGTGCGGCCGCCTTCCTTCCACGAGCGCATGTCCTTGCCGTGGCGGCTCCAGAAGTCCTCCTCGAGCTCGCGCGTGCCGGAGTCGAGCAGGTCCGCATCGTCGATGGTGCGGTCGCTGTAGTAGTCCTCGGCATGGATGCCGAGGATCGCCGCCTTGATCCGAAGGTTGATGTCCTTGGACACCAGCGTCACGCGGATGCGTGGCGATTCGGCCTGCAACGCCAGCGTCTGCGCGAGGATGGCGTTGTCGGCCGCCGTGCCGGGCAGTTCGGCCGGCAGGTTGCCCTTGGTGTTGCGGGTCTGGAAGAAGATGCGGCCGGAGGGTCGCGGCTTGCCGTGGCCCGGGCCCTGCGCCGTCAGGGCCGAGGGAATCGGCAGGCCGCGGTCGATCTCGGCCTTGTCGGCGCCCTGCATGATCTCGTCGAGGAAACGCGACACCTGGCGCACGTTGCGCGCCGGCTCCGACAGGCCCTTCTTGTTGTGGTCGAGTTCCTCGAGCACCACCATCGGCAGGTAGATGTCGTGTTCCTCGAAGCGGTACAGCGCCGCCGGATCGTGCATCAGCACGTTCGTGTCGAGCACGTACACCCGCTTGTCGGGCGTGGCGTCAGCGGAGTTCGGAGAGTGCGTCGAGGACTTCCTGGGCATGGCCGGCAACCTTCACCTTGCGCCATTCGCGGCGCAGTACACCATCACGGTCGATCAGGAACGTGCTGCGCTCGACGCCCATGTATTTGCGGCCATACAGGCTCTTCTCGCGGATCACGTCGAACTGGCTGCACAGCTTTTCTTCTGGATCGCTGAGCAGGTCGAAGGGCAGGGCTTCCTTCTCGCGGAACTTCGCATGCGACTTCAGGCTGTCGCGCGACACCCCGAGCACGACCGCGCCGGCCTGCGTGAACTGCGCATGCAGGTCGCGGAAGTCGCGCGATTCCACCGAGCAGCCGGAGGTCATGTCCTTCGGATAGAAATAGAGCACCACGGCCTTGCCGGCCGCGTCGGCGAGGCGGAATGGGCCGCCGGTGCCCTCGGCGGTGAAGTCTTTCACCTTGCTGCCGGGCGTCGGGCCCGGCATCAGTTCTTCACCGGCTCGAGGATGGCGTCGAGGTTCTGCGAGTCGCAGTACTCCATGAAATCCTCGCGCAGGTGCGCGATGGGCATCTTCGCCGGCACGTTGATCATCATCTGCACCGCGAACATCGCGGCGCCGGTCTGCGAGGCGGCATAGGAGCGGGTGAGCACCTCGGCGATCTCGATGCTGCGCGCGGTGAGGAAGCCTGCAAGGCCTGAAACGATGCCGGGGTGATCGGGCCCGATCACGTCGATGGAATAGGGGATGTGGTCCTCGCGCAGTGGGCGCGGCTCGGTGCGGCGCAGGTTCAGCGCCAGATTGGTGGCCTCGGCCAGCCGCGTGAGCTCGGACTCGACCCGCGCGATGCCATGCCAGTTGCCTGACACCAGCAGCTGCATCGCGAATTCACCGCCCAGCGGCAGCATGCGGCTGTCGTTGATGCTCGCCCCGCAGTCGCAGATGGTGCGGACCAGGTCGTGCGCGAGTCCGGGGCGGTCTTTGCCGATGGCCGAGACGGCCAGGAACTGCTTCATGCTGCCAGGGGTCGGATTTGGGCGGACCCAAGTGTAGCCATGCTTGCCCGGGATAGCACGCGACCCGTAACATCGCGCGCCCGACAGCCTTGTTTTTTCGGCCCAGGACCCATTTTCCCGAACCATGCCGTCCCCTGCCTTTGCTGGAACGCACGTTGCCATCGTCACGCCCATGCGCGAGGAAGGCGGCATCGACTGGAGCGCCTGGTCACGACTGCTCGACTGGCACGCCGCCAGCGGCACACAGGGGGTCGTCGTCGGCGGCACCACGGGCGAATCACCGACGGTCACGCAGTCCGAACTGCTCGAACTCACGCGCCGCGCGCGCGCGCAGGTGGGTGGCCGCCTGCTGGTGGTCGTGGGCTGCGGCAGCAACGACACCGTCACCATGGTGGAGCGCGTGCGTGCCTTCTCGGCCGAAAGGGTCGATGGACTGCTGCTTGCGACGCCGGCCTACAACAAGCCGCCGCAGGAAGGGCTCTACCAGCACTTCGCCGCCGCGGCCGCAGCCAGCAGCGTGCCGCTCATCCTCTACAACGTGCCGTCCCGCACGGCGGTCGACATGCAGCCGCACACCGTGGCGCGGCTGTCGCAGCTGCCGAACATCGTGGCGATCAAGGAAGCGGTGGGCGACATGGCCCGCATCCGCGCGCTGGTCGAACAGTGCCGGGCGCAGTTCTGCATCCTGTCGGGCGACGATGCCACCGCGCGTGATGCGATCATGGCCGGCGCACACGGCGTGATCTCCGTGACCGGCAACGTGGCCCCGGCTGCGATGAGCCAGATGGTGGCCGCGGCGCTCGCCGGTGATCGCGCGCGCGCGGCCGACCTGGACGCGCGCCTCGCCGGCCTGCACGAGAAGCTGTTCGTCGAGACCAATCCGATCCCGGTCAAGTGGGCCCTGGAACGCATGGGCATGATGGGCGGACACCTGCGCCTGCCCCTCACACCGCTGTCGCAGCGGTACTATGCCGCCGTCGAGTCGGCGCTGGCCCAGGCCGGCGTGCCCCTCGCGGTCGCGGCCTGAAGGAATTCCATGTCACTGCGCCCGCTGCTGCTGTCCATCGCAAGCCTCGCCCTGCTGGCCGCCACTGGCTGCAGCACGCTGACGGGCTCCAGTTGCCACCGGCAGCAGGATTACGAGACGGCCGGCAATCTTGCGCCGCTGCGTGTGCCGGCGGGGTTCGATGCGCCGGATACCAGCGGCGCGCTGAAGATTCCCGCGGTGGATGCGCCGGAGGCACCGCGCGATCCGGAGGGGCCGTGCCTCGAGGCGCCGCCGGCGCTGACCGAACCGCCGCCGCCGCCCTCGGAGGTGGTGCTGCCTGATCCGCGCACGCGCGATGCAGACCGTCGCGGTGGCGACGCCGACGCGGCGGACGAAGAACAGGACGAACCGCGGCGCCGTCGCGCACCGCGCCGCCCCCGCTGATCAGCGGTGGGGTAGAATCCCCGCCCCCGGTCCGAAAGGGTGCGGGGGTCCTCGTGGTTTTCGGGGATGCTTGACGAGTCGTTGACCGGAGAGATGGCCGAGTGGTCGAAGGCGCTGGACTGGAATTCCAGTAATACCTTCACGGGTATTCGTGGGTTCGAATCCCACTCTCTCCGCCAAAGACGTCCATCGTTCAATGGTGGCCCGCATTGGCTCCTTCGCGACGAACTGCCGTGAATCCCGCCAG
>CAZWDR010000191.1:0-3719 GCA_964632365.1 uncultured Steroidobacteraceae bacterium
TCAGTTCGGGCACTTCGTGCCGGCGCTGGGTGATGGTCGCGCGCTGCTGCTGGGCGAGCTGCGCGATCGCGACGGCGTGCTGCGCGACGTGCAGTTCAAGGGCTCCGGGCGCACGCCCTGGTCCCGCTCCGGCGACGGGCTGGCCGCCGTGGGCCCGATGCTGCGCGAGTTCCTGATCAGCGAAGCCATGCACGCGCTGGGCATCCCCACCACGCGCTCGCTCGCGGTGGTCGCCACCGGCACCACCGTGCGGCGCGAGATGCCGCAGCCAGGCGCCATCCTCACCCGCGTGGCGCGCAGCCATGTGCGCGTCGGCACCTTCGAGTATTTCGCCGCGCGCGGCGAGACCGGATCGCTGCGCACGCTGCTGCACTGGTGCATCGCGCGACACGACCCGCAGCTCACTGATGCCGGCGACGAGCAGCCGCTGGCGTTCCTGCAGGCAGTGGCGGCGCGACAGGCCGCATTGATCGCGGACTGGACCTGCGTCGGCTTCATCCACGGCGTGATGAACACGGACAACATGGCGATCAGCGGCGAGACCATCGACTACGGCCCCTGCGCGTTCATGGATCACTATCACCCGTCCACGGTGTTCAGTTCCATCGACCAGCGCGGGCGCTACAGCTTCGGCAACCAGTCGACCATCGCGCAATGGAACCTCGCCCGCCTTGCCGAGTGCCTGGTGCCGCTGATGCCCGGCGACACCGACGCCACCGTCGCGCAGGCCACGGCGGTGATCAATGCCTTCCCCGCACAGTTCGATGCCGCGCTGCTGCAGCGCATGCGGCGCAAGCTCGGACTCACCAGCGTGCAGCAGGATGATGCGGCGCTGGTCAGCGCACTGCTGCAGGCGATGCAGCTGGCGCGCGCGGATTTCACCAACACGTTCCGCGGCCTGGCCGATGCAATCGAAGCAGGCGGAGATCCCGCGCTGCAGGAATGGCTGCCCGCATGGCGCGCGCGCCTCGCGGTTGATCCGCTGCCGCTGGCGCAGCGGCGCGACCTGCTGCGGACCGCCAATCCGGCCTTCATCCCGCGCAATCACCGCGTCGAGGCCGCATTGCAGGCAGCCGCCGAACAGGATGACCTGGGCCCGTTCCGCGCGCTGCTCGCGCTGGTGCAGCAGCCGTTCGCCGAGCACCCCGGCTTCGAGGCGTACCGCCAGCCGCCCGCGGATCATGAACGCGTGATGGCCACGTTCTGCGGCACCTGAACCTGCATCCACCGCTGCCGCGAAGGGCGCGCGGCTACAATCGCCGCCATGTCGAAACCCGTCATTGGAATCCTGAATGTGTCCGACCGCGCCAGCGCCGGCGTGTATGCGGACGAACCCGGCCAGGCCTGCGCGGCATTGCTGCGCGAATGGCTGCACACCGATTTCGATGTGGACTACCGCATCATTCCCGATGAGGTGGACGTCATCGCCGCGGAGCTGCGGCGCCAGGCCGACGAGGCCGGCTGCTGCCTGATCGTCACCACCGGTGGCACCGGTCCGGCACCGCGCGATGTCACGCCGGAGGCGACGCTGCGCGTGATCGAGCGCGAGATGCCGGGCTTCGGCGAGCTGATGCGCGCCACCTCGCTGAAATACGTGCCCACCGCGATCCTGTCGCGCCAGACCGCCGGCATCCGCGGCCGCACATTGATCGTTAACCTGCCGGGCCGGCCGAAGGCCATCCGCGAGAACCTCGAGGCGGTTTTTCCCGCCATTCCTTATTGCATCGACCTGATTGGCGGGCCCCGGCTCGAGACCAACGAGGCCACGATGCGCGCATTCCGTCCGAAAGGTGCCTGAGCGTCCGGTTCCACAGGAGTCCCGATGATCGATCCGAAGTCCCTGCTCGAACAGTTCCTGGGCGGCAATACGCAGGCGGGCGGCGCTGCCGGCATGGCGCGCACGGCGCAGCAGAAGTTCCAGGCCTCCGGGCTGAACTCCTTCGGCGGCGGCGCGGCGGTGGGCGGCGTGCTCGGGCTGCTGCTCGGCGGCCGCAAGACCCGCAGGATGGCGCAGGCCGCCGCCGGTTATGGTGGTGCCGCCGTGCTGGGCGCGCTGGCGTTGCGCGCCTACCAGGGTTACCAGCAGGGCCGTCCGGCCGCCGCCGCGGCGACCCCGCTGACGCCCGAGGCGCTGGCGCAGGTGCCCGCTGCGAGCCTGCCGCATGCGCAGCCAGCCAGTGACGGCAGTCCGTTCGAGCTGCTGCTGATGCGCGCGATGGTCGGGGCCGCGAAGGCCGACGGCCACATCGATGCCGCCGAGCAGCAGCATGTGTTCGAGCAGGTGGAACGTCTCGCGCTCGACGGCGAAGCCAAGGCTGCGGTGTTCGACCTGATCACGCGCCCGCTCGACCTGTCGCAGCTCGACGCGTCGGTCGGCAACGAGGCGCAGCGCGCGGAGATCTACCTTGCGGCGCGCCTGGCCACCGACGGCGATCATCCCGGCGAGCGCGCCTACCTCGATGCGCTGGCGGCGCGTCTGCAGCTGGCCGCACCGCTGCGTGAACACCTCGAAAACCAGGTGACTGCGCTGTAACGCGTCACAGTTCCGGCATGCACATTTGCTGCGCATTTCCTCCCATAAAGGAACCTTCGCGAAGGCCGGAACCACCTTGCGGGAATCCGATCTGATTCATCAGAACCGACGAAAAGTGATCATCCCCCAAGGAGAATTGAAATGAGTGCCCTCGCATTGGCCACCCTTCTGGTCCATACCCTGGCTACGTTGTCCGTGGCCGTCGGCACCGCAGTGGCGGCGGTGTTCTCCGCCCGCCGATGATCCTCCTGGGCCTGGACGCGTCGATTCCCCATGGCGCGTTCAGGGTTTCCCCGAGGGAGGCAGTGCCGGCGCTGAACGCGCTAGCGGCCCTGTGGAATCACCACGCCCTGGGCGGCGAGGGCAGCCCGGATGCGCGGCCGTGCAGCCTCGATGTCCAGCCGGCCGTCGCTGAATTGCTCCGCCAGTTCGAAGAGGTCCGCGAAAGCGCCTGACTGGTCGCTGTTGGCGTTCACCTGCACGCGGGTGTTCTGCGCCCACACCTCATCCCATACATCGAGCACGGCGTCCCAGAACGCGCGGGTTGCCGCGTAATACGCATCCGCCTGCGCGAAATCCTCATCGACGATGCGCTCGTAACGCGCCACACCATATTCGCGGCCGACGAAGGGCAGCGGCGCCGCGCCGACCGCCTGCTTCAGGTTGTTCTCCTCGTGCAGCCAGCCACGCGGCAGCACGGTGTGCCGGTTGGTGCCAAGGAGCACCTGGTAATCCTTGCGCACGGACCATTCGCGGCGTGGCAGCGGCCGCGCGGTCTCGTTGCCGATCCACGTGGAGAAACTCGCAGTGTGTTCCCAGCGGCCGAGGCTGCCGTAACGCGGCGACTCGTCCACCTGGTACACGGTCTGCGACCATTGCCCGCGCCGCGTCGCGGGCGACAGCGCGCGCCGCGTCCAGCTGCGGCCATCGACATGCTCGACCACCTGCTGTGGCTCGAAGCGCCACTCCTGCCGCCAGTGCTTGGTGATCATCGGTTCGCTGATGCGACCGCCCTCGCCCACCACGCGCATCGCGAGGATATGCACCAGGCTGACATGGTCCGGCTCGTTGCGGTCCACATAGACCTTCTCGGTGCCCCACGACTGGTAGGGCCGTGCGCGCTCGTCGTCGGCGAAGTTCGCCACCTCGAGGAAGTCGAAGGTCACCCGGTAGGTGCCGGCCATCG
>CAZWDR010000192.1:0-3689 GCA_964632365.1 uncultured Steroidobacteraceae bacterium
GGCCGCGTCGTCGCGTCGAACACGAAGGGATCCACGCGTCCGGGCGCCGCGACGCCTTCGACCACCTTGTCCACCGGCTTGCCGGCCGTGTCGTACTGACGCATGGTCAGCTTGTACGATCCATTGCCGGTGCCCGTCAGCGCGACGTCGTACTGGTCCCTGGGCAGCGACAGCACCCATCCATACGTGCCATCCGCATGCGGCACGGGATAGGCGAAGATGCCGGTGTCGAGCTCCTGCAGCGTGATCCTGCCGCCCTCGGTCTGCACACGCTGGCCGCGCGGATTCGTGATCAACAGGTCCACCGGGCTTTCGGTGCGCAGCATTGCCGCGTCGGGGTAGAACGGGCAGCTCTGCGCAGCCTCGAAGACATCCGGCGGCGGCGGGGACTTCGCGGCACAGCCGGCCGGCACGGTGCCGCGGAACTCCGCCGTGTTGTTCGCGTACGCACCTTCGAAACCACAGCCCACCGGCTCCTCCGGCTTCGGATTGCCGGGGAAGTTCTTGATGGGTGTGCGGTAGTAGAGGCCGTGGTCGGCGGTGCCCTGCGAGAACACGTTGATGGTCAGGTGATCGCCCATCGGGCGCGTGCCCTGATAGGTCTCGAGGTCCAGGTCCGCAGGCGACCAGGTCGGCGTGCCATGGATGACGACACCGGTCTGGTGATAGTCGGTGCCCTTCGGATAGACCACGACGCCCACATGGCCCGCGTTCGCACCGGTCGCCGTCTCATAGAACCCGCTGGTGATCTTGCCGAATGCGAGGTTGGCGAAGAGATCCGGGCGCCGCTCGCGCAGGTCATTCAGGCGGCTGTAGATGTCGTCCATGTAGACGCTGCACATCTGGTTCAGCTTCGAATCCGGCGTCTTGTAATCGAAGTGCGCAAGCAGCGGCTCCATCAGGCGGACGGTCTCCCCCCAGCTCCCCCCGCGCAGCGAGACGTCGACATGCGTCATCGATTCATTGTTGCCCGGCTCCGCATCATTCGCCGCGGTGGCCGTGAAATTGATGTGTCCCTCGAAATCGGCGGCGTTGAGCACCCGCGCCTTGAACTCGAGGAACTCCACGTTGCGGCCGAGGGGATCGTTCTTGCCGGGGAGGGGGAAGGTGCAGTTCACCGAGCCGCCGGCAAACGCGTTGCCGATGGTGCAGCGGCTGTCCGAGGATTCCAGCAGGTGCAGCTGCCTCGGCATCGTCGCCGAGACCCTCACACTGTCCGCGGCCATCTCGCCCTTGTTCTCCACGGCGAGCTTCAGCGTCACGATGGGCGCTTCGTCATTGCGGCTGAGCTCATGCGTGGCCAGCACGTCGATGTCCACGCCGCCGCGCAGGTCCCCGTCGATCGGCAGGTAGAACTCTGCGCTCTCCGGCCGGCCGTCGCGGCCGAGACCATCCTCGCCATACACGATGCCCACGCGCACCCTCGCCCAGGTCGGGCCATAGAGTCCGTCTGGCCGCTTGCCGCCGGCCATCGACAGTTCGCAGAACCGCGCGCGGTCACCGCGCGACGACCAGATGGCTTCGTTGATGGTGGCCGGACCGCCCCACACATAGGTCTGGTAGTTGCCGGCGGCGCCGCACCGGGTGCTGCCGCCGTAATCGGTGTTGCCGGCGGGCCGCTGCAGCGTGAACAGCGGCGTCGGCGCCTGGGCGGAATTCTTGTACAGCGCCTGCTGGCAGGAGGTGTGCTTGAAGCGCATGTCCCGAAGATCGATGTAGCCGCAGTTCACGATCGTCGGGTTGCTCACGCCGGCGAAGCAGCCGGATGGCGACCAGATGTAGGTATAGCCATCCATGCTGCCGCAGACCCCGTCCCTGGGCTGCGTCGTGATCAGCACGCTGCCGCCGGCGGTCAGCGTGCCCGAAGACGTGCCGGTGACCAGCGGGTTGGTGGCCGGGCAGGCGCCCTGGCCGTTCACGCAGGCGGGCAGCGGCAGCGGCGGGGGTGTGGCCGCAGTGGCCGGGGCAGAAAGCCACGCGCCGCTGGTGAGCACGGCGAGCAGGAGGAGCCTGTACATTTTTCTTGTTCCTTTTGGATGCGCGGGAAAACGGGAGGGGTCCCGCGTACGCGACAAAGGAACGGAAAGCGGCTCATCAGGATTGCCGGGCCCGGCGGATCCCGCGTCCGGCGGTGGAATCACTGCCGGCGGGGCGGCTATTCCTCCGCGTCGAGCGGCTTCACGTCGAGCGGCGGACGCGCCTGCGCCGTGCCGCGGAAGCGCTTCGGTCCCACCGAGCCGATCAGCGGCAGCTTGATCGCGAGGTTGCGCGGGTCGATGCCGAAGGTCAGGCCCAGCAGGTTGATCTCCACACCCTCCTCGAGGCCCACCGCGACCCCGAGCACCCCCAGGGCATTGAGCTGCGCGCCGGTGCCGCTGGGCAGCTTCGCCAGCGGCCTCAGGCCCAGCCAGTCCTTGCCGATTGCGGTCGGGGGCAGATCCACCCGCAGTTCCGGCGCGGCGCGCAGCACATGCGCGATGAAGGTGTTGGAGTTCGGGCCGGGCCAGACGCGGTACTGGTCCTTCCACGGATAGCTCTCGACCGCCGCCTCGATGCGGTCGATCAGCGACTCCACGTCGGCGCCGCGGCGGTCCGCGAGCAGGTCCGGCGTATTGCCGAACCAGCGGCTGTCGGGAGCGCGCTGGCTGCGCACGATGGCCGAATTGCCGCGGTACAGCTGCCAGCCACTGACCTCATAGACCGTGAACGCCGGTGCGCCCGCCCGCTTCACCGCGATCCAGGGGTGCACGCCGAAATAGCCGCGCCAGCGCATCGCGCGGGCCGCGTAGACCTGGACCACCGGTTCGGGCGTCGCGGCCGGGTCGGGAGCGAGGCCGACGGGTTCGCGGCTCAGCGATCGCCAGTCCGCGGCAGCGGCGGGCGTGCTGACGTGCATGAACAGCACGGCGGCCGCGACGTAGGTCAGCAGCGCGGCGGGGACCACGGTGAGCAGGTGCAGCAGCGACATCGGTACACGATGGCGGCGCGCGCGCGGGGATTCAAGGCGCGGGCGCGTCTTGCGCCCACCGTGGCTGGATGCGCCCTCCCCGGCGCGGTGCATAATCGGACGCGATGGCCGACGCCCAAGGCCGGCCACAACAAGAACGAAGGGGGAGCCATGAATGACACATTCCGCCGCCGCCGTGCGGCCTGGGCCAGCGTGGCCATGGGTGTGGTCGCCGTCGCGACGCTGACCGCCTGCGAGGGCCGCGCCGACGCGCCCACCGCCGCGAAACGCGGCGCCACATCCAGCGCCGGTGCGGGCATGTCCGCAGAGCGACTGCAGCGGCTCGACGCGCATTTCCGCAAGTACGTCGATGACGGCCAGATCGCCGGCGTCGTCACCTGGGTCGCGCGCCGCGGCGAGGTGGTGCATGAGAGCGCCTATGGCATGGCGGACATCGCCGCGCAGCGCCCGATGACCACCGACAACTATTTCTACGTGTATTCGATGACCAAGCCCATCACCAGCGTCGCGCTGCTGATGCTGTATGAAGAAGGGCGCTTCCAGCTCAACGATCCGATCGCGCGGTATCTGCCGGAGCTGGCGAACCTGAAACTGTATGTCAGCGACAACGGGCCCGGTGGCCGCATGGTGCTGCGCGACCCGGCGCGCCAGCCGACCGTCCAGGATGTGTTCCGCCACACTGCCGGTTTCCTCTATGGCTTCGGCGGCGATCGCGGCGTCG
>CAZWDR010000193.1:0-3632 GCA_964632365.1 uncultured Steroidobacteraceae bacterium
GCCTGCGACTCGACCATCAGCACGGCGCCGGCGGTGCCCGCGACCACCAGATCGAGCTGCGAGCCTTCGTTTTCCTTGCGGGTCGGGTTCAGCAGGTACTGACCGTTCTTGTAGCCCACGCGCGCCGCGCCGATCGGGCCGGCAAAGGGCACACCGGACAGCGCCAGCGCCGCCGAGGCGCCCAGCAGCGCGGGAATGTCGGCCTGGATGTCCGGGTCGAGCGAGATGACGGTGGCCACCACCTGCACCTCGTTGTAGAAGCCATCCGGGAACAGCGGACGGATCGGGCGGTCGATCAGGCGCGAGATCAGCGTCTCGGACTCGCTGGGGCGGCCCTCGCGGCGGAAGAAGCCACCGGGAATGCGGCCGGCCGCGTAGGTCTTTTCCTGGTAATTGACCGTCAGCGGGAAGAAGTCCTTGCCCGGCTGCGCCTGCTTGCGCGCCACGGCGGTGACCAGCACCACGGTGTCGCCCATCGTCACAAGGACGGCGCCATCTGCGAGGCGCGCGAGCTCACCGGTTTCGAGGGTGACTGTATTGGAACCGAACTGGAATGATTGCTTGGCGATGCTCACGAATGACCTCGTACTTGCGATGCGATGCGTCGGGCTCCTTTAACGGCGCCCATGACAAACGGGCCGCGCGGTGTATATGACTGCGCGGCCCGTGTGGCGAGTCGGTTAGCGGCGGAGACCCAGCCGCTCGACGACTTCCTGATACTTCTGCGGTTTGGTCGACTTCAGGTAATCCAGCAGCTTGCGGCGCTGGTTCACCATCTTCACCAGCCCACGCCGGGAAGAATGGTCGCCCTTGTGCGAGTTGAAGTGTCCGCCCAAGCTGCTGATGCGCTCGGACAGCAGTGCGATCTGCACTTCAGGAGAGCCCGTGTCATTCGCGTCGCGGCCGTACTGGTTCAGGATGCCGCGCTTCTGTTCGGTCGATAGTGCCATTTCGGAAAGGGTTCTATGTGTCTCTTGGAAAGCGCGGCATTCTACTCGCGCACCCGGGGGGCCTCAAGTGTGGATGCGGCCGGGATCGTTGAAAAGACGCACCGGCTTCACGCGGTGGCCGGAATCCTCGATGGCGCCGATGCCGAGGAAGGCGCCGGAGGCGCCGTACAGCCGCACCAGGCCGTCCTGCGGTGCGGCCCCTGAGGCATCCGCGGCGACGGACTGTCCCTGACGGATGCGCACGGCCCGGTCGCGGTCGAGGTGGACCGCGGGCAGTTGCGGCAATGCCGCATCCGCCGCCAGCAGCGGCACGGCGGCGGCCGCGGTCTCCACCTCCTCCATGGCCACCAGGTGGCCGGGCGGGAATGGCGCGACCGCGCTGCGCCGCAGGGCCGTCAGATGCGCGCAGCTGCCCATCGACTGCGCCAGATCCTCCGCCAGCGTGCGCACGTAGGTGCCCTTCGTGCACAGCACGCGCATCTGCGCCTCCTGGCCGCTGACCGACAGCAGTTGCAGTTCGCGGATCGTGACCGGGCGGGCTTCGCGCTCGACCTCGATGCCCATGCGCGCCAGCTTGTAGAGCGGCTGGCCATCGCGCTTCAGCGCCGAGTACATCGGCGGCACCTGCGCGATGGTGCCGAGGTAGCGTGGAATCGCCGCCTGCAGTGCGTCAGCGAGATCCGCAGGCACCTCGCAACGCTCCACCACCTCGCCCTCGGTATCACCGGTCGAGGTGCGTTCGCCGAAGCGCGCCGTGAACGTGTATTCCTTGTCGCCTTCGAGCAGGTAGCCGGCGACCTTGGTTGCCTCGCCGAGGCAGATGGGCAGCATGCCGGTGGCCAGTGGATCGAGGCTGCCGGTGTGGCCGGCCTTCTCGCGGCCGAACGCGCGCCGCACGCGCTGCACGGCGGCGTTGGAGCTCAGCCCCCGCGGTTTGTCGAGCAGCAGGATTCCGTGCGGCATCTGTCCCTCGACTTCGCTGCTGCCAGCATGCGTTGACCTTCAACGTGGCGAGGTTAGCACGGCATTATTGCAGCGCAATGGCGCCGCCCGGCGCGCCGCTCAGCGACGTGGCTTGTTTGCCGAGTCAATCAGCGCATTCAGGTGCGCAGCACGATCGAAGAGGTCATCGGCGATGAACTGCAGGCGCGGCGCGTGGCGCAGGTTGGCGCGGCGACCGACCTCGCCGCGCAGGAAACCGGCCGCGGCTTCGAGGCCTTCCTGCATGTCCGGCCCGGGCTCGCGGCCGCCGAACGGCACGTAGTAGACCCGCGCC
Organism: uncultured Steroidobacteraceae bacterium; assembly: GCA_964632365.1. Classification (GTDB taxonomy): domain Bacteria; phylum Pseudomonadota; class Gammaproteobacteria; order Steroidobacterales; family Steroidobacteraceae; genus ZC4RG30. The sequence goes on from CAZWDR010000193.1 coordinate 2,227, forward strand.
ACGGAAAGATCCGGCGCCAGCTTCACCTGCGTCACCGTGACGGGTCCGACGCGCGGATCCTTCACCTCGCGCGACACCAGCTCGGCGAGCACGCGTTGCACCTGGGCTTCAACGCGTACCAGCCGGCCACTGCCTGATGACTTCTGTGCCACGCCGGGTCCGTCAGATCGTGCGCGCCACTTCGACGCGCGAGTAGCACTCGATCTGGTCGCCGACGCGGACATCCTGGTAGTTCTTCACGCCAATGCCGCACTCGGTGCCGGCGCGCACTTCGTTCGCCTCGTCCTTGAAGCGGCGCAGCGATTCGAGCGCGCCCTCGAAGATCACCACGTTGTCGCGCAGCACGCGGATCGGGTTGTTGCGCTTGACGGTGCCCTCCACCACCAGACAGCCGGCGACGACGCCGAACTTGCTGGAGCGGAACACCTCGCGCACCTGCGCCACGCCGACGATGGTCTCCTTGATCTCGGGTGCGAGCATGCCGCTCATCACCTGCTTCAGGTCGTCGATGGCCTCGTAGATGATGCTGTAGTAACGCACCTCGACGCCGGTTTCCTTCATCGCCTCGCGCGCGCCGGAATCCGCGCGCACGTTGAAGCCGATCACGCGCGCCTTGGACGCCGCCGCCAGCTGGATGTCGGACTCGGTGATGCCGCCCACATTCGCGGCCAGCACCTTGACGCCGACCTCGCCGGTGGAAAGCTTGGTCAGCGCATCGCGCAGCGCCTCGGCGCTGCCCTGCACGTCGGTCTTCACCAGCACCGGGATGATGCTGGTCTTCGCCTCTTCCATCTGCGAGAACACATCCTCGGCCGTGGCCGACATGCGGCCCGCGACGCGCACGTCGCGGTGACGGCTCTGGCGATGCTGCGCGACATCGCGCGCCTTGCGGTCGCTCTCGACGGCCAGCAGCTCATCGCCTGCGTTCGGGGCGCCGGTCAGGCCCAGCACCACCACCGGCATCGACGGCAGCGCTTCCTTCACGGCCTTGCCGGTCTCGTCGAACATCGCACGCACGCGGCCGAACTGCTGCCCGGCCAGGATCGGGTCGCCGAGCTTCAGCGTGCCGCGCTTGACCAGCACGGTCGCCACCGCGCCGCGGCCCTTCTCGACACTGGACTCGATCACGATGCCCGAGGCCAGGCCCGCACGCGGCGCCTTCAGCTCGAGCACTTCGGCCTGCAGCAGGATGGCCTCGAGCAGGTCGTCGATGCCCAGGCCGGTCTTCGCCGAGACGTGGCGGAACATGTCGCTGCCGCCCCATTCCTCGGAGATGACCTCGTGCTTGGAGAGTTCCGTGCGCACGCGCTCCGGATCTGCCTCCGGCTTGTCGATCTTGTTGACCGCCACGACGATGGGCACGCCGGCGGCGCGCGCATGCTGGATGGCCTCGATGGTCTGCGGCA
>CAZWDR010000194.1:0-3577 GCA_964632365.1 uncultured Steroidobacteraceae bacterium
ATGAGCTATACGGTCAAGAGCGGCGACACGCTGTGGGACATCTCGGCGATGTTCCTGCGCGATCCGTGGCTGTGGCCGGAGATCTGGCACGTGAATCCCGCCGTGCAGAACCCGCACCTCATCTATCCCGGCGACGTGCTGACGCTGGCCTATGGCGCCGACGGCTCCCCGCAGATCACCCTCGCCCGTGGCGATGCGGTGCGCGTGCAGCCGCTGGTGCGCAGTGGCCCGCTCGATGGCGGAGCGATCCCGACCATTCCCTACGAAGCCATCGCGGCCTTCCTCGGCAAGCCGGGCATCCTGACGAAGGAAGAACTCGACGCCGCGCCCCGCGTGGCGGCGCTGCGGGACCGTCATCTGATCGGCGGCATGGGCCACGACCTGTACGTGAAGGGAATGGGCGACCATGGCCCGGGCCGCTACGCCATCCTGCGCGTCGGCGACGAACTGGTGGATCCGGAAACCCGCCGCGTGCTGGGTTTCATGGGCATCTATGCCGGCATCGCGAATGTGGAGCAGGTCGCGGAGCTGAGCCGCGCCCGCGTGATCGACTCGGCGCGCGAGACCGCCGCCGGCGATGTGCTGCTGCGCGAGGATCTCTCCGCGGTGGCCTCCGACATCATCCCCCACACCCCGACCGGCGACGTGCGCGGGCAGATCATGGCGGTGGTCGATGGCGTGTCGCTGATCGGCCAGTACCAGGTCGTGGCGCTGAATCGCGGCGGGGACCACGGGCTGGCCGTCGGTCACGTGCTGGCCATCGACCGCGCCGGCGAGACGGTGCGCGATGGCTCCTGCCGCCGCTCCGGCCTGTCGCTGTGCCGGGGCACGCTGAAGCTGCCTGACGAGCGCGCCGGCACGGTGCTGGTGTTCAAGACCTATGACCAGATGAGCTATGGCCTGGTGCTGCAGACCACACTGCCCGTTGGCGTGGCCGATGTGGTGCGCACGCCCTAGGCGAATGCATCCGGCAGGCGTTTGCCTGCCAATGCCCCAGAAAGGCCCGCCTCGCGCGGGCCTTTTGCTTTCTAAGCTGCTCCGCGCATGCATCAGCGCGATTCCATCTCCGCCTGGCTGGCGGCATCCGGCGCCCGGCTGATCGAGCGCGGCGCCGCGGGCTATCCGCCGCAGCTCGCGGCAGTCACAGACGCCCCCGCCGCGCTCTATGTCCTCGGCGATGCGGCGCTGCTGACCCGCGCGCAGGCGGCCATCGTCGGCAGCCGGGCGCCCACCGCGGCCGGGCGGCGCATCGCCGGCGAGTTCGCGCGCGGGCTGGCCGGTGCCGGCTTCGTGATCACCAGCGGCCTGGCGCGCGGCATCGATGCCGCCGCCCATGCCGCCGCGCTGGATGCCGGGGGTGCCACCGTGGCGGTGCTGGGGACCGGCCTTGCGCAATGCTATCCGCGCGAGAACCAGGCGCTGTTCGACCGCATCGCCCGCGAGGGCGTGCTGGTGTCCGAGCTGCCGCCCGCCGCGGGTCCCCGCCCGCATCACTTTCCGCGCCGCAACCGCATCATTTCCGGGCTGTCGCGCGCGGTGGTCATCATCGAGGCGGCGGCCGGCAGCGGCTCGCTGATCACCGCGACCCATGCCGCCGACCAGGGCCGCGAGGTGTTCGCGGTGCCCGGTTCGCCGCTGAATCCGCTGGCGGCGGGCTGCAATGCGCTGATCCGCAGCGGCGCGGTGCTGGCCCGCGGGCCGGCCGACATCCTCGAAGAGCCCGCGCTATCGCCCCAGATTCCCTTTCCGGATCAAGACCTTGTCCCACCATCTGGTGAGCCTGCGGCACCGCGCCGGTTGGACAAGGATTACGAAATGCTGTTAGATGCGCTCGGCTTCGAGCCAGCCAGCATCGACGATCTGGTGGACCGGACGGGCCTTTCGGCCGGCTCCGTGGCCTCCATGATGCTCATCCTTGAACTGGAGGGCCGGGTCGAGGCACGCCCCGGGGCACTGTACAACCGCGTCCTATAAAGAATGAACGGCACCGTTCTAGACATCCTCCTCTACGTCTTCGACCGCTACATGTTCGATGAAGCGCCCGAGGTGCCTGAGCGCGAGGCCCTGGCCCGCCACCTGGCGAGCGCCGGCTTTGGCGAAGACAACGTGGAGCGCGCGCTCGACTGGCTGGCGGACCTCGCCGGCCTGCGCCAGCACGCGTCGCTGGCCACCCCGCCCAACGATTCCGGCGCGCCGCGCCAGATGGGCTCGCTGCGCCTCTATTCCCCGCAGGAGCTCGACCGGCTGTCGGCCGAGTGCCGCGGCATGCTGCTGACGCTCGAGAGCGCGCAGATCCTCCAGCCGGCCCAGCGCGAGCTGGTCATCGACCGGCTGCTCGCCCTCGATGTCGAAGACCTCACCCCCGAGCAGGTGCGCTGGGTGGTGCTGATGGTGCTGTCCAGCCAGCCGGGCCAGGAAGTGGCCTGCGCGCGCATGGAAACACTGGTCTTCGACGACGAATCGAGCGCCACCCATTGATCGCGGCGCGCCGGCCCCTGACCGCGGGCCGCCGCGCCGCCACTCCCGGATCCCATGGCTGAAAACCTCGTCATCGTCGAATCGCCTGCCAAGGCGAAAACCATCAAGAAGTACCTGGGCAAGGATTTCGAGGTGCTGGCCTCCTATGGCCACGTGCGCGACCTGATCCCGAAGGAAGGCGCGGTCGATCCCGACAATGACTTCGCGATGAAGTACCGCGTGATCGAGCGCAACGAGAAGCATGTCGAGGCGATCGCGCGGGCGCTGCGCAAGGCCAGCGCGCTGTATCTTGCGACCGACCCTGACCGCGAGGGCGAGGCGATTTCCTGGCATCTGCACGAGCTGCTGCGCGAGCGCGGCGACCTGGCGGACAAGACCGTGCACCGCGTGGCGTTCTACGAGATCACGAAGAACGCGATCCGCGCGGCGATCGACCAGCCCCGCGGGCTGTCGATGGACCTGGTGAACGCGCAGCAGGCGCGCCGCGCGCTCGATTACCTGGTGGGCTTCAACCTTTCGCCGCTGCTGTGGAAGAAGGTGCGCCAGGGCCTGTCGGCCGGACGCGTGCAGAGCCCGGCGCTGCGCATGATCTGCGAGCGCGAGGAGGCCATCGAGGCCTTCGTGCCGCAGGAATACTGGACCATCGATGCGCAGGGCGAGCACAGCGCGGTCACCTTCCCGCTGAAGCTGACCGAGTACGCGGGCAAGAAGGTCGAGCAGTTCAGCTTCACCAACGAGCACACCGCGCGCGAGGTCGAGGCAGCGCTGCAGCAGGCCGCGGACGGCAAGCTCACGGTCGACACCATCGACCGCAAGCAGCGCCGCCGCAATCCGGCGCCGCCGTTCACCACGTCCACGTTGCAGCAGGAGGCGGCGCGCAAGCTCGGCTTCTCCGCGCAGCGCACGATGCGCCTCGCGCAGCAGCTCTATGAGGGCGTCGACTTCGGCGAAGGCGCGGTGGGCCTGATCACCTACATGCGTACCGACTCGGTGAACCTCGCCAGCGAGGCCATCAGCGAGATCCGCACGGTGATCGCGAAGCTCTATGGCAAGGAAGGCGTGGCCGACGAGCCGCGCATGTTCAAGACCAAGTCGAAGA
>CAZWDR010000195.1:0-3574 GCA_964632365.1 uncultured Steroidobacteraceae bacterium
CGCCCTCGCCCACCGGCACGCCGGAGATGTTGATGCGATAGGCGGTGGGCGCGAATTCGAGGTTGTCGCGGATGTGCACGGCCGGGATCAGGAAGCCCAGCTCCTGCGTCAGCTTGCGCCGCACGCCGCGCACACGCGCCAGCAGGTCGCCGCCCTGGCTGGCATCCACCAGCGGCACCAGCCGGTAGCCCACTTCCAGGCTGAGCAGTTCCACCGGACGCACGTCGTCCCACGACAGCTCACGCGACTCCGGCTGCACGACGGGGGCGGCCTGCGCCTGCACCTGCGCGGCCTCTGCAGCGGCCGCGGCGGCAGCCGCCTTCTTGCGCATCAGGTTGCCGACGATCACGCACACGCCCGCGGTGGCGAGGAAGGCGACGTTCGGCATGCCCGGAATCAGCCCCATCGCGCCGATCACGCCGGCGGCGACGAACAGCGCCTTGGGCTGGCCCAGCAGCTGCCGGCCGATTTCCCCACCCATGTCCTGGGAGCGGGACATGCGCGTGACGATGATGGCCACCGCGCTCGACAGCAGCAGCGCCGGGATCTGCGCGACCAGGCCATCGCCGATGGTCAGCAGCGCATAGGTGCGCGCCGCATCGCCGGCGGCCATGTCGTGGGCCGTGACGCCGATGATCACGCCGCCGACCATGTTCAGCACCATGATGATCAGGCCCGCGGTCGCGTCGCCGCGCGCGAACTTGCTGGCGCCATCCATCGAGCCGTAGAAGTCGGCCTCGGAGCGCACCTCCTGGCGGCGCACGCGGGCTTCGTCCTGCGTGATGAGGCCGGCATTGAGGTCGGCATCGATGGCCATCTGCTTGCCGGGCATGGCATCGAGGGTGAAGCGCGCGGTGACTTCCGAGATGCGTCCGGCACCCTTGGTGACCACGACGAAGTTGATCACCGTGAGGATGATGAACACGACCACGCCGACGGCGAAGTTGCCGCCGACGACGAAGTGGCCGAAGGACTCGATCACCTGGCCGGCCGCACCGGTGCCGGTGTGGCCATGCATCAGCACCACGCGGGTGGAGGCGACATTCAATGCAAGGCGCAGCAACGTGGCCAGCAGCAGCACGCTGGGGAACACGCCGAAGTCCATCGGGCGGGCGACGTAGAACACCGCCATCATCACCACCAGCGACAGGGCGATGTTGAAGGTGAACAGCACGTCCAGCGCGAGCGGCGGCAGCGGCAGGATGAGCATCGCCAGCACGGCCAGCACGCCCAGCGGCACACCGAGGCCACTGCGAAGCACATCACGGATATTGAAAGTCTGCTGCACCGGATCCCTTGGTCATCAAGCCTGCGGCACGTCGATCCGTGGTCGTTCCGGGGCGGGGGCCCTGCCGGCCTTCGCGGCGCGGAGCTGGAAGATGTAGGTCAGCACCTGCGCCACCGCCACATACAGCCCCGACGGAATTTCGTCACCGATCTCCACATGGCGATGCAAGGCGCGGGCCAGCGGCGGCGCCTCGAAGATCGGCACCTTGTGTTCGGAAGCCAGTTCACGGATCCGCAACGCAATCAGGTCCACGCCCTTGGCCACGACCCGCGGCGCGCGCATGGTTGCGTCGTCGTAGCGCAGCGCCACGGCGTAGTGCGTCGGATTCACGACGATCACGTCAGCCTTCGGCACATCCTCCATCATCCGGCGCTCGGCGATCTCCCGCTGCAGCGCGCGGATCCGGCCCTTGACCTCCGGGGAGCCCTCCGCTTCCTTGTGCTCGCGCCGCACCTCCTCGCGGGTCATGCGCATGTCCTTGCGGAACTGCAGCAGCTGGAAGGGCACATCCACGGCCGCGATCAGCACCAGGGCCGCGGTCAGCGCGATCAGCGACTGGCCCGACAGCGTGATGGCGTGGCCGATTGCCGTATTGATCGGCTCGGAGCCCAGGCCCATCAGCCGGTCGGCGCTGCTCGACAGCACAATCGTGGCCACCACGGCCACGACGCCGAACTTGGCCAGCGCCTTGCCCAGTTCCATCCAGCTGCGGGCGCCGAACATGCGCTGGATGCCGGAGACCGGCGACAGCCGCTTGAAATCCGGGGCGAGTGGCTTGCTGCTGGGCGCCCAGCCGCCGATGGCCAGCGGTGCGGCCAGCGCGGCGACCAGGGTGGCCAGCAGCACCGGCGCGATGGCGAGCAGCGCCGCCACCGACATCTGGCCGAAGCCACGCCCCATCGCGGTGACATCGAAGGCCTGTTCGCGCGTGACGGTCAGCCCGCCGCGCATCAGGTCGCCGAGCCTGGTGCCGATCGAATCCCCGGCCATCATCAGTACCGCGCCGGCGGTGACCATGACTGCTGCGGCGGTGAGTTCGCGCGATCGCGGGATGCGGCCGTCGCGGCGCGCATCCTCCAGTTTTTTCGCTGTCGGCTCTTCTGTCCGGTCGCTCTTGTCCGTCTCTTCGGACATCGGTCAGCCGCCGCCCATCAGGCTGGTGGCCAGCGCCAGGGTCTCGCGCATCAGCGCGGTGAAACCCGACTGCATCGCGGGCAGGCCGGCGAGGATGATCAGCAGGCCGCCGATCAGCGTGGCGGGGAAGCCGATCGCGAACAGGTTCAGCGTCGGGGCCGCGCGGCTCACCACACCGAAGGCGAGATTCACGATCAGCAGCGCGGTGAGGCCGGGCAGCGCCACCATCAGCGCGCCGCGGAACAGCGCCGCGCCCCACCCCACCAGCTGCCAGTAGCCTTCCGGTCCCAGTCCCGTGATGCCCACCGGCAATGTCGTGAAGCCATCGACCAGCGCCTGCACGATGGCCAGATGGCCATTCAGTGCCAGGAAGGTCAGCGTCGCGATCAGCGTGTAGAACTGGCCGACCACCGGCGCGCCGGTGCCGCGCAGCGGATCGACGTTGAACGCGAACGACAGGCCCATGGTGTTGGCGAGCAGCTGCCCGCCCATCGCCAGCGCGTCGAACACGATCTGCAGCACGAAGCCGATGGCGACGCCGATCAGCAGCTGCTGCACGGTGATCACAATGCCCTCACCGGAGAATGGTGACACCGGCGGCAATGGTGGCAGCAGCGGCGCGATCGCCAGTGCGATGGCACCGGCCAGCACCAGCCGCATGCGCGCCGGCACGAAGCCGGCCCCGAACACCGGCGCCACCATCAGGCACGCGCCGATGCGCAGGAATGGCCACAGCCATGCAGCGATCCATGCCTCGATCTGCCCGGTGGTGAGCGTGATCACGCGCGCCTCAGCCGATCAGCGAGGGGATGCTCTGGATGAGCTCGCGCGTGTAGTCGACGATGAGCCGGATCATCCATGGTCCGGCGATGGCGATGGCGGCGGCAATGGCCAGCAGCTTCGGGATGAACGACAGCGTCATCTCGTTGATCTGCGTGGCGGCCTGGAACACACCGACCAGCAGGCCGGTGACCAGCGCCACCAGCAGCAGCGGCGCCGCGAGCATCAGGGTGATCTCCAGCGCGCGGGTGCCGATGGTCATCACGGTCTCGGGGGTCATGGCGGCTCCGTGGCGTCAGGTATAGAAGCTGGCGGCGAGCGTGCCCATCACCAGCGACCAGCCGTCCACCAGCACGAACAGCATGATCTTGA
>CAZWDR010000196.1:0-3521 GCA_964632365.1 uncultured Steroidobacteraceae bacterium
TGCCGAACAGCGCCGAGGACTGCTCCACCAGCGGCAACACGCCGGCCACGTCACCGCGGTGATCGCGCGCGCACAGATAGAACGTGTCGAGCCCGAATGCCTCGCGGCCGATCCCGACAGCCGCAGCGCGATGCCAGGCCGTGGCCTGCGCAAACGCATCGAGGGATGCATCCCACCCCGCGGGGGGTTGTTCGGCCACCTCGACGTGCATGGTTGCCGCCCGGCCGGTCAGCCGCGCGGATCGGTCAGCAGCAGGCCGAAGTTCAGCCCATAGCGCCAGCCGGAGAATTCCTGCGCGCTCATCGACGCATCGCGGCGCTGGGAATATCCGGTTGTGAGCCCGGCATCGAGGCGCCGCCCGATACGCCGCGTCAGCGAGAAGTCCACATCCCGGTGGTGGCTGCGCGGCAGGCCGGCGATCTCGAGATCTTCGATGCGGTATTCCCCGTGCAGGCTCGCGGTCAGCGTGGACCGCAGGCGGCGCTGGAACCCGAGCCCGGCATGCATGACCTCGCGGTCGAACTGCGCGGCCGACTGGTAATCCTCGCGGCGCCAGCCACCGGACAGCGTCATCGTGGTGCGTCGCCCGCCGGCCGTCCATCCGGCCTCCACGCTGCTGCTTTCCACCGCACCCGTGGCCGACAGTGGCGTGTCGCCAGCGGGCATCATCGGCAGCGGGTTCGCGAAGGATCCGACGCTGGCGGCGTCCGTGTGCTCGCGGGTGGCATTCAGGAACACCGTGCTGATGCCCGACACGCGCCGCTGCAGCGTCAGCCGCACCAGCGGACTGCCGCGGTCGATGCCGGCGCTGCGGGTCCGCGAATAGCCGGCCTCGAGGCCGAAGCTGGTGCGGCCACCGGCGGCGGCCTGGTAGCTCAGCGACAGTTCCTGCAGGTCATAACCGGGCAGCGCATCGCCGCCCTCCAGATAGCTCATGCCCATCGCGCTGGCATTCAGCGCCAGGATGCCGCCCGGCAATGCGCGCGACAGGCTGGCGGTGCCGCGCACACCGTTCGAATCGAAGCCGGAGTCCTGGTAGGCCTGGTGCGTATACAGCCCGGAGAAACTCAGCTGGCCGCGGGTGCCGAGCCGGAAGCGCAGCTGCGGCCCGGTGCTGAAGCTGTTGACGAACTCGGAGTTGTCGGGCGTGGCGTTGCCGAACGCCGAGATGCGCGACTGGCGCAGCGAGTCCTGCGCGGTCCAGCGCAGCATGCTCTCTGCCGCGCCCAGCATCAGGTAGCCGTTCAGGCCCCCTTCCAGACCGTTCTCGAGGCCACCGGAATATCGCGCCCAGGCGGCATTGCCCGCGAGGCCATAGTCGACGCGGCGGCCATCGTGGGCAAGGTCTGCCGCCAGTCCCAGGCGTGCGATGGTGGCGTCATCGCCATCCTGCTGCTGCTCGGCGTTGCCGGAGCGTTCGACGCTGCCATGCAGGCGCGCGGTGAAGGGCTGGGTGGCAGGCTGCGCGGCCTGGGCACCGTGCAGACAGAAGGCGAGGCCCAGCGCGGCCAGCAGCCGGTCAGTTGGCCGCACTGACCTGCTCGCCATATTCATAGCCATAGCCATAGGTGTGCGACGAAGAGATGCTCTGGTTCAGGATCAGCGACACCGACGGGCATGCCTGCAGCAGCGGCAGTGCGCGGCTGAGCATGTCCTGCGTCGTGCTGCCCTCGCGCACCACCAGCAGGGCCTGGCCGGCGATCTCGGCAATGGCGCGCGATTCGGTGGTCAGCAGCAGCGGCGGCGAATCGAAGATGACCATCACATCCGGATCCACGCACAGCTGGTTCACCAGCGACTGCATGCGCGCGCTCGATAGCAGCTCGGTCGCCTGCTGCGACGGCGTGCCGGCTGGCAGCACCGACAGGTTTGGCAGGTCGGTCTGCAGCACATAGCTGTTCACGGCCAGTGTGGCGTCATCCAGCAGTTCGAGCAGGCCCGGATCATTGCCGAACCCCAGGCGCTGCGACAGCTCGCGCTTCACCACGTCGCCATCGATCAGCACCACATGGCGGTCGCGTTCCATCGCGAAGCTCAGCGCGAGGTTCACGGCCGTGAAGGTCTTGCCGTCGCCCGGCGCCGCACTGGCCACCATCAGCACGTTCGCACGCGCCGCATCGAGCGCACTCTCGGTGCGCTGGGCCATGCGGTTCAGGATGGGACGCTTGATGCCGCGGTAGACCTGGCTGAAGGTCTTGCGCTCCTGGTCGGGCGGCAGCAGGCCGCTGGCCCGCAGCGCCGGAAAGTCCAGGTCGCGGCGCGGGCGGTGTGTGGTCCCGACTTTCGGCGTCACCGGTGCCGCACTGGCGGGCGGCACCACCGGCCGCGCCACCGGCTCTGTCCGGCCGCGGCTCTCGGTGAGTCGCTTGAGGGCCTTCTCGACAAGACTCATGGCGCAAGCCCCCGGATGAGGCCGGTCAATCGCGACTGCTGCGAGATCACGATGACGGCAAAGAAGACCAGCCCCGCGACGCCACCGGCATAGCGGTAGATCTCGTGGCGGAAGACGCGGCGATGGCGATCGAGCCACGTGCGTGGCACCACGCCGATGACCGGCAGGTTGGTGGCCGCCGCGAGCGCACGCGAGGTGTAGAACACCGGCTTCAGCAGATGCAGCAGGTAGGCGACGGCCCCGCCGGCGCCGAGGGCCGCGACCAGCACCAGCGCGATCAGCACGGCGCGCGCCGGCGCCACCGGGTCATAAGGCGCCGAGGGCGGATCGATGACCTCGAACTGCACCACGCCGGTGGCCTCGGCCTCCTCGCCCAGTCGCGTGCGCTCCATGCGCTGCAACAGCTGCTGGTAGGTCTCCTGGGTCACCTCATAGTCGCGGTTCAGCTGCGCGAATTCCGCTTCGACATTGGCGGAGGTGTCCATCAGGTTGCGCAGGCGGGCCGACTCCCGCCGCCGGGCCGCAAGGTCCGACTGCAGCGCGGCGATGCGCACCTCGTTCTTGTTGAAGTCGAGCTGGATCTGCTGGTAGACGGGATTCGACGACAGGCCGGCATTGGCGGCCGCGCCGCTGTCACCACGCTGGGCCGCGGCGACCTCTTCCTCATGCCGCTTCTTCAGATCGGCGATGGTGCCACGCAGCCCTTCGACCTCGGGGTGCTTGTCCTTGTAGCGCACCAGCAGTTCATCGAGGCGCGCCTCGGCCTCGCGGATGCGCTGCGGTGTGCCGGAGGCATTCAAGGCCATGGCGTTTGCGCCACCCATGACCTCCTGGCTGACGTAGGGCTGCTGGCCATTGAGCTGGCGCTGCAGCGCCGCGCGCTCCTGCATCGCGGTGCGCAGCTCGGACTCGGCCTTCTGCATGGCCGACATCTCTTCCTGCAGGCGCGTGAGGTAATTGCCCTCTGCGCCGGGCAACACATCGAAGTTCTTCTTCTTGAACTCTGCGACGCGGCCTTCGGCCTCGGTGAGGCTGCGCGCGTAATCGGCGATCTGCACTTCGAGGAATTCCTGTGCCTTCTGCTGGCCGGAGCGCTTGCCGCCCAGCGTGCCTTCGACGAAGGTGTTCA
>CAZWDR010000197.1:0-3516 GCA_964632365.1 uncultured Steroidobacteraceae bacterium
CTTCGGCCCCAGGTCGCTGCCGATCACGTTGGCGTAGATCATCGCCTCGCGCACCGCCCCCTCCGCCTGGCTGGCATCGATGGACAGTGCGCCGACCAGCACCGTCGGCAGGTTGTTCATGACCGACGACAGGAAGGCCGTCAGCAGGCCGGTGCCGAAGGTCGCGGCCCACAGGCCATGGCCCGCGAACCAGTCGAGCAGCGTTGCCAGATGGTCGGTCAGTCCGTTGTTGCGCAGGCCGTAGACCACCAGGTACATGCCGAGCGAGAACACCACGATCTGCCACGGTGCTTCGCGCACGACCTTGCGGGTCGAGATCCTGTGCCCCTTCGCCGCCACGCCGAGCAGCGCCAGTGCGCCGGCACCGGCCACGACGCTGATCGGCACGCCAAGCCTTTCGAGGCCGAAGAAGCCCACCAGCAGCAGCGCCAGCACGACCCAGCCGGCATTGAAGGTGGCGCGGTCGACGATCGCCGAGCCCGGAGCCTTCAACAGGGTGACGTCGTAGTTCGCGGGAATGTCACGGCGGAAGAACCACAGCAGGACGGCCAGCGTCGCGGCCACCGACACCAGGTTGACCGGGAACATGACCGAAGCGTATTCGCCAAAACCGATGTCGAAGTAATCCGCCGAAACGATATTGACCAGGTTGGACACGACCAGCGGCAGGCTTGCGGTGTCGGCGATGAAGCCGGCCGCCATCACGAAGGCCAATGTGGCCGCGGGCGTGAACTTCAGCGCCAGCAGCATGGCGATCACGATCGGCGTCAGGATCAGCGCAGCGCCGTCATTGGCGAACAGCGCCGCCACCGCGGCACCCAGCAGCACCAGGTAGATCAAAAGCCTGCGTCCGCTTCCCTGGCCCCAGCGCGCGACATGCAGCGCGGCCCACTCGAAAAACCCCGCCTCGTCGAGCAACAGGCTGATGAGGATCACCGCGACGAAGGCGAAGGTGGCGTTCCAGACGAAGCCCCAGACCGTCGGAATGTCCGACAGGCCCACCACGCCGGTCAGCAGCGCCAGAACGGCGCCGAACGTTGCGCTCCAGCCGACGCCAAGACCCTTCGGCTGCCAGATGACGAGGACGATGGTGGCGATGAAGATCAGCAGTGCAAGCAGCACGGCTCAGGCCTCGCGCACTTTGCGGGTCGCCTTGCGGGACGGTCGCCGTGCAGGCAGGCACCGGCTGTCGTCGCCACCACAGCAGTTGCGGGTCAGGAACTCGACAAGGCCGTTCATGGCATCGAAATCTGCGCGGTAGGCGATGTGCCGTCCCTGCGCCTCCCCGGCAATGAGGCCCGACGCCGTGAGCTCCTTGAGGTGAAACGACAGGGTCGCACCGGGCAGCGCCAGGACCTCCGCCATCTCTCCTGGCGTGCGGCCCTCCGGGCCGGCCTCGACCAGCAGGCGGAACACGGCCAGGCGCGTGGAATGCCCCAGGGCCGCAAGTGCGGTGGTTGCGCTTTCTATTTCCATTTTTCTAGAATAGTCGAAACGATTTACGCGAAGCAACCATGACGACGCCCGTCGAACTGCCCAACCTCGCTCCCGCAGCCGCGCACCTGCCTGCCCACGAACACGGGCCGGCAGAAGTAGCAGCCCACGCCCCGCGGATCCTGATCCTCTACGGCTCGCTGCGCCCCGAGTCCTACAGCCGCAAGCTCGCGCTCGAGGCCGAGCGCCTGCTGCGCCACTTCGGCGCGGAGACTCGCGTGTTCGATCCCGCCGGCCTGCCGGTGCAGGGCAGCGTCGACGCCGGGCATCCGAAAGTGCAGGAATTGCGCGCGCTGTCGCTGTGGTCCGAAGGCCAGGTGTGGGTGAGCCCCGAGCGCCACGGCGCGGTCACGGCGGTGTTCAAGAACCAGATCGACTGGCTGCCGCTCGAGGAAGGCGGCGTGCGCCCGACGCAGGGCCGCACGCTGGCGGTGATGCAGGTTTGCGGTGGCTCGCAGTCCTTCAACGTGGTCAACGCGCTGCGCGTGCTCGGGCGCTGGATGCGGATGGTGACGGTCCCCAACCAGTCGTCGGTGCCCAAGGCCTGGCAGGAGTTCGACGACGCCGGCCGCATGAAGCCTTCGCCCTACTATGACCGCGTGGTCGACGTGATCGAGGAACTGGTCAAATTCACCCTGCTGGTGCGCGGGCGCAGCGACTACCTCACCGACCGTTACAGCGAGCGCAAGGGCGACCTCGCCGCCCGCGCACTGGCGGCGGAAAGCGCCGCGGTGGAAGCCGCGCCCGGCCAACGCCTGCCCATCCCTACCTGACGCACCGGAGAGAGAGCCCCATGCACGCCACGATCTACCACAACCCCCGCTGCGGAACGTCGCGCAACACGCTCGCGTTGATCCGCCACGCCGGCATCGAGCCGCAGGTCATCGAGTACCTGAGGGATCCGCCCTCGCGCGATGAGCTCGCCGCCCTGATCCGCGACGCCGGCATCGGCGTGCGGGATGCGATCCGCGCCAAGGAGGCGAAGTACATCGAGCTCGGCCTCGACGATCCTTCCCTGTCCGACGATGCGCTGCTCGATGCCATGCTCGCCGAGCCGATCCTGATCAACCGCCCGTTCGTGCGCACCGGCCAGGGCGTGCGCCTGGCGCGGCCGTCGGAAGCGGTGCTCGAGATCCTTCCGCCGCTGGCAACGCCTTTCAGCAAGGAAGACGGCGAACCGGTGGCGCCGAAGTAGCGCCACCCTGCCCCATCAGTACGTGTAGCCCACCCGCAGCCACAGCGTCCGCCCGGGCTCGTTGATGCGCACCGCGTCGGCCGGATAGCCGAAGTCGGCGTTGCCGGCCAGGTTGAGGTGCTCGCTGTAGGCGCGGTCGAACAGGTTGTCCACGCCGGCGGTGACCTGGACGCCACTGGCCGTGCGGTAACCGGCATTGAGCGCCACCGTGCCGAAACCGCTGCTGGGCCCGATGTCCTGGCCCACGACATTGCCGTAGCCACGCGCAACCCGATCCTGCGCATCGACCAGGCGCACCAGCGCACCGGCCGACCAGGTGCCGTTGTCCCAGGCGGCCGTGAAGCGGCCTTCCAGTGGCGGCATCTGCGGCAGCGGGCGGCCGCTGTCGCGGTCCTTGCCGCGGGCGTAGGCGAGGCTGCCGCCCAGTTTCCAGTCTCCGTCGGGCCGGAACTCCATGCCCAGCTCGGCGCCGCTGGTCCGGGCATCGATGTTCGACACCATCGACGACGGCCCCATCATCGCGTCCATGTAGCGGAACTGGATGAAGTCGTCCACGCGCCCGGCATAGGCCGAGATCCAGGCATCGAAACGCGCGCCGCCGTACTGCAGGCCGACATCCAGCTGGGTGGTCTTCTCGGTCTCCAGGCCCGCAAACGCGTTGACCGCGCCAGCCGGACCCGCGTCGGCGGAAAAGAGCTCCCAGTAATCGGGCATGCGCTCGGTGTGGCCGACTCCGGCATACCAGCTGAGCTGGCGGTCGATGTCCCGTTCGAAGCGCAGGAAGCCGGCCTTGAGCGTTTCCTTGCGCTCGACGCCCGCGGTGGGAT
>CAZWDR010000198.1:0-3514 GCA_964632365.1 uncultured Steroidobacteraceae bacterium
GAGCTCTCGTCCGAGGACGTGCAGAAGGTGCTGGCCTCGCAGTACGACAACAAGGACAACGCGGGCGAGCGCGGCAAGTTCTTCGAGTATCCGTCGGCCGTGTACAGCATGTACCCGCAGGACAAGGTGCTGTCGAAGGATGGCAAGCTGGCCGGGGTGTCCACCTGGGTGGGCTACAGCTCGAACGAGCGCAAGGAGCTGACGCTGGCATACCTGGAGCCGGAGTTCGCCACCGAGGGCACCGAGGTGATCTTCGTGTGGGGCGAGGAGAACGGCGGCTCGATGAAGCCCACCGTCGAGCGTCCGCACAAGCAGTTCCAGATCCGTGCGAAGGTCTGCAAGGCCCCGTACGTGCAGGAAGTGCAGAAGGCCTATGCCGGTGAGACCAGCTGGCGCGCCCAGGGCGTCAAGTAAGCCGGTCGTTTCGTAATACGAAACAAGAAGGGCGCCGTGCAGACGGCGCCCTTTTTTATTGGGCGATCGTCCCGATATCGGGATGTTCCGGCCACCGCCGGGAGAATCCACACCGATGCCCGCAGCCCCGCAAAGGGGGTGCCGATCCGCGTTCAACGCGGGTAACCTATCGGACCTTTCGCGCAGGCGAACGACTCAAGAAGAGGGGTAGAAGTCCATGGCCACTCCAGCCACGCAAGTTTCAGACACCGTCACCACCGATCTGTACATCGGCGGCAAGGTGCGCCAGACCAAGGAACAGATGGCCATCGCCGATCCGGCGAAGCCCGGCCGTGTGGTCGGCTATGCCGCGCATGCCACGCCGCAGGATGTGGCCGATGCCGTGGCGGCCGCAAAGGCAGCCTATCCCGCCTGGTCCGCGCTGACGCCGCAGCAGCGCGCCGAGAAGATGAAGGCCGCCATCGAGGGCGTGCCCGATTCACCGAATCCCTTCGCCTCCGAAGACGGCGCCATCCTCTCGCAGGAGAACGGCAAGGTGCGCATCGAAGGCTGGGTCGATGCGCTGGTGCTGCAGATCCGCTGGAACCTGGCGCTGATGCATGCCGATGAAGTGGCGCAGGCCAAGGTGCTGAAGCCGGTGCCGGGCCACATTCCCACCGAGACCACGGTGGCCTACCAGCCGCTGGGCGTGTGCAGCATCATCGTGCCGTTCAACTGGCCGATCGCGATCCTCGGCGCAGCATTGCCGCATGCACTGCTGGCCGGCAACACCGTGATCGTGAAGCCCGCGCTGACCGCGCCGCTGGCCACCGCGCGCGTCGTGCAGCGCATCGCCGAGAAGCTGCCGCCGGGCGTGCTGAATGTGGTCACCGGTCCCGATGCCAACATGAGCGCGCTGATCCGCAACAACGACGTGGCCAAGGTGTGCTTCACCGGCTCGGTCGGCGGCGGCAAGAAGATGATGGAGATGGCGTCCGGCTCGCTGACGCGCGTGACGCTCGAACTGGGCGGCAACGACGCGGCGATCATCCTGAAGGATGCCATCCTCGATGACACGCACCTGGATCGCCTGTTCGCGGCGATCTACGACACCACCGGCCAGATCTGCATGAACGCGAAGCGCGTCTACGTGCATCGCTCGCGCATGGACGAGGTGGTCAATGGCCTCGCCGCGCGCCTGCAGAAGACGAAGCTCGGCTACGGCATGGACCAGGACACCACCATGGGTCCGCTGCACTCGCCGGCGCAGAAGAAGTTCGTCGAGGAACTGATCGCCGAGGCGAAGGCCGCGGGCGCGAAGGTGATGGAGTTCGGCGAGATCCCCGGTGGCGAGCTCAAGGGCGGCAACTTCGTGCGTCCGGCCATCGTCGTGAATCCCGATCCGAAGCTGCGCGTCGTGACCGAGGAGCAGTTCGGTCCGGTGATCCCGATCCTGCCGTTCGACAGCGAAGAGGAAGCCATCCGCGCCGCCAACGACACCTGGGCCGGCCTGGCCGGTTCGGTGTGGACCGCGGACAAGGAAACCGCCAACCGCGTCGGCGGCCAGCTGGTCTGCGGCTATGTGTGGGTGAACGACCACGGCGCCACGCGTCTGGACCTGCGTGCGCCGTTCGGCGGCATGAAGGCCTCGGGCATGGGCCGCGAGCAGGGCATCGAGGGCATCCGGGCCTTCCAGGACACCCGCTCGATCTCGCACCTGGACGCCGAAGTGCTGGCTTCGATGAAGCACTGATCGGTCGCGATCCGTCTATGTGTGACAGGGGCCGGCGGCAACGCCGGCCCTTTTTCATTGCGGCCAGCCCACAGAAATCGGTCAGTCACGGGTCTCGCCCCGGCTCACAGCGCCTTTCCAGCTGACTGCCCGCGCGGCTACTGCCTGGGCCGCTGACTGCCCAGCGCACCTTCCTCATTCGACAATCGAACCTTTCGCGCGTTGCGCAGTCCAAAGACTGCAGACCCGCGGGGGCGGGTCAAACGATTAGGGGGAAGGTTTGATGTCGTCCATGATGCAGAACGTGTCGCCGTCCGGCCGGCGCGAAGTGATGGGGGGCCTCGCCAAGGGCCTGGAGGTGCTGCGCACCTTCTCGCGGGCGAAGCCGCACATGACCCTCAGCGAGATCGCCGCCCGCGCCGGGCTGCCCGCTGCCACCGCGCGCCGCTGCCTCAACACACTCGAGGAACTCGGCTACGTGGCGCGCAACGGACGGCAGTTCCTGCTGCGCCCGCAGGTGCTCGAGATCGGCGCCGTGTACCTGGACTCGATGGGCATCCAGACTCTGGCGCAGACCAAGCTGGAAGAGCTCGCCATCGCGACCGGCGGCTCGGCCTCGCTGGCGGTGATGTCCGGCACCGGCGTGGTGGTGGCCGCGCGGGCCTCTGTGCGCACGCAGGCGCTGCCGGTCGAGACCCACGTGGGCGCGCGGCTGCCCGCGCACGCCACCTCGCTGGGCAAGGTGCTGCTGGCGGGACTGGGGCCGGAGCGCCTCGCCGCCTGGTTCGAGAAGGCCGAGCTGACCCGCTACACCGACCAGACGATCACCGACCGCTCCGTGCTGATCCAGCAGATCGAGGCCGCGCGCCGCGATGGCCATGCCACCGCCGAGGAAGAAGCGGCGAAGGGCGTGGCGTCGGTGGCCGTGCCGGTGCGTGATGCCGCCGGACGCGTGGTGGCGGCGGTGAACATTGCCGTGCGCGTGCAAGAGGCCACCGCCGCGGAGCTGGTGTCGCGGCACCTCCCGGCGCTTCGCGACGTGAGCCAGACGGTGTCGGCCGAGGCTGCGCGGATGCCGGTGATTGCATTGAGTGCGCAGGTAAGCTGAGCCGCGGCGTTCTCCGCCGTCACCCGCTGCGCCTGCGCCCTACAATAGGGCGATGTCCCAGGCAGGATCCTTCCAGGTGATCGTGGTCGGCGGCGGCCACGCCGGCGTCGAGGCCGCGCTCGCGGCCGCCCGGCGCGGCGCGCGCACGCTGCTGCTCACGCAGAGCATCGAGACCATCGGCGCGATGAGCTGCAATCCGGCCATCGGCGGCATCGGCAAGGGCCACCTGGTGCGCGAGATCGACGCGATGGGCGGCGTGATGGCGCGGGCGGCGGATGCGG
>CAZWDR010000199.1:0-3498 GCA_964632365.1 uncultured Steroidobacteraceae bacterium
TTGTGTTGTGCAACACGGAACTTGTCCATCCTCGACATGGCCCAATGTCTGACACGGGGCTGGGAGCTAAGATGGCCGGCATGCGCAAATGGGCCTTGATCCTTCTGGGCCTGCTGGGGAGTGGAATCACTGCCGCAGCAGACGATTTCCTGCCGATGGAGCAGGCCTTCCGTGTGGGCGCCGTGGCGACGGCCCCGGACCGCATCGAAGTCATCTTCGGCGTGCATCCGGGCTATTACCTGTACCGGTCGCGGATGAAATTCGAGGTTGATGCCGGGCAGCCGGTGGCGCTGGGCAACCCGGATCTGCCGCAAGGCAAGCAGAAGACCGACGAATTCTTCGGTGAGCAGGAGGTGTACCTGAAGGATGTCACCGCCCGCATCCCGGTGTCGCGCGGGTCCGCAGAGGCCTTCACGCTGCCGCTGAAGGTCAGCTTCCAGGGCTGCGCCGAGGCGGGCCTGTGCTACGTGCCCACGACGCTCACCTTCCAGGTCGACCTCCCCGAGACCAGCAGCGTGGCCGCGCTGCCGGCCGGCGCCAGCTCCGTCGACGCAGGCGGCGGCTACGTCTCCGAGCAGGACCGCCTCGCCGGCATGATCCGCGAGGGGAACATCGTGCTGATGGCCGGCGCGTTCTTCCTGGCCGGGCTGCTGCTGGCGTTCACGCCCTGCGTGCTGCCGATGGTGCCGATCGTCGCGGGCATCATCGCGGGCGAAGGCGCCAATGTGACCCGCGGGCGGGCGTTCAGCCTGTCGGTGGCCTATGTGCTCGGCATGGCCGCCACTTACACCGCGGCCGGCGTCGCGTTCGCCGCGGCCGGCCAGCAGGCCCAGACACTGTTCCAGCAGCCGTGGATCATCCTGCTGTTCTCGGCGCTGTTTGTTGCAATGGCGTTGTCAATGTTCGGGTTTTTCACGGTGCAGATGCCCTCCTTCGTGCAGACCCGCCTGACCGCGATGAGCAACCGGCAGAGATCCGGCAGCTACACCGGCGTGGTGGTGATGGGCGCCCTTTCGGCGCTGATCGTCACCACCTGCGTGGGGCCGGCGCTGGTGGCGGCGCTGTCGGTGATCGGCCAGTCCGGCGAGGTGACCCGCGGCGGCGTGGCGCTGTTCGCCATGGCCATCGGCATGGGCGTGCCGCTGCTGGCAGTCGGCGCCTCGGCAGGCCAGCTGCTGCCGCGCGCCGGCGCGTGGATGGAAACGGTCAAGCAGGCCATGGGCGCGATGATGCTGGCCGTGGCGGTGTGGATGCTGTCGCGCATGCTGCCCGCCAGCGTGACCATGTGGCTGTGGATCCTGCCGCTGGCGGCGCTGGTGGTGATCCTGGCGCGCGCCGCGTTCCGCACGCCCGCCGGGCGCGCCGTGGCGCGCACGCTGGCGGTGGCTTGCGGTGTTTACGCGGTGGCGATCGGCATCGGGGCCGTGCAGGGCGGCACCAATCCTCTGAAGCCACTGCAGGGCGCGCAGGCCCGGGTCGAGCTGCCCTTCGAACGCATCAAGTCCGTGGACGACCTGAATGCCCGCATCGCCACCGCCAGCGCCGAGGGGCGCAGCGTGATGCTCGACTTCTATGCCGACTGGTGCGTGTCGTGCAAGGAGATGGAGCACTACACCTTCCCGAAGCAGGATGTGCGCGATGCGCTGGCCAACACGGTCTGGCTGCAGGCCGACGTCACCGCGAACGATGCGGTGGACCAGGCGCTGCTGAAGCACCTGGGGGTGTTCGCCCCGCCGACCATCGCGTTTTTCGGATCGGATGGCGCCGAACGGCGCAATTACCGCGTGGTGGGCTACATGAAGGCCCAGGAATTCGCCCCGCTGGTGCGCTCGGCGCTACAGTAGCGGCATGAAGAAGGCTGCATTGATCATCCCCGCGGTGGCCCTGGCCGCGGTCGCGGGCGCGCTGGTACAGCGCTGGTTTGCCACCGGTGACGACGCCACCGTCGCGGCGGCGGGCAGCGCACCGGTGGTCGCCGGCACCGAATCCATGGGCGCGGATGCCGAGGCGCCCGTCGTGCCCGACACGCTGCCGCGCATCGCGCTGGCCGATCGCGAGGGCACCATGCGCTCGCTGGCCGACTGGTCCGGCCGGCCGCTGATGGTCAATTACTGGGCCACCTGGTGCGGCCCGTGCCGGCGCGAGATCCCGCTGCTGAATGAACTGCGCGCCGAGGCGCTGGCGCCGAACCTCGAGATCATCGGCATCGCGGTGGACTTCCGCGACGACGTGCTCGCCTATGCCAGCGAGACGCCCATCGACTATCCGGTGCTGATCGGCGAGGAAGACGGTCTTGCGGCCGTGCAGGCCATGGGCATGCAGCCCGCCTTCCCGTTCACCGTGTTCGCCGACAGCCAGCAGCGCATCCTGACCGTGAAGATCGGCGAGCTGCATCGCGACGAGGCCGAGCTGATCCTGACGCGCCTGGCCGCCGTCGACGCCGGCACGCTGGAACTCGCCGACGCCCGCTCCCAGATCGAGGCGGGGCTGAAGGATCTGGCTGCGAAGCGCGCGCTGGCCGGCGAGGCCGAGGCCAACGCGGCCTGAACTGGCCGGCGAGCCTTTTCGAAGAAAATCGCAGCAGTTTTTCCCCAGTTGGGGTTAAATGCCGCCTTTCTGGTCAGACCGACTACCGAAATGGCGCGGCTGCTGCTGCTCAATGGCCCCAACCTGAATTTGCTGGGCACCCGCGAGCCGGGACTTTACGGCGCGGACACCCTCGATGCCATCGTCGACCGCGCCACCGCGCTGGCGCGGGAGCTGGGCCACGAGCTCGTCGCGCACCAGAGCAACGCCGAACACGAACTGGTCGAACTGGTGCAGAAGGCGCCGGCCAACGGCATCGACTTCCTGGTCCTGAACCCCGGTGCGTTCACGCACACCAGCATCGCGCTGCGCGACGCCATTCTCGGTGTGGGCCTGCCGTTCATCGAGGTGCACCTGTCGAATGTGCACGCGCGTGAGCCCTTCAGGCGCCATTCCTATTTTTCAGACATCGCCGTCGGCCAGGTCATCGGCCTCGGCGCGCTGGGCTATGAGCTGGCCCTGCGTGCCGCCGCGTCGCGCCTGGCCGCGCGCTGAATCTTCTACCCCGAGTTTTTTCTGGAGCCCGCATGGATATTCGCAAGGTAAAGAAACTGATCGAGCTGCTGGAGGAATCCGGCATCGCGGAGATCGAGATCAAGGAAGGCGAGGAGGCCGTGCGCATCAGCCGCATGCCTACCGGCCAGGCGATGCCGCAGTACATCAGCGCGCCGATGCAGGCGCCGGCGCCTGCCGCTGCCGCCCCCGTCGCGGTGGCGGCAGCGCCCGCCGCTGGCGCACCGGCGCCGCTGGCGCGCCGCAAGGATGACGCCAACCTGGTCACCGCGCCGATGGTCGGCACCTATTACGCCGCCGCCTCGCCCACCGCCAAGCCCTTCGTGGCCGTGGGTGATGCGGTGAAGGAAGGCGACGTGCTGTGCATCATCGAGGCGATGAAGATGATGAACCAGATCG
>CAZWDR010000200.1:0-3450 GCA_964632365.1 uncultured Steroidobacteraceae bacterium
GCGAAGATCGACATGGCCTCGCCCAACATGAACCTGCGCGATCCGCCGATCTACCGCATCCGGCACGCGCGTCACCACAGCACGGGTGATGCCTGGTGCATCTATCCGATGTACACCTTCGCGCACCCGATCGAGGATGCGCTCGAGAACATCACCCATTCGCTGTGCACGCTCGAATTCGAGGATCAGCGCCCCTTCTACGACTGGCTGCTGCAGCGACTGACGGAAGCCGGCTGCTTCGCGCCGCCGTTGCCGCAACAGTACGAGTTCTCGCGGCTCAACCTCACCTACACCGTGCTCTCCAAGCGCAAGCTGATGCAGCTGGTGGACGAAGGCCATGTCGATGGCTGGGATGATCCGCGCCTGCCCACGCTGGCCGGTGCCCGCCGGCGCGGCTTCACCGCTCAGGCGGTGCGCACGTTCGCCGATCGCATCGGCGTCACGCGGTCCGACTCGTGGATCGACATGGGCGTGCTCGAGGACTGCGTGCGCGACCACCTGAACGAAGTGGCACCGCGTCGCATCGCCGTGCTCGATCCGGTGAAGCTGGTCATCGACAACTATCCTTCCGGGCAGATCGAGCAGTGCGAAGCGCCCAACCATCCACAGCAGCCCGCGATGGGGGCACGCCAGTTGCCGTTCGGCAGGGAGCTGTGGATCGAGCGCGAGGATTTCATGAGCGAGCCCGTCAAGGGCTTCTTCCGGCTGTATCCGGGCAACCGGGTGCGCCTGCGCTATGGCTATGTCATCGAGTGCACCGGATTCGAGCAGGACGCCGACGGGCAGGTCACCGCGGTGCATTGCCGCTATTTCCCCGAATCCCGGTCCGGCTCGCCCGGCGCCGACCAGTTCAAGGTCAAGGGCAATGTCCACTGGGTGTCGATCGAAGCCGCGCAGGCCTGCGAAGTGCGCCTTTATGACCGGCTGTTCACAGTGCCGAGCCCCGGTGCCGGCGAGCGCGACTTCCTGCTCGACATCAACCCCGACGCCAAGCGCGTCGTGCAGGCGCAGGTCGAACCGGCACTGCGGGATGCGCGGGCCGGCGAGCACTGCCAGTTCGAACGACATGGGTATTTCGTCGCCGACGAGGTGGATTCAAAGCCCGGTGCGCCCCTGTTCAATCGCGCAGTGACCTTGCGCGATTCCTGGGCGAAGCGCGCGCGAGGTGGCCGATAGGAAAGAGGCACCCGCAGAGGCTCGCCGGGGTCGCGCCTGCATTGCCGCCGAGCAAGACGCGGTCCGCCAAAGAAAAAGCCACCTGGCGACACCAGGTGGCTTTCTTGATTGGCTGGGGGACTAGGATTCGAACCTAGGTTGACGGAGTCAGAGTCCGTAGTCCTACCGCTGGACGATCCCCCATTATCCATCAGCGAAATCGGCCTTCGGCCACTTCGCGGGAGTTTACCCATCAGCAAAATCGGCCTTCGGCCGTTTTGCGGATCTTCCTCTTTCGGCAGCGGGAAGTGGATTCCCGCTGCCTGCGAGAAAGATCGGCGCGCTGGTGCGCGCGGAATCGATTAACGCTTGCTGTACTGCGGGCCGCGGCGGGCCTTGCGGCGACCGACCTTCTTGCGCTCGACCTCGCGGGCGTCGCGGGTGACGAAGCCGGCCTGGCGCAGCGGGCTGCGCAGGGTTTCGTCGTACTCGATCAGCGCACGGGTGATGCCGTGGCGGATGGCGCCGGCCTGGCCGGTGATGCCGCCGCCGGACACCTGCACGGTGAAGTCGAAGCGATCTTCGGCCTGCGCGACGGTGAGCGGCTGGCGCACGATCATGCGGCCGGTCTCGCGGCCGAAGAACTCATCGAGCGTGCGGTCGTTCACCATGATCTTGCCGGTGCCGGCCTTCATGTACACCCGCGCCGTCGCGGTCTTGCGTCGGCCGGTGCCGTAGTTTGCTGATGTTGCCATCTGTTTCGTGTCTCTGTTGAAAGCGTGCCGGATCGTTGCCGGGAATTACAGTTCGAGCGCCTTGGGCTGCTGCGCCTGGTGCGGATGCTCACCGCCGGCAAACACATGCAGCTTGCGGAACATCATGCGGCCCAGCGTGTTCTTCGGCAGCATGCCCTTCACGGCGAACTCGATCGCGCGCTCGGGGTGCTCCTGCAGCAGCTTGCCCAGCGAGATCGACTTCAGGTTGCCGATGTAGCCGGTGTGCTGGTGGTAGAACTTGTCGGTGAGCTTCGCACCGGTGACGCGGATCTTGCCGGCGTTCAGCACGATGAGGTTGTCGCCCATGTCGACGTGCGGGCTGTAGTCCGCCTTGTGCTTGCCCTTCAGGCGGTGTGCCAGCTGGGTGGCCAGGCGCCCCAGGGTCTGCCCCTCGGCATTGATGACATACCAGTCGGCGCGGACTTCAGCGGGTTTGACGAATGTGGTGCTCATCTTGCTCTACCGGAGGACTTCTGGCCCCCCATCGGCCTTTGGGGCGCAACGAGGGGTACCGTAAAAAAGGGCGCAGAGTGTAACGGAAGCGGGCCGCGCATCCAAGCAGCTTTCTGCCCACTGGCGGCCGGGGGGCCACCCTTCTATATAGTATGTCGCATGCAGAACCGCAGATCCCTTCCTGATCAGCTACTTGCCAGCGCGGACCGGGCCCTGCGGGCCATGTTCGCGCCGCCCCGCTCCAGCCGCCCGGTGCCCGGAAACCCGGCCGCGGAGCCGCTGGCCGAGCCGGACCGGCGCCTGGCTGCCAGCCTGATGCGGGTCAACCACGCCGGGGAGGTCGCCGCCCAGGGCCTCTACCACGGCCAGGCCCTGGTGGCGCGCGATCCTTCGGTGCGGGCGCTGCTCGAGGAGGCCGGGCGCGAGGAGACCGACCATCTGGCCTGGTGCGAACAGCGCCTGGGCGAACTGCACGACCGCCGCAGCCTGCTGCACCCGTTCTGGTACGCCGGCTCCTTCGCCATCGGGATCGCGGCCGGGCTGGCCTCCGACCGCGTCAGTCTGGGGTTCGTGGCCGAGACCGAAAAGCAGGTCGAACGACACCTTGATACCCACCTGCAGCGCCTGCCCGCCGCCGACACGCGCGGCCGCGCCATCCTCGAACGCATGCGCGCCGACGAGCAGGCGCACGGGGCGCTGGCCCGCCGGGCCGGCGGCGTGACGCTGCCGGCGCCGGTGCGCTTCGGCATGCAGCTGGCCTCGCGCGTGATGACCGGCACGGCGCGCTGGGTGTAACTGCGAACAGGGTCACACGTTGCGCGGTTGTCACGGCGCCTCGTTATGTAATACAAAGGCGCAATGACAGGGAGCGTGTCCCACTCTTCGGGCATTACGTCGAGAACGACAAAAAATATGGATGACATCAAACCACTCAGCGACATTCCGGCGATCAACCGCTTCCTGAGCTATTGCCGGATCCGCACGGTGCCTTCGAAGACCGTGATCATCCACGCCGGCGACCTGCCCGACGTCCTCTACTACATCATCAGCGGCTCGGTCGAAGTGA
>CAZWDR010000201.1:0-3401 GCA_964632365.1 uncultured Steroidobacteraceae bacterium
AGCTGATCGAGAAGAACACCACGATCCCGACGCGGGCCTCGCAGGTGTTCTCCACTGCCGACGACAACCAGACGGCCGTGACCATCCACGTGCTGCAGGGTGAGCGCGAGCGCGCTGCGGACAACAAGTCCCTCGGCCGCTTCGACCTCACCGACATCAGGCCGGCGCCGCGCGGCATGCCGCAGATCGAGGTGTCCTTCGACATCGACGCCAACGGCATCCTGAACGTGTCGGCCAAGGACAAGGCCACCGGCAAGGAGCAGAAGATCGTCATCAAGGCCTCCAGCGGCCTGTCGGAGGACGAGATCAAGCGCATGGTCTCCGATGCCGAGGCGCATGCGGCCGAAGACAAGAAATTCCGCGAGCTGGTGGAGAGCCGCAATCGCGCCGATGGCCTGGTGCACGCCACCGAGAAGACGCTGGCCGAACTGGGCGAGAAGGTGTCCGGTGGCGATCGCGCGTCGGTCGAATCCGCACTGGCAGACCTGAAGACTGCCATCAAGGGCGACGACATGGAGCAGATCGACCGCAAGGCCGAGGCGCTGGCGCAGGCCTCCTCTGGCATCATGGCCGCCGCGCAGGCAGCCGGCCAGGGCGGTGATGCCACCGCCGATGCCGGCGCCGCCGCCGGTGGTTCCTCTTCTGCTTCCGGTGGCAGCGGCGATGACAATGTCGTCGACGCCGAGTTCGAGGAAGTGAAGGACAAGGACCGCAAGGCCTGATCCCGTCCCGCAGCAGATAGACCACAAGCATGGCGAAGCGCGACTACTACAAGATCCTCGACGTGGCGCGCGATGCGTCGGAGGCCGACATCAAGAAGGCCTACCGGCGCCTCGCCATGAAGCTGCATCCCGATCGCAATCCCGGCGATGCCAAGGCCGAGGAACAGTTCAAGGAATGCAAGGAGGCCTACGAGGTCCTCAGTGATGCCGCGAAGCGGGCCGTGTACGACCAGCATGGCCATGCGGGGCTCGATGCCCAGCGTGGCGGCGGCGGGTTCCAGGGCGGCGGGGATTTCGGCGACATCTTCGGGGATGTGTTCGGCGACATCTTCGGGGGACGGCGCGGCGGCGGCGGCCGCTCACAGGTGTTCCGTGGCGCGGACCTGCGCTATGAGCTCGAGCTGACGCTGCAGCAGGCGGTGTTCGGCACCAGCGTCGAGATCGAGGTGCCGAAGCTGTCCGAATGCGAGACCTGCCATGGGTCTGGTGCGGCGAAGGGCTCCAATCCTTCCACCTGCGACACCTGCCATGGCACCGGGCAGGTGCGCATGTCGATGGGCGGCATGCTCAATTTCCAGCAGGCCTGCCCGCGCTGTCGCGGCAGCGGCAAGGTCGTCAAGAACCCTTGCGATACCTGTCTCGGGCAGGGGCGCGTGCGCCGCACGCGCAAGCTGTCGGTCAAGATTCCGCCCGGCGTCGACACCGGCGATCGCATCCGGCTGGCCGGCGAAGGCGAGGCCGGCCGCAACGGCGGACCGGCGGGCGACCTCTACGTCGAGGCGCACGTGGCCGCGCACGAGATCTTCGAGCGTGATGGCGAGCATCTGTCCTGCGAGGTGCCGGTGGGCTTCGTCACCGCGGCGCTGGGCGGCACGGTGATCGTGCCCACGCTTGATGGCCAGGTGTCGTTGAAGATTCCGCCGGAGACCCAGTCGGGCCGGGTCTTCCGCCTGCGCGACAAGGGCGTGAAGCCGGTGCGCGGCGGCGCGCGCGGCGACCTGTTCTGTCGCGTCGTGGTCGAGACGCCGGTGAACCTGTCTGGCGAGCAGAAGGATCTGCTGCGCAGATTCGAGGAATCCCTGAAGGACGACAGTTCCAGCCACTCGCCGCGCGAGGATGGCTTTTTCGAGGGTGTGAAGCGCTTCTTCACGAAGGCGGAAGGCTGAGCATGACGAGGCTGCGCGACGCCCGCCCGCCGCACAGGCGAATCCCGCAGGGACGCACGTGACGACAGGCGTCGGAATCATTGGCGCCACCGGGCGCATGGGCCACGCGCTGATCCGTGCCGTGCAGGCTTCAGCCGACGTCCGGCTGGTGGCGGCCGTAGCGCGCCGCGGGCATGCCGCCGTCGGCGCCGATGCGCTGGCGCTGGCCGGCGCGGGCGCCGGCGCGGTGCGCATCAGCGACGACCTGACCGCGGTGCTGCCTTCCATGCAGGTCGCCATCGACTTCTCGCGGGCCGGGAATGTGCCGGCAAGCGCGGCGGCCTGCGCGGCGGCCGGTGTCGCGCTGCTGGTGGGCACCACCGGACTCGATGCCGAAGGGCAGGCGAGCCTCGATGCGGCGGCCGCGCGCATCCCGGTGCTGCTGGCGCCCAACACCAGCCTGGCGTTGAACGTGCTGCTCGAACTGGTGCAGCGTGCGGCGCGTGCGCTGCCGCCGGGCTACGACATCGAGGTCGTCGAGAGCCATCACCGGCACAAGATCGATGCGCCGTCAGGCACCGCGCTCGCGCTGGGCGACGCGGCCGCCGCCGGACGCGGGCTGCCACGCGCGGATGCGGCCATCACCGGTGTGCAGCCTGGCCCCCGCGCCGGCGGCGTCGGCTACGCCGTGGTGCGCGGCGGCGATGTGGTGGGCGAGCATGACGTGCGTTTCCTGGGACCGGGGGAACAGCTGCGCCTGATGCATGTGGCCACTGACCGGGCAATCTTTGCCCAGGGAGCGGTCGCGGCCGCCGCGTGGCTGGCCCAAAGAGCGCCGGGGCGCTACCGGATGTCTGATTTTCTTTTCGGTAATCAGTAGCTTGCCGCATCTTCTGCAGCAACTACATGGAATTTGTTTAAGGGTTTTCCGGGCTGGTTCGAATGGACATTCCCGCCCCGAAAACGTAAGCTTCGCCCCGAATCCGTACATTCAGTTGCGGGTTAGTCCGCGCAGGGCGGGAGGGCGTTCCACAAGAACTCCTCCCGCTTTGTGCATCCGCGCCAGGCCAAACCGAATCTGACTCAAGACATGAACATCCGCCATCACTCTGCGGAGGCCCGTTAGTGAGCGTGAGCGCCGTACTGGCCCTTGCCGATGGAACCGTATTCAACGGCATCAGCATCGGGGCAAAAGGTAATACGACCGGCGAAGTTGTCTTCAATACAGCGATGACCGGGTATCAGGAGATCCTGACCGACCCGTCCTATTCCAGGCAGATCGTCACGCTGACCTATCCCCACATCGGCAACACAGGCACCACGCCAGAGGACCAGGAGTCCTCGATGGTGGCGCCTGCCGGGCTCGTGATCCGCGACCTGCCGCTGCTGGAGAGCAACTTCCGCTCCAGCCTGAACCTGCACGACTTCCTCGAGCGCGGCCGCGTGGTCGCGATCGCCGACATCGACACGCGCAAGTTGACGCGCATCCTGCGCGAACAGGGCGCGCAGGCCGGCTGCATCATGACCGGCGACA
>CAZWDR010000202.1:0-3297 GCA_964632365.1 uncultured Steroidobacteraceae bacterium
TCGGCAACACCATCGCCAACCTGCGCGGCATGGACCCGGCATTCGGTTCGCGCACTTTGACGCTGATCGATGGCCGGCGCGTGGTGTCGACTTCCAACCAGGCCGATGTCGTCGACCTGAATATCGTTCCCTCGAACCTGCTGTCGCGCATCGATGTAGTCACCGGTGGCGCGTCTGCGACTTATGGGTCCGGCGCGGTGGCGGGCGTCGTCAACCTCGTGCTGAATCGCCGCCTGACCGGATTGCGGGTCGACCTGGACCACGGCTTCAATGAGGCCGGTGACGGGCACAGTCCGCACCTGGCCGTGTCGGGCGGGCTGTCGCTGTTCGAGGGCCGTGGTCATGCACTGCTGGGCCTTGAGTGGCAGGAGCAGGCCGCGATCCGGAACTGCGCGGCCGCGCGGCCGTGGTGCGCGCGGTCGCGCACGCTGTACCAGAACTTCAGCCGAACCGCGCCAAGTCCGCACGAAGTGCTCGTGCCGCTGGCCGGGTTCGAGCAGTATCCGGCGCGGTTCCAGATGGTGGGCCATCGCTTCAGCCAGTTCGCCCCCACCGGGACCATCCTGTCCACCGACGCGGGCAACACCTCGGGATGGCGGTTCACCGAGGATGGGACCTCGGTCGAGGAATACGCGTTCGGCTACCGTGGCGGCACAGCCCGCAGCACGATGAATGGCGACGGGCCGCTGACCACCACGGCGGTCACGATGCGGCCAAGCACCGAGCGCGGCACCGCCTTCGCCAACTTCGACTACTCGCTGACCCCGCAGACCTCCGCCTACGTGCAGGCAAGCTTCGCGCGTACCGATTCGCTGAACCGCAACCCCTACACGGTCGGCCACGCGTGCGTGCGATTCCATGCGCCGGGCATCGAGGCGCAGCCGGGTGGCCGCGCCCGTGCTGGCGAGTTCATCACGTACGGTGGTGATGGCGAAGCATTGACCGACCCGCTCACGGGCGCGCCGGTGCCGGACGTGCCGCGCAGCCCGCTGTGGAGCAACGCGAACTTCCGCACGCTGCTCGGCAATGCGCCGACCGGCCGCATGCCACCTTACTTCGTGCCCCCCGGGCAGGCGGGCAGCACGGATACGACGCCGCCGACGTGGCACTTCACGCGTGGCAGCAATCCGGTATGGCAGCGCGTGCGCTCGGCGCGTGGCACCGACTACTGGAATCTGGTCGGCGTGACGCTGGACGTGGACTTCGATGACCCGGGAACGCCGGCGGTGTTGCCTGCGCCCGGCCGCAACGCCTATGCATTCCTCGGGAACCTCTCACCCGAGGCGCTGCACCAGGTGCAGCGCGCGTTCGGCAATTCGGCCACCACTGGCGGCGGGCCGGGCCTGGACAACCTGTTCGGCACGACACCCTGCCGCGGCCATACCGCGATCCGCAAGGTGTGGAACCCGCAGATCCAGCAGTGGACCACGCAGGTGTCCGACACGTTGCGGGTGGTGGCCGGACTGCGCGGCCACATTGCCCAGGACTGGCAATGGGAGGCCTACTATCAATATGGCCAGACGCAGAGCACCTCGCGCCAGAACAACGTGCAGACGAACCTGAGCTTCGCCTTCGCAGTCGACGCGGTCATCGACGACCGCGAGTTCATCGATGGCGCGCCGAACCCCACCTGGCAGCAGCCCGTGTGCCGCATCACCCGCGACGGCATTCCCGTGCTGGACGCGACCGGGCGGCCGACCAGCGATCCAGAAGGATTGGCGATGCTCGCCAGTGGCTGCCGTCCGCTGAATGTCTTCGGCACGCGGTTCGACGACCCGGCCGCGGCACAGATGCAGCAGGAAGCGCTGGCCTATGCCTTCAAGGACAGCGTGTCGGACGGCTCCAACAGCCTGCATGTGCTGTCGTTCGGCACCTCCGGTACGCTGTGGCGCGGCTGGGCAGGGCCGCTCACCGGGGCATTCGGCGCCGAACTGCGCGAGGACTCCGTGGACAATGCCGGCTCGCGCGGTCCTTTCTACCTGCGTGCGGACATCGCGCGTGCCTGGGGCGATGCATTCGGCGGGCGGACCCGCGTTCTCGAAGGCTATTCAGAGATCAACCTGCC
Source organism: uncultured Steroidobacteraceae bacterium (assembly GCA_964632365.1). Classification (GTDB taxonomy): domain Bacteria; phylum Pseudomonadota; class Gammaproteobacteria; order Steroidobacterales; family Steroidobacteraceae; genus ZC4RG30. The sequence continues at coordinate 2,066 of CAZWDR010000202.1, forward strand.
GCTGGTGAGCAACCAGCCTGCGGCCAACCTGTGGTCAATGAACGCGGGCATGCGGTACGCCCGCTATCACAACGAGGGTGGTGCGGGTACCACCGGGGAGTCGGCCACGCAGGGCACGCTGAACTGGAAGTTCTCCACCGTCTATGAGCCCTTCGACTTCGTGCGTTTCCGGCTGACGCGTTCGCGCGACCTGCGGGCCGCCGGCTATCGCGACCTGTTCCTGAGCCAGCCGGACGTTCCGGACAGCGTCGGCGGACAGCAGGCGCGAAATCCATGGCGCGACCGCACGGCCGAAAGCCAGGAAAACCAGTACGAGCGTTGGGGCACCGTCTCGGTCGGCAATGCCGATCTCAAGCCCGAGCGCAGCGACGCATTGACGCTGGGACTGGTGCTGTCGCCGGGTGGCTGGGCGCAGGGCATGCGCTTCGCCGCCGATTACTACAGCATCCGCGTGCGCAACGGCATCTACACGCCGTACTTCTTCTCCGATCCGGTGATCGCCTGCTGGGAGAACAGCGGCAACGTGGAAGCCCGCCATGTGGACGGAGAGGCGGATCCCGCCACCCCCGGCATCAACGGCCTCATCGACGATACGCGCCCGGAATGCCGTGACATCACCTTTGCAGCAAGGGAAGACGGCAGCCGCGACCTGACGGACATCGTTTCCCATAACGCGCGCAGACCGGTCAATGGGCTGCCTTACCAGCGGCGCGGGATCGACCTGTCGTGGAATCACCTGCTGCCGATGCGCACGTGGTTCAGGACCCTGCCTGGCACGCTTTCGCTGACGGTCCGCGCGACGCGCGCGCTGGAATCTTCCGGCATGCAGCACACGTGCACGCCCAACCTGCTGCTTCAATGCGAGGACACCTTCACCCATGTTGACCAGGTGGGACAGATCCGCAGCAATGTATTCATCCCCGGTGTGCTCGCCTCACCGAAGTGGACGGGCAACATCATCGGAACCTATCGCCTGGACCGGCTCACAGCCAGTCTGTCCGCGCGGTATGTCGGCGGCGCGCGCCTCGACAACACGTGGAGCGACACCGCAGCTGAACAGAATTACCAGAATGAGGCCGGGGCCTTTTTGTATGGCAGCGTGGATGACAACCGTGTCGACCCCTATTTCAATTTCAGCCTGAATGGCTCTTATGACCTGGCGGTAGCGAACCTGCGCCAGTTCGAGCTCTTCGCCTCCATCAACAACCTCTTCGACAAGAGCCCGCCCTTCA
>CAZWDR010000203.1:0-3268 GCA_964632365.1 uncultured Steroidobacteraceae bacterium
GGTGACTGATCGCGAGCGCGACTACATGTACCGCATGTATGCCACCGACGCGCGCGCCCGGCTCAATGTCGGCATCCGCCGCCGGCTCGCGCCGCTGATGGAGAACGACATCGAGCGCATCAAGCTGATGAACGGGCTGCTGCTGTCGATGCCCGGGTCGCCGATCATCTACTACGGCGACGAGATCGGCATGGGCGACAACCTGTTCCTCGGCGACCGCAACGGCGTGCGCACGCCGATGCAGTGGAGTCCCGATCGCAACGCCGGTTTCTCGCGGGCAGATCCGCAGGGCCTCTACCTGCCGCCGATCATGGATGCGGTCTACGGCTACCAGGCGGTCAACGTCGAAGCGCAGTCGCGCGACCGCTCGTCGCTGCTGAACTGGATGAAGCGCCTGCTGCAGATCCGCACCACCACCCACGCCTTCGGTCGGGGCACGCTGCGCTTCATGCGGCCCGGCAACCGCAAGGTGCTGTGCTACGTGCGCGAGCACGAGGACGAGAAGCTGCTGTGCGTGGTGAACCTGTCGCGTTCGGCGCAGCCGGTGGAACTGTCGCTGTCAGAGTTCAAGGGGTATGTGCCGGTGGAGATGCTGGGACGCACGCCGTTCCCGCCCATCGGCGAGCTGCCCTACCTGCTGACACTGCCCGCTTATGGCTTCTACTGGTTCCGCCTCAGCCGCGAGGCGCAGCCGCCCGCCTGGCATGAGGAGCGACTCGCTCCGGAAGACACGCCGGTGCTGGTGCTCACGGCCGGCTGGGACACGCTGTTCCCGGATTCAGGCTCGCAGTGGCGCGGCACGCATGCGGGCAAGCTGCGCACCCAGCTGGAGGAGCAGTTGCTGCCCGCATTCATCGCGAACCAGCGCTGGTTCGGCGACAAGGGGGCGACGCCCGGGCCGGTGCGCCTGGGCGATCATGCGCAGTGGCGCGCGGATCGCAGCCACTGGCTGCTCGCGCTGTTCGACGTCGAGGCGCACGGCGCCCGGCAGCCCTATTTCATTCCGCTGGCGCTGGTCGACGAACGTGTCGAGGAGGAGCGCTGGGCCAAGCTGCAAGGGGCCACGATCGCCCGCGTGCGCCAGCAGGCGGTGGTCGGTGTGCTGGCCGATGCCTTTGCCGACGAGCGCTTCTGCCTGGCCGTCGTGGACGCCATCGGTGCAGGCACCGAGCTTGCGACCCGCGAAGGCCGCATCCGCTTTGTCCCCACGACTTCCTTCCAGGCGCTGCGCGGCGACCCTGCCGAGCCGCTGCAGACCAGCATGATCCCGCAGGGAACGAACAGCGCCACGCGCGTCGGCGAGCATCTGTTCCTGAAGGCCTACCGCCGGATGCAGGAGGGGGTCGCGCTGGAGGTCGAGGTGGGGCGCTATCTCACCGAGGCGGCGCAGCTTCCAAACATCGTGCCGGTCGCAGGCTCGGTGGAATACGAGGCCAACGACGGACGCCGTTACACGCTGGCGCTGCTGCAGGGGTTCGTCCGCAACCAGGGCGACGGCTGGGAATACACCATCGGCTACCTGGAACGTTTCCTGGAAGACCAACCCGAATCCAGCACCGGGGCCGATCGCCATCGCGACTACCTGCAGCGCATCCAGATGCTCGGACGGCGCACGGCTGAACTGCACCGCGCGCTCGGGGCGTCCGCATCAGACCGCACCTTCAGCGCCGAACCCATCACCGCCGCCGACCTTGAAGCCTGGCGAAGCCGCATCGGGCAGGAGGCGGAGCGCACGCTGGCGATGATGGAGGAGGCCATGCCGCAGCTGCCCGAGGGCGTGCAGCGCGGTGCCGGCGAGGTGCTCGGTGCGCGCGCGAACCTGCGCGCGCGCATTGCCGCCCTGGCGTCGTCCGTTCCGCGGGCGAGCAAGATGCGCCAGCACGGCGACTACCACTTGGGGCAGGTGCTGGTGTCCCGCGACGACTTCATCCTCATCGACTTCGAAGGCGAACCGGCGCGCTCGCCGCAGGAGCGGCGCGAGAAGGTCACGCCGATGCGCGATGTGGCCGGCATGCTGCGCTCGTTCGCGTATGCGCGCCGCGCCGCGCGGCAGCACTGCAGCGACCTGAAGCGCGAGGACTGCAGTGCCTGGGATCCCCACCTTGCCGAATGGGAGAGCGAGGCGCGCGCGGCGTTCCTCGCCGGTTACGATGAAGTGGCGGCGGGCGTGCTGTACGATTCATTGCAGGAACAGCAGGAACTGCTGCAGCTCTTCGAGATCGAGAAGGCGCTCTACGAAATGCGCTACGAACTTCGCAACCGGCCCGAGTGGGCCGAAATCCCCCTCGCGACGTTGCGCGAGCTTTGTCGCTGACCAGGTTGCCACGCTGGTGAGGCGGCAGCACCGGATGCGGTTCGGTGCCCAGGCCGGACCGGATGGTGTGCGCTTCCGGCTCTGGGCGCCGGCCAGCATGGGCGTCGAGCTGCTGCTGTACGACGCCAGCGGCGATGCGGTCGACACCATCCTGCCCATGCAGGCGCAGCCGCAAGGGTGGTTCGAACTGACCGTCCCCGCTGCGGCGGGCCAGCGCTACAAGTACCGCGTCGACGCCCGCCACGAAGTGCCCGACCCCGCGTCGCGCTTCAATCCCGCGGACGTCGAAGGCCCCTGCGAGGTCATCGATCCCGCCGCGTTCGCATGGAACGACGGCCACTGGCGCGGCCGACCCTGGCACGAGGCCGTGATCTACCAACTCCACGTCGGCGCGTTCACGCCCGAGGGCAGCTACCGCGCGGTGCAGGAACGCCTGCCGTACCTGAAGGAACTCGGCGTCACGTTCATCCAGCTGCTGCCACTCGCGGACTTCCCGGGTCGTTGCAACTGGGGCTACGACGGCGTGCTGCACTACGCGCCGGATGCGACCTATGGCCGACCGGAGCAGCTGAAGGCGCTGGTCGATGCGGCACACGCGCTGGGCATCGGCGTGCTGGCAGATGTCGTCTACAACCATTTCGGGCCGCAGGGAAACTACCTGCACCTTTATGCGCCCCAGTTCTTCACCGACCGGCACCGCACGCCGTGGGGCACCGCCATCGACTTCGAGAGCCGGCCGGAAGTGCGCGAGTTCTTCATCCACAACGCGCTGTACTGGCTCGAGGAGTTCCACCTCGACGGCCTGCGCATCGATGCGGTGCATGCGCTGCATGACGCCAGTGACGAGCATTTCCTGCTCGAGCTGGCGCGTGCGGTGCGCGATGGCCCGGGTCGCACGCGGCAGGTGCATCTGGTGCTCGAGAACCACGCGAACGAGCCGCATTACCTCGAGCG
>CAZWDR010000204.1:0-1382 GCA_964632365.1 uncultured Steroidobacteraceae bacterium
CACAAGCTGCGCCCCATCGTATCGCTCGCCCGCCCCCCGACGTGAAGATCCTCAGCCTCACCTACGAGTATCCACCCATCGGCGGCGGCGGCGGTGTGGTCGCCGCGGCGCTGAACCAGGAACTGGCCGTGCGTGGCGACCACGTCCGGGTAGTCACCTGTCGCATGCCCGACCTCGCCGCGCGCGAAACCCTGAACGGCGTCGAGGTGCACCGCACGGCCTGCCTGCGCCGCCACCGGCACTTCACCACCGCGCTGGAGCTGGCCACCACGCTGTGGCCGGCCTATCGCGCGGCGGCGCGGCTGATCGAGCAGGAGCGACCGGAGCTGATCCATTCGCACTTCGTCGTGCCGTCGGGCTTTATCGCCTGGCGCCTGTCGCGCCGCTTCCATATCCCGTTCGTGCTGACCGCACATGGCTCGGACATTCCAGGCTACAACCCGGACCGCTTCAGCATCCTGCACACGGCCTTGCGGCCGCTCTGGCAACGGATCACCAGTGCCGCAGCGGCGGTCACCTCCCCCTCGGCCTATCTTGCCAACCTGATCGATCGCCAGTGCCCCGGCATGCATGTCGATGTGATCCCCAACGGCTTCACACCCGGCTCGCTGGAACTCTCCCCGAAGCGCAACCTCGTGCTGGTCGTGGCGCGCCTGTTTCCGCGCAAGGGCGTGCAGCACTTCCTCGATGCCGTGCGGCGTCTTGCGCGCCATGCGGACTGGGAGTTTGTCGTGGCCGGCGATGGCCCCTATATGGACACGCTGCGGCACCAGGCGAAGGCACTTGGCTCGCCGGTGCGGTTCGTGGGCTTCCTGCGCCGTGAGGAACTGGCAAGCTACTACCAGGCGGCGCGCATCTTCGTGTTCCCGTCGATCCGCGAGAATTTCCCGATGGTGCTGCTGGAGGCGATGGATGCCGGCTGCGCCATCATCACCACGGACGCGGAGGGCTGCCATGAGGTGGTCGGGGATACCGGCGTGGTGGTGCCGGCCGGTGATGCGGAGGCAATCGCGGACCAGCTCTCGATGCTGATGAACGACACCCCGCGCTGCGAGCGCCTGTCGCAGATGGCACGTGAACGCTCCACGCGGTTCTACTGGAACCGGGTCTCGGCGATGTACAGCCGCGTGTTCCGCCGCGTGGTGCGGGACGACAGCACCATCGTGCGCACGCTGCCCGCATTCAGTGACGCCTGAGCAACCCGGCCCGGCCATGCGCGCCCGCATCGTCACCACGCTGGATGACCTGCAGTCACTGCGCGACTGCTGGGACACCTTGCTCGCGGCCTCGCAGGCGGCGACGCCATGGCAGTCCTTCGATTTCATCGCCCACTGGTGGGAGCACGTGGGCAGCACGCAGCACCTGCTGCGCGTGATCGTGGT
>CAZWDR010000204.1:1482-3261 GCA_964632365.1 uncultured Steroidobacteraceae bacterium
CGTCGGGGCCTGCGGCTTCGCCAGTCTTTTTCGCACCTGATCCCTTACCTCGATCTGCGCGGCGGCTGGGAAGCCTTCATCGGCGGTCGCAGCTCCAAGTTGCGCAAGAACCTGCGCGCGGCGCGGCGCAAGCTTGAGTCCAGGGGTCCGGTGACGCTGCGCGACTATCGCGAGCCGAATGAGATCCGCGAGGCCTACGCCATCCTGCTCGACCTGAACCAGCGAAGCTGGAAGCGGCACGCGAAGGTGGAGCACGGTCAGTCCGAGGCCTATCGCCGATTCCACATGGGCTGGCTGCTGGCGATGGCCGCACAGGGTCGCGCGCGTGTGCTGGTGCTGTGGTGCGCGGACACACCAGTGGCCGCGACCGTGGCGATGATGGATGCCCACACCTACTACTCGGCGCAGATCGTGCACGACGCGGCCTATGGCGACTGCTCGCCCGGCACGCTGCTGGAGTCGTTGGAACTGGAAGGACTGATGCGCGAGCGGCGCTTTGCCACCTACGACATGCTCGGCTCATTCCTCAGCAACAAGCTGCGCTGGACCGACGCCTCGCACTGGACCACGCACGTGTTCGTCACGCGCCGCGGACTGCGCACGTGGCTGTTCGATGCGTATTACTTCCGGCTGAAGCCGCGGCTACGGCCGAAGTTGCTGCCGCTGCTGCGGCTGGTGCGCAGGAACCGGGGCGCCTACGAGACGCCCCGTCCGCCGGACGCAGCCGCCTGAGGGTCAACTCAGGCCGCGACCCACCGCGTAGTACTGGAAGCCGAAGCGGATCATCAGCTCCGGGTTGTAGAGGTTGCGGCCGTCGAAGATCGCCGGTTGCTTCAGGCGCTGCTTGATCAGGTCGAAGTCCGGGCTGCGGAACTCCTGCCACTCGGTGAGGATCAGCAACGCATCGGAACCTTCGAGCGCGGAGTGCGCGTCCTCGACGAACTGCAGGCCCTCGCGGTCGCCCAGCACGCGCCGGGCCTCGCCCATTGCCACCGGATCGAACGCGCGGATGCTCGCCCCCGCGCCGAGAAGGTCTTCGATGACGCGCAGCGCCGGCGCCTCGCGCATGTCGTCGGTGTTGGGCTTGAACGCCAGCCCCCAAATGGCGAACGTGCGCCCGGCAACATCGCCGAAGTGCTTCTGCACCTTGCGCGACAGGAAGCCCTTCTGGTCCTCGTTCACCGCCTCGACGGCCTCGAGCACGCGCGCGCCATAGCCGACTTCGCGCGATGAGCGCACCAGCGCCTTCACGTCCTTCGGGAAGCACGAACCGCCATACCCGGAGCCCGGGTAGATGAAGCTGTAGCCGATGCGCGGATCCGAACCGATGCCCATGCGCACCTTCTCGATGTCGGCGCCCACGCGCTCGGCGATGTTCGCCAGTTCGTTCATGAAGCTGATCTTCGTGGCAAGCATCGCGTTGGCGGCGTACTTGGTGAGTTCGGATGATCGGACGTCCATCACGACGAATCGCTCGCGGCTGCGCGTGAACGGATCGTAGAGCGCGCGCAGCAGTTCCATCGTGCGTGGGTTGTCGGTGCCGACGACCACGCGGTCGGGCTTCATGAAGTCGGCAATGGCTGCGCCTTCCTTCAGGAATTCAGGATTCGAGACGACGTCGAACTCGAGGTCGGCGCCGCGCGCCGCCAGCGTCTTTGCCACCTCGGCCTTCACCTTGTCGGCAGTGCCTACCGGCACCGTCGACTTGGTCATCACGATGGCGTATTCCTGCATGTGCTCGCCAATGGTGCGCGCCACCGACAGCACGTATTTCAGGTC
>CAZWDR010000205.1:0-3202 GCA_964632365.1 uncultured Steroidobacteraceae bacterium
TCGAGACCGGCACGTCGGGGAACACCCGCACCCAGATCTGGCCGCCGCGCTTCACGGCACGGGCCATCGCGCGACGGGCAGCCTCGATCTCGCGCGCGGTCATGCGCGCGCGCTCGGTGGCCTTCAGCCCGAACTCGCCAAACGCGACGGTGGCGCCGCGCTGCGCGAGGCCGGTGTTACGGCCCTTGAACTGCTTGCGAAATTTGGTTCGCTTCGGTTGCAACATGTCCTGATCCTGTCCTTCAGGCCGTAGCCGGCGCCGCGTCGGCGGCCGGGGCCTCGGCGGCCTCTTCGACGACTTCCGGCGCCTGGTCGAAGACCTCGCCCTTGAAGATCCAAACCTTCACGCCGATCACGCCATACGTGGTGCGGGCCTCGGCCGTGCCGTAGTCGATGTCGGCGCGGAACGTGTGCAGCGGGATGCGACCCTCGCGGCTCCATTCCGTGCGCGCGATCTCGGCGCCGTTCAGGCGGCCCGACAGGCGTACCTTCACGCCCAGCGCGCCACTGCGCATCGTGCTCATCACCGCACGCTTCATCGCACGGCGGAACATCACGCGCTTCTCGATCTGCTGGGCGATGCCCTCGGCGACCAGCTGCGACTCGAGCTCCGGCTTGCGGATCTCGGCGACATTCAGGCGCACATCGCCGACCGGCAGGCCGACCAGACGGGCCGTCTCGGCGCGCAGCTTCTCGATGTCCTCGCCCTTCTTGCCGATCACGATGCCGGGACGGGCCGTGTGGATCGTCACGTTGATCTTGCGGGCCGGGCGCTCGATGTGGATGCGGCTCACCGACGCGTCGGAGAGCTTCTTGCCCAGGAACTGACGGACCTCATGGTCCGCGATGAGCTGCTCGGAAAACTGCTTCTTGCCGGCGTACCACTTGGACACCCAGTCGCGGGTGATGCCGAGGCGGATGCCGACCGGATTGACCTTCTGGCCCATCGCTATTCCTTCCTGCCGTCGCTGACGTGAACGGTGATGTGGCTGGTGCGCTTGACGATGCGGTTGCCGCGACCCTTGGCGCGCGCCTGGAAACGCTTCATCAGCGGCGCGGTGTCGACCATGATGGCCGAGACCTTCAGCTCGTCGATGTCGGCGCCGTGGTTGTGCTCGGCATTCGCCACCGCGGACTCCAGCGCCTTGAGGATCAGCTCCGCGCCCTTCTTCGGCATGAAGCGCAGCTGCGACAGCGCCAGGCCCACGCGCTTGCCGCGCACCGTGTCGGCGATGATCCGGCACTTCTGCGGCGAGATGTGCGCGTACTTCAGTTTGGCGTAGGTCTGCATCTTCAGCCCACCTTCCGGTCGCCGCCGTGACCCTTGAAGGTCCGCGTCGGCGAGAACTCGCCCAGCTTGTGGCCGACCATGTTCTCGGTCACGAGCACGGGCACGTGCTGCCTGCCGTTGTGCACGGCAATCGTCAGGCCCACCATCTCGGGGATCACCATCGAGCGGCGCGACCAGGTCTTGATCGGCTTGCGATCGTTCTTGGCCGCGGCCGTCTCCACCTTCTTCAGCAGGTGCAGATCGATGAACGGGCCCTTCTTCAGTGAACGTGGCACTGCTTACTTCCTCCGCTGCACGATCATGTTGCTCGTGCGCTTGTTGCGCCGGGTCTTCAGACCCTTGGTCTGCCAGCCCCATGGCGACACGGGATGCGGGTTGCCCTGGCCGGGCTTGCCCTCGCCGCCTCCGTGCGGATGGTCGACCGGGTTCATCACCACGCCACGCACCGTCGGACGGATGCCGCGCCAGCGCTTCGCGCCGGCCTTGCCGTAGTTGCGCAGGCTGTGTTCGTCGTTCGACAGCTCGCCCAGCGTGGCGCGGCAGTCGATGTGCACCTTGCGCGTCTCGCCCGACTTCAGGCGGATGTAGGCATGGATGCCCTCGCGCGAGGTGTATTGCGCCGAGGCGCCCGCGCTGCGCGCGATCTGGCCACCCTTGCCGGGCTTCAGTTCGATGTTGTGCACGACCGAGCCCACCGGCAGATGGCGCATGGCCATCGAATTGCCGGGCTTGATCGGCGAGTCGGCACCCGAGCGCACCTCATCGCCCACCTTCACGCCGCGCGGCGCGAGGATGTAGCGGCGCTCGCCATCGGCGTACTTGATCAGCGCGATGTGGGCCGTGCGGTTCGGATCGTACTCGAGCGTCTCGATCACGCCGGTGATGCCGTCCTTGTCGCGCTTGAAGTCGATCAGGCGGTACTTCTGGCGCGAACCGCCGCCCTTGTGGCGCGTGGTGATGCGGCCGGTGTTGTTGCGCGCGCCGGTCTTGCTCTGTGCGACGGTCAGGGGCGCGTACGGATCGCCCTTGTGCAGGTGCGAGCGGTCGATCTTGACCACGAAACGCGCACCTGGCGACGTCGGCTTCATTTTGATGAGTGCCATCGGTGCCAGTCCTTACTTCTGCATCGCCCGGGCTTCGTAGTCGATCGCCTGGCCTTCAGCCAGACGGACGTAAGCCTTCTTCCAGTCCTGGGTGCGGCCGATGCGCTTGCCAAAGCGGCGTTCCTTGCCGGGCTCGTTCGCAACCTGCACGCGGGAAACCTTGACGTCGAACATCAGCTCGACAGCCTGCTTGATCTCGGTCTTGTCGGCGTCGCGACGCACCTTGAACGCGTACTGGTTGCTGTTCTGCATCGCCAGCGCGGTCTTTTCGGTGATGTGCGGGGCCACCAGCACGGTGGCGAGACGTTCGCGGCTCATTGCAGGCGCTCCTCGATCATCTTCACGGCGCCGACGGTCATCAGCACCTTGTCGTAGGCGGCCAGCGACACCGGATTGATCTCGCTCACGGTGATCACTTCGGTGTGCGGCAGGTTGCGCGCCGCCAGCAGCAGCTTCTCGTCATGCGCCTCGATCACGATCAGCACCGAGGTCAGGCCCAGCTTCTTCAGCTCGGCGGCGACCAGCTTGGTGCGCGGCTCGGCGACGGCCAGCGACTCGGTCACCACCAGCCGGTCGGTGCGGGCCAGCTGCGCCAGCATCGAGCGCAGGCCGGCGCGATACATCTTGCGGTTGACCTTCTGCTCGTAGTTGCGCGGACGCGCGGCAAACGCGCGGCCGCCACCCACCCAGATCGGCGAGCGGATCGAGCCGGCGCGGGCGCGGCCGGTGCCCTTCTGCGAGTGCGGCTTGCGACCGCCGCCACGCACTTCGGCGCGGCTCTTCTGGCGCTTGGTGCCGGCGCGGCCGG
>CAZWDR010000206.1:0-3164 GCA_964632365.1 uncultured Steroidobacteraceae bacterium
GTCGACTTGCCCAGGCACACCACCAGCACATTGCGCGGGATGCGGAAATATTCCACGGTGCGCGCCAAAGCGAAGGAATTCGGCGGGATGATGCAGACATCCGAGACCACGTCGACGAAGCTCTGCGGATCGAACTTCTTCGGATCGACGATGGTGCTGTTGATGTTGGTGAAGACCTTGAATTCGCGCGCGCAGCGCACGTCATAGCCATAGCTCGACGTGCCATACGAGACGATGCGCTCACCGCCGCTCTCGCGCACCTGGCCGGCCTCGAAGGGCTCGATCATGCCGTGCGCCGATGCCATGCGGCGGATCCAGTGGTCGGACTTGATGCTCATTGCTTGTTCTCTACGATGACGCCGGGAAAGGCGCCGCTGCGATCGCGCGGCCGCGTGGCCAGCACGCCGGCCGTGCGCCGGGCGAATTCCAGGTAGCCGCGCGCGCGGGGTGAATCCGGGGCCGAGGCCACGGTGGGTCGCCCGGCGTCCGACTCGGCGCGGATGCGCGCATCCAGCGCAAGGCGTCCCAGGAACGGCACGCCGCCTTCGGCGGCCAGCGCCTCACCGCCCCCATGGCCGAAGATCGCCTCCTCGTGCCCGCACTGCGTGCACACGTGCGTGGCCATGTTCTCCACCACGCCGAGGGTCTCGATGCCCACCTTGGCGAACATCACCAGGCCCTTGCGCGCATCGGCCACGGCCATCTGCTGCGGCGTGGTGACGATCACCGCGCCGGCCACCGGCACCTTCTGCGCCAGTGTCAGCTGCAGGTCGCCGGTGCCCGGCGGCAGGTCGAGCACCAGGTAATCCAGTTCGCCCCATTCGGTGCCGGTCAGCAGCTGCGTGAGAGCCTGCGTGACCATCGGGCCGCGCCAGATCGCCGGTTGCCCGGCATCGATCAGCAGGCCCAGCGACATCAGCTTCAGGCCCTGCACCTGCACCGGAATGATGCGCTGGTCGCGCGTCTCGGGTTTCGTGCCTTCCACGCCCAGCAGCAGCGGCTGGCTCGGACCGTAGACGTCGGCGTCGAGCAGGCCGACGCGCGCGCCCATGCGGGCCCAGGCCAGTGCCAGGTTCACGGCCACGGTCGATTTGCCGACCCCGCCCTTGGCAGAACCCACCGCGATCAGGTTGCGGATGCCCGGCAGCGGCTTCAGCGGCCGCTGCACCGCGTGCACGCCGATCTGTGATTCCAGCGCCAGCCGCAGCGGCAGGTCGCTGCCGGTGCGGCCGATGGCTTCCTGCAGCGCCGGCTGCAGCAGCGCCTCGTATCCGCCGACCGGGAGGGGCAGCCGCAGCCGCAGCTGGACTTCGGCCGGGGTCACCTGCAGCGCGGTGATGGCCTGCAGCTCGGCCAGCGTGCGGCCGGTGGCCGGCTCGCGAAAATCCTGCAGGCAGGCGCGCAGCACCTGCTCCGGGTCATTCATGGGTTTGCCTGGGCGTCTGTGGGGTCGGTCGCAATTCTAGCAGCGCATGCCGCATCCCAGCCGGGCCCGTGGGGCCCTATGGCATACTCGCAAGGCTTTGAGAGACCACGTACAAGGGCGCAGTTACTGCCAGTGATGGGCTTTTTCTCGAACCTTCGTTCCGATCGCCTGATCACCCAGATCAAGTCGACCGACAAGCCACTGGGCGAAGAGACACTCAAGTCGGTGGCCCGCCTGAAGAGTCTCGGCCAGGGGGCCATCGAGCCGGTGATCCTGGCACTGGGCGATGCCGACAAGAACGCCACCGTGGCGCTGGTCGACGTGCTGGCGCACCTGGTGTCGAACAAGTCCTTCCCCGTGTATGTGCAGGGCCTGCGCGAGGGCAATTCGCGCATTTCCCAGGGCATCGGCTGGGCGCTGTCCTCGGCGCGCAATTACTCCCCGCAGCTGCTGCTCGAGGCGCTGAACCAGAAAGAAACCCCGAAGTCGGCGCTGCTCGAGGCCATCCAGGCACATCGCGACCGATTCACGCTGCGCGAGCTGCTCACTGCCGCCTACAGCCAGGAACCGAACGAGAAGGCGGCCCTGTTCCGCATCATCGCCGACCTTGCCACCGCCGACACCGCCCATGAGCTGGTGGCGCGCCTCGATGGCAAGGATCCGATCGCGCGCATGCACATCCTGAACATCCTGGCGCGCTTCAACCGGCCGGAGATCAAGCGCGCGGTGCAGTCCCAGCTGCGCGACAACAACAAGATGATCCGCGCCGCGGCGCTGTCGGCGCTGTCGCGCATGGATGGCCCGATCGACGCGGAGCTGGTCTGCCACCTGCTGCGCGACCCGGAGATCGACGTGCAGAACCGCGCGATCGACGTGCTGATCCGCGCCAACGACCCGGAGACCATCCGCCACCTGATCCCGGTGCTGAAGGACGAGAACGAATATTCGCGGCGGGCCGCCGTCGAGGTGCTCAACGAGATTGGCGATGCGCGCTCGGTGAAGTTCCTGCTCGAGGCCATCAAGGACGACGACTGGTGGGTGCGCAGCCGCGCGGGCGATGCGCTGGGCAAGATCGGCGGCCCGAAGGTGATCGACGCGGTGCTGCAACTGGCGCGCGACCAGGACGAGGACATCCGCCGCGCGGCGATCGAGATCCTGAACCAGACCAAGGACGAGCGCGCGGTGAGCCACCTGATCGAGGCCACGCGCGACAAGGACTGGTGGGTGTCCGAACGCTCGGTCGACGCGCTCGCATCAATCGGCAACCGCCGCGCGCTGCCGCGCCTGCTCGAGATGCTCGGTACCACCCCGCCCCGCTCGCTGCCGGTGGTGGTGCGCGCGGTGGGCAAGCTCGGTGATGGCCGCAACGTGGAGCAGCTGCTGCCGCTGCTGCAGCGTCCGGAAAAGGAACTGAAGGTCGAGGTGATGCACGCGCTGGCCGCGGTGGCCGACGAACGGCGCGCCGAGCATGTGCGGCTGCAACTGCAGGCGCAGTCCCAGTCCCCCGAACCGATGGTGGCCACCGCCGCGCAGGCCGCGCTGCGCGAACTGGCCGGCCGCATGGATGGCACCGGCGGCACGCAGATGCTGGGCACCCGCGCCGTGAGCACCGCGCACGGCGGCGAGCTGGCGCGCGCGGTGCCGATGGACGAGGCGGACATCAAGCCGCTGCTGCACGAGGTGGAGGACCAGCACCGCGCCGGCGGCGGCCTGAAGCTCGACATCACCACGCTGAAGA
>CAZWDR010000207.1:0-3139 GCA_964632365.1 uncultured Steroidobacteraceae bacterium
ATGCCGATGGCCAGCACCATCGCGAACAGCGACAGCACGTTGATCGAGAAGCCCGCCACCCACAGCCCGAGGCAGGCTCCAGCGAGCGCGATCGGCACCACGAGCGTGGGGATCACCGTGGCGCGCCAGTTCTGCAGGAACAGGAACATCACCAGGAACACCAGCGCCATGGCCTCGGCGAGCGTCCTGGCCACCTCGCTGATGGAGATGCGGATGAAGGGCGTGGTGTCGTAGGACACCGTCCAGTCGATGTCCTCCGGAAACCCGGCGGCGAGTTCTTCCATCCGCTCGCTCACGCCGGTGGCCGTCGCCAGTGCGTTGGCCCCGGTGGTCAGCGAGATCGCCATGCCGGCGGCGGGACGGCCGTTGAAGTCCATGCTGAACACATAGCTCTGCGCGCCGAGCTCCACGCGCGCCACATCGCCCAGCCGCACCGAGGACCCGTCCGGATTCGCGCGCAGGATGATGGCGGCGAACTCCTCGGCCGTCGTGAAGCGGTCCTGCGTGAGGATCGGCGCGTTGATCTCGGTGCCGGTGGTGACCGGCTGGTCGCCCAATGCGCCGCCCGCGGACTGGCTGTTCTGCTCCTGCACCGCGGCCAGCGCATCCGCGGGCGACATGCCGAAGCTGGCCAGGCGCTCCGGATCCAGCCAGATGCGCATCGCATACTCGGAGGAGAAATTGTTGATGTCCCCGACCCCGGGGACACGCCGCAACTCGTCCTCGACGCGCGTCTTGGCGAAATTGCCGAGTTCCAGCGCACCGGTCTCGCCGCTCCTCGACGTCAGCGCGACGATCATCAGGAATCCGGAAGTGGCCTTCGTGACGCGCAGTCCCTGCCGCCGGACCTCCTGCGGCAGGCGCTGCTCGACGCCACTGATCAGGTTCTGCACCGTCATCTGCGCGGTGTCGATGTCGGTGCCGGCTTCGAAGGTGGCCGTGATGGAGGCGGAGCCATTGCGGCTCGACGCCGTCATGTAGCGCAGGCCGTCGACGCCATTGAGCTCCTGCTCGATGACCTGCGTGACATTGGTCTCGACCGATGCGGCATCGGCGCCGGGATAGGCGGCGCTGATGGTCAGCGACGGCGGCGCGATGTCCGGATACTGTTCCACCGGCAGCGCGGACAGCGCCGCCAGCCCCGAGAACAGGATGCCCAGCGCGATCACCCATGCGAACACGGGCCGATCAATGAAGAAGCGCGGGGTCATGGTGTGACGGCCGTGACCTTCATTCCCGGCGCCACCATCTGCAGGCCATCCACGATGACCCGCTCACCTTCCGCGAGACCCTCGAGCACCGCCCAGCCGCCACCGTACATCGGACCCAGCGTCACGGCGCGCGGCGCGACGACGTCATCCGGCCCGACCACCATCACCGTCGCGCCATTGGCCTGCATCGTCACGGCACGCTGCGGCACCAGCAGCGCGTCGGGGCGCTGCCCGGCCTCGATGCGCGCGCGCACGAACTGGCCCGGCAGCAGCTCACGCCGCGGGTTGGGGAATTCCGCGCGCAACGAGCTGCTGCCGGTGGTGCGGTCCACCGAAAGGTCCAGGAAGTTCAGGTGGCCCTTGTCCGGATAGGTGCGGCCATCGTCGAGCAGCAGCGACACCTCGACGCGGTCCAGTGCCGGCAGCACCAGGCGCCCCTCGGCGATGTCGCGCCGCGCCTTCTGCACCTCGTTGCTCGACACGGAGAAGTTCACGTAGATCGGGTCGAGCGATTCAACGGTCGTCATCAGCGTGCCGGCGGCGGCACTGACCAGGGCGCCCACCGAAACCTGCGCGCGGCCGGCGCGCCCGGCGATGGGTGCGGTGACGGTGGTGTAGCTGCGGTTGAGCTGGGCCCGCTCGAGCTGCGCGCGACTGGCGGCCACCTCGGCGCGGGCCGTGCGTTCGCCCGCGACGATGGCGTCGTATTGCTGGCGACTGACCACGCCGGAAGCCACCAGGCCTTCGTAGCGCGCGAGGTCCTGCTCCGCGTTCGTCGCGGCACTCTGCGCGCGCGCCAGGGCCGCGCGCGCAGCGTCGACGCTCGCCTGCGCATCGCGCGGGTCGATCTGGAACAGCCGCTGTCCTTCCTCGACGTCGCTGCCTTCGGTGTACAGCAGCTGCTGCACCACGCCGTCGACGCGGGCCCGCACCTCTGCGGTGCGAACGGCCTGCACGCGGCCCGGCAGCATCACGACATTGGCCGCGTCCTGCCGCGACAGCGTGATGACGTTCACCTCGGGTGGGGGCTGTTCGGGTGCCGGAGACGGGGCGTCACCGCAGGCGGCGAGCAGCACACCGATGCAGGCCATGCAGGACAACGGGCGCGGCGACCAGCGCATACGACACCTTCCTCTTGCGCGATGCTTCGAAGATGCGTCGCCCCGACGGCGCTCGCGTCATCTTGCCCCGGCCCGCGGTCCGAAGTCCATTTGAACTGCCAGACCCCGTGGCAGGCCGTATCATCCGGATTCCTGATGGAGAAACGCCCATGGGCGAGACCTGAGGACCGCTGTCCAAGATGACGCCGACGTTCCGGACCCTGCTGGTCACCGCCAGCCCCACCTGCCAGAGCCAGCTGGCAAGAGTCACCGAAGGTTCCGACCTGCTGCTGGAGGAGGTCGCATCGCCGGACGAGGTCATCGCTTCGGTTGCGCAGCGCGTTCCGGACCTGATCGTCATCGACGCCGACTGCGAACGCGCCGCACTGACGCAGGTCTGCAGCCTGCTGAAGGCCAATCCGGCCACGATGCTGCTCCCGCTGCTCGCGGTGGCGAGGACCGCCGCACCACGGCTGGCCGCGTTCGAGGCGGGCGTCGATGACTTCCTGTCGCGCAAGGTGCATCGCGAGGAATTCCTCGTGCGCGCGCGCGGCCTGCTGCGCGCCAGTGCCGCCCGGCGCCGGCTGGCTGCCGAGCAGCTCGCGCAGGAGATCCAGCAGCACCAGGACATCCGCGCCACCTTCCGCCGCTATGTCTCGCGCAACCTCGCGGACCAGATCCTCGCCAGCCCGGAGATGCGCAGCGCGCTGTTCCACAGCGCGCAGCACCGCGCGCATGCCGCGGTGATGTTCGCCGACATGCGCGGCTTCACCGGCCTGTCGGAGAGGCTGCCCCCGTCGCAGGTGGTGAAGCTGCTGAACGAGTTCT
>CAZWDR010000208.1:0-3029 GCA_964632365.1 uncultured Steroidobacteraceae bacterium
AGACGGGCACGTCGATTTTCTGATCAAGGATTTCAGCGGCGCATACGGTAACCACGAGGTTGTGCATCATCTTGGCTATGCTGCTTGCGCACAGGGCGGTTACATAAAGGTTCTTGACACATTTGCCACTCACGCCGGCGTGACTGAAAGCGGCCGCGAAGATGAATGGGCAACAATTGAGATCATTCGGGATTGTTTCGACGACGACACGCAATCGATCGTGTCAAGACGCTATACGCTATTCTGGGATTCTGGCGCAGGGAGGTACGGGCCACCCGATGGCGATTCTGATCTGTTGGATTACTGCACAGCGAAGGAGATGGCTCTGCCGGCGCAGCGGTAACTTCTTTTTTTCGGGTGCTTGGCGCAGAGCAGGGTTGGGCGTCGGGGTTTAGCGCTCATCCCAAGAAGGGCACGCATCGCGAGCGGAAGCTCCCGAGGCCCTTAGTTTTCACCCTGAGGAGGCTCGCCGGATCACCCTGCGGGACACGCAGGATCTCCACGATATTTCGCGCAAAGCTTCTGCCTGCAGCGAATCCCGGCCGTCGTGTTCGCTGCGGGACAGGAGCGCAGCTGCCTCTGCACGTTGGCCGAGCTCTGGTCGCCGGTATCGGCCCCGGCGCGGATCGGTGTATCTGGCGCGGATGCTACGGCAGAGTCCTTGGACAGTTGCGCGATCAGCGCGTCCATCGTTTGCGGTGCGGCATCCGTGCCCGTGGCCTGGGGCTGCTCGCGGATGTTCGCCATCAGCACTGCGAGAAGGTCCGCCCGATCCGTTGGGGTGGCGGCCCGGGCCGTTGCAGGAGCTGGCCTGCTTTCGCCGACAGATGGTCGCTTGGTTCCGGACGTCGCTGCGGTGTCCAGCCCGAACCTGCTCGCGAGGTCTGTTCCGCCGGTGCCCTGCCGCGATGCGTCGGACGCATTATCCGCGCCGGCATTGGGCTCGACGACGGATCCCGACGCCCCGCCAGTTTCTCGATCACCTATCGGCCCACCTTCGACTAGCACCGCAGTGGACCCTTCCGCAGCAGGCGCGTCGCCAGCCCCTGCGCCAGGAACGTAAGCAACCTCCACGCGTGTGCTGACCGCCCGCTCGGAGAACGCGACCCATCCCGCAATCCCGATGGCAGCCAGCCCGACTACCAGGACCCATGGCCAAAAACGCCGCCTGACGTTTGCCTTGGCCGGGCCAGCAAGTCCAGCGTCGATGGACCGGCGCCTGGACTGTGGGCCAGCAGGCGCGGGGGCCGTTTCAAAAAGACTGGGGCGCGCTGGCTTGCGGTCCTTGCTGTCCAAGGGCTTCCCCTGCTCTGTCCATGGTCGGGCGATGCTCAAGCATACTGCATCCCCCTACAAGCCCGCCCCGGCCAGCGGGCCGCGGCTGATAATCCCGTGATTGCGCTATGGATGGTCCTGCTGTTCGCGCTTGCATGCCTGCTTGCATGGCTGGCGCTCTTTGCGCACGGCCGCGAACTGCTTTTGTCCCGGGCCAGGGCAGGCTTTCGTGCAGCCGGCGGGATGTTCCGCAGACACAGCGGCTTCGCGCGGCGCTTGTTCGCGCTCAGGTCGCACGGCCGCCCGAGGTCGCGCATTGCCGATGACATCCGAAACCATCGCCACCTGCTGCTCGTGGCGCTGCTGGTCGTAGCGCTGCCGCCGGCGCTCGTGCTGGTTGCCCGGCGGGAGGTGGTCCTCGACGGGTTCGAGAATGTGCACCGGCCCGTCGCAAGTGTGCGCATCGAGGAACTGCTCCGCGGCGAGCGGCTGGTTCCCCCGCCACCGCCGCCGCCGGAGGTCTTCCTGACAGCCGAGGTCGAGCAGGCGCGTCCGATGACGGCGACCGCGGACCGCAAATGGGAGCAGCTCGATGCAGGGTTCACCCAGCGTCTGCTCGCAATCTACCAGGTCATGCGCGAGCAGCACGGTTATGAGATGGTCCTGGTCGAAGGCTATCGAAGTTCCGCGCGCCAGGACCAGCTGGCGGCCCGCGGGCAGCACGTCACCCGGGCACGGGGTGGCCGGAGCTGGCACCAGTACGGCCTGGCCGCCGACAGCGCGTTCATGCGAGACGGCAAGCTGGTCATTTCCGAGCGCGACCCCTGGGCCATGCGCGGCTACCAGCTCTACGGGCAGGTCGCGAAAGAGGCTGGCCTGGTCTGGGGAGGCGACTGGCGCAGCATCAAGGATCTGATGCATGTGGAACTACGCCGCGAAGGGGTGATGCAACGATAGTGGCTCTGCTATCGTTACCCGACGTTCATCACGATGCCGATCCAGGGACTCAGGAGAAACATCATGTCGCGCCCCTTCATCCTATTAGGCGATGCGTTGAGTCACGGCGGTACCGTGACGTCCGCTTCGGTCCAGAGCGACGTCGGCGGGGTTCCGATCGCGCGCATGGGCGACGCCTGCCTATGTGAGAAGCACGGGCCGACGACGATCGTTACCGGCGACCCCACCCTCATCATCGATGGCAAGGCGGTGGCACGTTCGGGCGACACCACGGCTTGCGGCGCAACCCTGATTCCGGGCCAGACGACGACCGGCCTGCGTTGACCTGACGTGCCGGGGGGCGGAGGCGGCACGCGCATCACGACCAAGGAAAGGACGCGTCCGGGGCAAGGTCCCGGCTCAAAGGATCATGAGCAAATTTCTGCGACTTGCCATGTGGCTCCTGCTCACCGCGCTGGTGGTCTGGGCAGCGGTGATCGGGTACTGGAGGATGGCGGGCATCCGCCCGGACGTCCGCGACCTGGTGCTGTATCTCGGCGTGCTGCCGCTGGGCGTGTTTGCCGCCGCCGGCTTGCTCAGGCGCGGCCTGGATGGCGCACGCGACAAGGCCTCGCGCACGAATGCCGCGAGTCAGGAAGATGTCGGTCTCCATGCAGAAGATGAGGCGCCACAACGCGAACCTGCCGTGCCGTTTGCCGTACTGGCTGCGGCGCTCCAGTTACCCGTAGGCAGCGATCCGGCGGCGGTGCTGGGTGCCCTCGATGGTCCGCGTGCCCCGCAGTTGCACCCGAAGCTCA
>CAZWDR010000209.1:0-3021 GCA_964632365.1 uncultured Steroidobacteraceae bacterium
GCCGCGGGCTCAGTGCGTCATCGCATACATGATGTAGTTGATGCCGAAGCGGTAGCCCAGTGCCGTCATGGCCTGCGGATAGTCCGGGTCATCCGCATGCTCCCAGGAATCGCCCATGTCCATGTTGAAGTTCATCACCACCATCAGGCGGCCGTGTTCGTCGAGGATGCCCTTCCACATCGGCGGCGTGCCATCCGGGTTCACGCGGATCGCGCCGCTGCCGTCGCGATACAGATGCCGCTTGCCGGGGATCTGCGTGCGCTCGCTGATGTCATAGACCACATGCAGCAGCGGATCATCCTCGGTCAGGTCGATGATGGGCAGTTCGGGGAACACGCGTCGCATCGCCTCGGCGAACACTTCATATTCGTAGTCGCCGTGGAAGTCATCGGCGACCAGGAAGCCGCCGCGCAGCAGGTAGTCGCGCAGCGCAGCGGCCTCGTCGTCCGACAGGTACCAGCGGCCCACCTGCTGCGCGAACAGCCATGGATAGTCGAAGATGCGCGGATCGTCCGCCCGCAGGTGGATGCTGTCGTCGGCGCTGTGCAGCCGCGTCAGCCGGCGGATGCCCTGCGTGAAATAGAACTCGGCTTCGGGATAGTCGATGCGCCACCAGTCGCGCCATGCGCGACCACCACCCAGACCCGAATCGTAGATCAGGCGCGCGATACGGAACTCGTGTTCCGGCAGCGCGTCGCCCTGCGGGCGGGCGGACTGCGCCGCGACGGCCAGGCCTGCCGCGACGGCCAGCAGGAGGCCCGCGGCGGGTCCGGCCAGCCGCCAGGCCTGTCGGCTGCGAAATCGTCCCGTCCGCTGGTCCATGCCCGGACTATACGACGCTGCCGCGATGGCACCCATTGTGCGATGCACAATAGGTAGAATCCGCAGTCCAGTCCCGCCCGCAAGGTTCCATGTCCGGTCGCTATTTCATCAAGACATTCGGCTGCCAGATGAACGAGTACGACTCCTCGCGCATGGGGGATGTGCTCGCTGCCGCAGAAGGTCTTGCACCCGCGGACGATGAAGCCTCGGCCGATATCCTGCTGATGAACACCTGCTCGGTGCGCGACAAGGCCGAGGACAAGGTGTATTCACTGCTGGGCCAGTGGCGGCTGCTCAAGGCGCAGCGTCCGCACGTGATCATCGGCGTGGGCGGCTGTGTCGCAAGCCAGGAAGGCGATGCGATCACCGCGCGCGCGCCCTTCGTCGATCTGGTGTTCGGGCCGCAGACCATCCACCGCCTGCCGCAGATGCTCGCAGCCTTGCGCAGCAGCGGACGCGCGCAGATCGACGTGAGCTTCCCCGAGATCGAGAAGTTCGACCGCCTGCCGGCGCCGCGGGCCGAGGGCGCGAGCGCGTTCGTGTCCATCATGGAAGGCTGCAGCAAGTTCTGCAGCTACTGCGTGGTGCCTTACACGCGCGGCGAGGAGATGAGCCGCCCGGCCGCATCCGTGCTGGAAGAAGTGCGCGGGCTCGTCGCGCAGGGCGTGGGCGAGATCACCTTGCTGGGGCAGAACGTGAATGCCTACGAAGGCCCGCGCGAGGGCGCAGGTCCGATGGACCTGGGGCAGCTGATCCGCGCGATCAGCGCGATGCCCGGCGTCGAGCGCATCCGCTTCACCACCTCGCATCCGGTGAACTTCAACGACTCGCTGATCGAGGCCTATGCGCACACGCGCAAGCTGGTCGATCACCTGCACCTGCCGGTGCAGAGCGGTTCGGACCGCATCCTGGCGCTGATGCGCCGCGGCTACACCGCGCTGGAGTTCAAGCAGAAGCTGCGCCGGCTGCGCGCGGTGCGGCCGGACCTCACCGTCTCCACCGACCTGATCGTGGGCTTCCCCGGCGAGACCGAGCGGGATTTCCAGCAGACGCTGGACCTCACCGCCGAGGCAGGCTTCGACCAGTCATTCAGCTTCATCTACAGCCGCCGTCCGGGCACACCGGCCGCATCGCTGCCCGATGATGTCTCCCCGGAAGAAAAGTCCGCGCGTCTGGCGCGCCTGCAGGCCCAGCTCGACGCGCAGTCGCGCGCGATCAGCCGCCGCATGGTCGGCACCGTCCAGCGCGTGCTGGTCGAGCGGCCCTCGCGCCGCGACGCCAGCCAGATGGCGGGCCGCACCGAGAACAACCGCTGGGTGAACTTCGATGGCGATGCACGCCTGCTCAACCGCTTCGTCGACGTGGAGATTACCGAAGCCATGAACAACTCCCTGCGCGGACGGCTGGCGGCAACGCAGCGCACCGGACTTTCGGCATGAAGCGACGCGATCCGGTCGCGCCGCAGGCGCTTGAGATCGAGCTGCTGCCCGAGGACAACCACCGCCTGGCTGCGCTGTGCGGCCCGCTGGACCAGAACCTGCGGCTCATCGAACAGCGCCTCGGCGTCGAGATCCGCCGGCGTGGCAACCAGTTCCGCATCGTCGGCGCCGGTGCGCCGGGCGCCGGCCAGGTGCTGCGCGACCTGTTCGCGCTGACCGGCGGCGGCAATGCGGTCGACCTGCCCGACGTGCACCTGGCCCTGCGCGAGCATGAGATCGCGGACGACGCTGGCGTGCCGGTGCGCGCAGCACCGGTGGAGCCGCTGCCCGGCGAGGATGCGGCCCGCGTGCCACGCGGCCTGATCCGCGCGCGTGGCGAGCACCAGAAGGACTACATGGCCAGCATCCATGCCCACGACCTGACGTTTGGCGTGGGGCCGGCGGGCACCGGCAAGACCTATCTTGCCGTGGCCTGCGCGGTGGAGGCGCTGCACAGCGAGCGCGTGCGCCGCATCGTGCTGGTGCGGCCGGCGGTGGAGGCGGGCGAGCGGCTGGGATTCCTGCCCGGCGACCTGACGCAGAAGGTCGATCCTTACCTGCGCCCGATGTATGACGCGCTGTACGAGATGATGGGTTTCGACCGTGTCGCGCGGTTCATCGAGCGCAATGTCATCGAGGTGGCGCCGCTGGCATTCATGCGCGGCCGCTCGCTGAACGAGTCCTTCATCATCCTCGATGAGGCGCAGAACACCACGCCGGA
>CAZWDR010000210.1:0-2996 GCA_964632365.1 uncultured Steroidobacteraceae bacterium
GCGAGAAGGCCGAGCTGGCCGCCCGCCAGGAAGTGCAGGAGCTCGCGCCGCTGCGTACCGAGGTGGTGCAGGTGAACTTCGCCAAGGCGCAGGACATCGCCGCGCTGATCCGCTCGCAGGCCACCGGCGGCAACAGCGGCAGCTCGCTGCTTTCGCAGCGTGGCAGCGTGTCGGTCTATCCCGGCATCAACGCGATGCTGATCCAGGACACCGCCGACAGCATCACCGCGATCCGCGACCTGGTGTCGCAGCTGGACATCCCGGTGCGCCAGGTGCAGATCGAGGCGCGCATCGTGGCGGTCAGCGAGGACTTCCAGCGCCAGCTGGGCGTGCGTTTCGGTGCCACGGGCGTCGAGACCACGGGCGATGGCTTCATCTCCGCCACCGGTTCGGGCCTCGCGGCCGAGGACATCCTCGGTGCCGGCGGCGGCGCGTTCCCGGGCGGCGCGCCGTTTGCGCCCAGCCGCTACAACGTGAACCTGCCGGTCGCGAATCCCGCCGGAAGCCTCGCCTTCATGGTGCTGGGCAGCGACTACCTGCTCGACCTGGAGCTGTCGGCGGCGCAGAACGAGGGCCAGGGTGAGGTCATCTCCTCGCCGAGCATCCTCGTCGCGAACCAGCAGGAAGCGGTCATCGCGCAGGGTTCGGAGATCCCCTACCAGGAGGCCGCGTCCAGCGGTGCCACCTCGGTGTCGTTCAAGGACGTGAAGACCTCGCTGTCGGTCACGCCGCTGATCACCCCGGACAACCGGCTGATCCTCGACATTTCGGTGACCAAGGAGCGCGTGGGCCAGCTGATCGTCGGCATCGGCGGCGGCCAGATCCCCTCGATCGACTCGAGCGAGATCAGCACCCGCGTGGTGGTCAGCGACGGGCAGACCGTGGTGCTGGGCGGCATCCTCGAGACCGAGCGCCGCGAGAACGTGAAGAAGGTGCCGCTGCTGGGCGACATCCCGATCTTCGGCCACCTGTTCAAGTCCACTGATCGCGTGAACAACAAGGATGAACTGCTGATCTTCGTCACCCCGAAGATCGTGCGTGAGGGTGTGTCGGTCCGCTAGGACTTTCCACCCCGTCGGGTTGATGCGGCCGCCTCCGGGCGGCCGCATGCGTTTTGCGGCATGATCACCGCATCAATGCGCGGCAAGCGGAACATCTATCTGATCGGCCCGATGGGCACCGGCAAGACCGCCGTGGGCAAGCATCTGGGGCGCTTGCTCGACCTGCCGTTTGTCGACAGCGATGCCGAGATCCAGCGCGCCGCAGGCGTGGACATCCCCTACATCTTCGATGAGGAAGGCGAGGAGGGCTTCCGCAAGCGCGAGCACCAGGCGCTGGCGGAGCTGTGCCTGCGCGAGCCGATCGTGCTGGCCACCGGTGGTGGCGCGATCCTCGATCCCGCGAACCGCGAACTGCTCAAGCAGCACGGCGTGGTGATCTTCCTGCAGACCTCGGTGGCGCAGCAGCTGCAGCGCGTGGGCAGCGGACGCGGCCGGCCGTTGCTGAAAGGGGGCCGCGAGGGCCTGCAGGCGAAGCTCGAGCAGCTGCGCATCGCCCGTGAGCCGCTGTATCTGGGCACCGCGGATGTGGTCATCTCGACGGACGGACGTCGTGTGCCGCGCGTGGCCGACCTGATCCTGCGCGAACTCGGCCTGCGCAAGCCCACGGTCGATGCGGCGCGGCGACGCGCCGAATGACCGCACTATAATTGCCCCGTGCTCAGCCTCAACGTCTCCCTTGCCGAACGCTCCTATCCCATCCTGATTGGCCCGGGCCTGCTTGCCGACGGCAGTGAACTGTCGCGACTGCTGCCGGCGCGTGATCTGCTGCTGGTCAGCAACACCACCGTGGCGCCGCTGTATGCCGCCCAGGTGCATGCGGCGCTGAAGGATCGGCGCATCGTCGATGTGCGCCTGCCCGACGGCGAGCAGTACAAGACGCTGGAGTCGCTGCAGCAGGTGCTGGATGTCGCCATCGCGAACCGCTTCGCGCGCGACTGCACCGTGGTGGCGCTGGGTGGCGGTGTGGTGGGGGACCTGGCCGGGTTCGCCGCCGCCTGCTACCAGCGCGGCGTGTTGTTCGCGCAGCTCCCGACCACGCTGCTGGCGCAGGTGGATTCCTCCGTGGGCGGCAAGACCGGTGTGAACCACCCCGGCGGCAAGAACATGATCGGCGCGTTTCATCAGCCCAGCGCCGTGATCGCCGACACCACCACGCTGCGCACCTTGCCCCCGCGCGAGTTGCGCGCCGGACTTGCCGAGGTGGTCAAGTACGGGCTGATCTTTGACCTCGCCTTCCTCGAGTGGATCGAGGCCAATGTCGAGCGCCTGCTGAATCTCGATGACGAGGCGCTGGCACATGCGATTTATCGTTCCTGCGAGCTGAAGGCCGACGTGGTGCGGCGGGATGAGCGCGAGTCCGGTGATCGGGCGCTGCTGAACCTGGGCCATACATTCGGCCACGCCATCGAGACCGTCACGGGCTACACCGAATGGCTCCACGGCGAGGCCGTCGCGGCCGGCATGGTCATCGCCGCGGACATGTCCGCGCGCCTGGGCCTGTTGCGCAACGAGGATGTGCAGCGGGTGCGCACGTTGCTGCAGCGGATGGACCTGCCGGTGGAAGCGCCGAAGTTCGGCGCCCAGCGCGCGCTCGAGTGCATGCGCGTGGACAAGAAGGTGAAGTCCGGGCGGATCCGCCTGATCCTGCTGGAGAAGCTCGGCGCCGCGCGGTTCACCGCCGATTACGCCGACGACGCGCTGCATGCCACGCTGGCGGCGCACTTCGGCTGATGCGCATGCTGGCCCGGTACGCATCGCACGACGAGCGGTCCAGGGGTCGCAGGCATCCGGAAGGGCCGCCGCAGTACCGCACTGAATACCAGCGCGACCGCGACCGCATCGTGCATTCCGGCGCGTTCCGGCGGCTGGTCTACAAGACGCAGGTCTTCGTCAATCACGAAGGCGACATGTATCGCACGCGGCTCACCCATTCGA
>CAZWDR010000211.1:0-2991 GCA_964632365.1 uncultured Steroidobacteraceae bacterium
GCTCGACTTCTACCGGCGCAACTACATCGAGGGCCTGTTCCTGAGCAGCGGCGTGATCCGCAGCAGCGACTACACGATGGAGCAGCTGGTGGAGGTCGCCCGCCGGCTGCGCGAAGACCATGACTTCCGCGGCTACATCCACTTGAAGAGCATTCCCGAGGCCAGCCCGGAACTCATCGAGCGCGCAGGCCGCTACGCCGACCGGCTCAGCGTGAACATCGAGCTGCCCAGCGACGCGTCACTGGCGACGCTGGCGCCGGAGAAAACCCATCGCACCATCAAGCGCGCGATGGGCGAAATCCGGCTGCGCATCGACGGTGTGCAGGCAGAACCGCGTCCACGCGGCGCGAAGGCCGTGCGCGATGCGCCGCGCTTCGCGCCGGCCGGCCAGAGCACGCAGCTGATCGTCGGGGCCGACCCCGAGACCGATGTCACCGTGCTGCGCATGGCCGACACGCTGTACCACGCCTATCGCCTGCGACGCGTGTACTACTCCGCATACAGTCCAATCCAGAGTCCCGCGCAGGGCCTGCCGAGGGAGGCGCCCGCGCTGCTGCGTGAGCACCGGCTGTACCAGGCGGACTGGCTGCTGCGCCGCTACGGGTTCTCGATGAACGAGCTGGGCGGCGCGATGCCGGACGGTCAGCTCGACCTGGAAGTCGATCCGAAAACCATGTGGGCCCTGCAGCACCGCGGGCGTTTTCCGGTGGATGTGAACCGCGCGCCCCGCGAGGATCTGCTGCGCGTGCCGGGACTGGGGGTGCGCAGCGTCGATCGCATCCTTTCCGCGCGACGTCATCGCCGGCTGCGCATCGATGACCTGGCGCGGCTCGGCTGCGCACTGAAGCGCGCGCGGCACTTTCTGCTGGCGGCCGATCACCGCCCCGCCATTGCGGACCGCGCGCCAACGGCGCAGCTGCGCGCGCTGCTGGTGCAGAAGGCCGCGCCGGTGCAGCAGTCCCTCTTCTGACGATGCAGCGCCTGCAGCCGGCTGATTTCGCGCAATGGCGCGCGCTGGCGCGGCCGCTGCTGGGCGAGGGCGTGCCGCCCGAGCACCTCGCCTGGTCGGATCCGCGCGTCCCCGGACTCTTCGGCGATGAGGCGTCGGCGCCCGCATCGCCACAGCAACGCGCGGCCGAACCTGCTGCGGATGATCCGCTGCCGCGCACGCGCGCCGCCATCGCAACGCCACGCGTGCCACAGCCGCTGATGCAGCTGCTCGAACTGGTCGCGCTGCACCGGGATGCCCGTCGCTGGGAACTGATGTACCGCCTCGTGTGGCGCACCGTCCACCGCCAGCCGCGACTGATCGAGGATGCGGCCGACCCACAGCTGCGCGAAGCGCAGCAGATGGCCGGGTCCGTGCGCCGCGACCTGCACAAGATGCACGCCTTCGTGCGCTTCCGCACCGTGCAGGCAGAGGACGGCGAGCGTTACCTCAGCTGGTTCGAGCCGGAGCACCTGATCCTCGCGCGCGGCGCACAGTTTTTCGTGAGGCGCTTCGCGAGCCTGCACTGGATGATCTGCACGCCCGACGGCAGCGCGCTGTGGGACCGGCACTGCCTCACGCTGCACGATGCGCCACGGCGCGACCAGGTGCCGCGCGCCGATGCGCTGGACGCGATGTGGCGCACCTACTACCGCAGCATCTGCAACGCCGCGCGCATCAACCCGGAAGCGATGCAGCGCGAGATGCCGCGGCGCTACTGGAAGCTGCTGCCGGAGGCCAGCGAGATCACGCAGCTGCTGCGGGACTCGGCACCGCGCGTGGCACGGTTCGGCCAGCACCCCACGGTCGACCGGCGCGACCGGCACGAGCCGATCCGGACGGCGGGGCCTGCCATCGCGACACACGATGGTGCGCAGGCTTCGCTGGAGGCGTGCCGTCGGTGCCCCCTGTGGGAGCGCGCTACACAGGCCGTGCCGGGCGTGGGACCCGCACCGGCTGCGCTGATGCTGGTGGGCGAACAGCCCGGCGATGAGGAAGACCTCGCCGGCAGGCCGTTCGTGGGCCCGGCCGGACGCCTGCTCGATGCGTTGCTGCGGGAGGCCGGCATCGCGCGCGACCAGGTCTACCTGACCAACGCGGTGAAGCACTTCAAGTGGGAGCCGCGCGGCAAGCGCCGCATCCACAAGACCGCCGCGCAGCATGAAGTGGCTGCCTGCCAGCACTGGCTGCTGCAGGAGCTGGCAGCCGTGAAGCCGCGGGTGGTCGTGGCGCTGGGCGCCACCGCACTGCGCGCGCTGACTGCGCAGTCCATGCCCGTCGAGCGGGCCCGCACGCAGCCACTGCGCGCGGCCGATGGCTCGCTGCTGCGGGCGACCTATCATCCGTCTGCCATCCTGCGTGCCAGCGGTGCCGAGGCCGTGCGCCTGCGCGAGGCTTTGGTGCAGGACCTGCGCCGCGCCGCGGCCGGGGCGCCCGCTTCTCATTGGCCGGGAACGGTGACACGATAGGCCCATGTTCAGCTCCGTGCCCGCGCTGCTCGCGCTGTCGATCCTGCTCGGCCTGGTCTACGTGCTGCTGGCCGGCGCGCTGGTCACCCGCGCGCGTGGCGTCGCCTGGAACATGGGCAACCGCGACGGCGAGGCCCCGCCGGTGCCGCCGCACGCCGCCCGGGCGCAGCGCGCCGCGGGCAATTTCCTCGAGACCTTCCCGTTTTTCGCCGCCGCCGCTGTCGCCGCCATCGCGATGCAGCGGCTCGGCGACCAGGTCGAACTCGGCGCCCAGCTCTATTTCTGGGCCCGCGTGGCCTACCTGCCGATCTACATCATCGGGATCCCGGGAATCCGCTCGCTGGTCTGGGGCGTCTCGCTGGCCGGCATCCTGATGACCGTCTTCGCGCTGTTCTAGCGCGGACGGGTTTCCGCTGCGGCGCAGTGCCCGCAGCGGAAATCTGGAAATAGATTCACAAACGCGCTTGTACCGGCGGAACTGCCCGCCTATACTGCGCGCCCTTTTTGCCGTCGGCTGTTCCGGCGGCCCGCGTT
>CAZWDR010000212.1:0-2945 GCA_964632365.1 uncultured Steroidobacteraceae bacterium
TGTCGAACCCGAAGGCGCGGCGCATCGAGGTGCGCTTCCCGGATTCGCTGGCGAATCCGTACTTCGCCTTCGCGGCGATGATGATGGCGGGTCTCGACGGCATCCAGAACAAGATCGATCCGGGTGCGCCGGCCGACAAGGACCTCTACGACCTGGAGCCGGAAGAAGAGAAGGCCATTCCGCAGGTGAGCCACGCGCTCGACCTGTCGCTGGAGTCGCTCGACAAGGACCGCGAGTTCCTGACCCGTGGCGGCGTGTTCACCAACGACCTGATCGATGCCTACATCGGGGTGAAGATGCAGGAAGTCACGCGCTATCGCATGAGCACCCATCCGATCGAGATGGACATGTACTACAGCCTTTGAGGGCCTACGGGAGGCCGGCGGCGACTGCCGCCGGTTTCCTTGAATCAGCGGGAAATGGGACTATCCTGATGCCCTATGCGCCTACTCGCCCCAGTCCTGTTGCTCGGCTTCGCGCTCACCGCGGGCGCGGCAGAGATCTGGCGCTGGACCGACGCGAACGGTGTCGTCCACTACTCCGATCATCCACAGCCTGGCGCCGAGCGCGTGCAGGTGTCGGCACCGAAGCCCTCGGGCGACGGGCCAGTGCCCGAAATGCCGCCCGATGTGGCGCCGCGCGAACCGCGCGAGGCGTCCTTTGCCTATGCGCAGTGCAATGTCGCCACGCCGCAGGCCGACGAGACCTTCCACAGCGTGCAGCCGGTGACCATCTCGCTCGACGTGCAGCCCGGCCTGATGCCCGGCCATCGCGTCGAGGCGCAGATGAACGGCGTGCGCCTGACCGGCTGGCCGCCGGGCTCACTCAGCTACACGGTTCCCGAGGTCTTCCGCGGCAGCCACACCGTGCAGGTGCGCATCGTCGATGCAGGCGGCGCGGTGCTGTGCACCGGCGAGCCGCGCACCTTCCATCTGCGCCAGCAGAGCGTGCTGGCACCGGCTGGCGCGGTGCCGCGACCGGCCCCGCGTCCCGCACCGGCGCCGGCGCCCGCACCAGGGCCGCGACCCGCCGGCTGAGCCGCGACGCTGCAGGCCGCGCCACCGGCCTGACCAGCCTTCCTGCCGCATGCGGACAAGGCGGCCCGCGATGACGCCATCCGTGCGCGACCCCGGCTTCAGCTCGCCGCTGTCGCAGTTCGAGCCCACCGAGCTGTTCGATTCACTGTCCACCGGCATCGTCGTGCTCGATGCCGAGCTGTGCCCGATCTACGCCAATGTCAGCGCGCAGGACTTCATGGCCGCGAGCCTGCGCCACGCGCGCGGCCGGCCGTTCTCCGAGCTGTTCTATGACTCGCGGACGCTGGTCGAGGTGCTGCGCCGCTCGCTGCAGCGGCTGGAGACCTGCACGCAGCACGAGCTGGTGCTGAAGGCCGTGGGCTCCGCGGCGAACCGCCAGCCCAGCCTCGTCGACCTGATCGTCACCCCGCTCGAGGGCCAGACCACCGGCACCTACCTGCTGCTCGAGATGGCCGATGCCGCGCAGCGCCAGCGCATCACGCGCGACAACCAGATCCTCGCCGACATGGATGCCAGCCGCCTGATGGTGCGGCAGCTCGCGCACGAGGTGAAGAATCCACTGGGCGGACTGCGCGGCGCCGCGCAGCTGCTCGACAAGGAGCTGGCCAACCCCGCGCTGCGCGAATACACCGCGGTGATCATCGCGGAGGCCGATCGCCTCGTCGCGCTGGTCGATTCGATGGCCGGCGGTTCGCGTCCGCCGCACAAGACCGTGCTGAACATCCACGAGGCCTGCGAGCACGTGATCAAGCTGATCCGTGCCGAGGCGCCGCCGGGCGTGGCCATCGACCGCGACTACGATCCCAGCGTTCCGGATGCGTACGTCGACCGCCACCAGATCATCCAGGCCCTGCTCAACGTGGTGCGCAATGCCATGCAGGCCGTGGGCAGCCACGGCCGCATCATCGTGCGCACGCGCGTGCGCAGCGGCGTGAGCATCGGCCAGGCACGCCATCGCCTCGTTGCGGCGATCGAGGTGGAGGACAACGGCCCCGGCGTGCCGCCTGATCTCATCAAGACACTGTTCCTGCCGCTGGTCACCGGGCGATCGAACGGCACCGGCCTCGGCCTCGCCGTCGCGCAGGACCTTGCCACCCGCCATGGAGGCATCATCGAATTCACCAGCCAGCCGGGGCGGACCGTGTTCTCGCTGCTGCTGCCGCTGGAGGGAGTACACGAGTGAACGACATGCAGCTTCGCGTCTGGCTCGTCGACGACGACGCCTCGATCCGCTGGGTGCTGGAGCGGGCGCTGAAGAATGCCGGCATGGCGCCGCGCGTGTTCGACGCCGCCGAATCCGCGCTGGCGTCGCTGGGCAGCGAGGTGCCCGATGTGCTCGTGACCGACATCCGCATGTCGGGCAAGTCGGGACTGGAGCTGCTGCGCAGCGTGCACGAGCGGCATCCGGATGTGCCGGTGATCGTGATGACCGCCCACTCGGACCTTGGCAGCGCGGTCTCGGCGTATGAGGGCGGCGCGTTCGAATATCTGCCGAAGCCCTTCGATGTCGACCAGGCGGTGGACCTCGTGCGCCGCGCGGCGCAGGCCGTCGAGCGTCCCGCCGATGCGCCGCCGGCGGCGTCACCGATGCCCGAGCTGCTCGGCCGCGCGCCGGCGATGCAGCAGGTGTTCCGCGCCATCGGCCGCCTGTCGCGCTCGTCGGTGAACGTGCTGGTGACGGGTGAGTCCGGGACCGGCAAGGAGCTGGTCGCGCGCGCGCTGCACGAACACAGCCCGCGCGCGAACAAGGCCTTCATCGCGCTGAACACCTCGGCGATCCCCGGCGAGCTGCTCGAGTCCGAGCTGTTCGGCCACGAGAAGGGCTCGTTCACCGGCGCGGACAGCCAGCGGCGCGGCCGCTTCGAGCAGGCCGACGGCGGCACGCTGTTCCTCGACGAGATCGGCGAC
>CAZWDR010000213.1:0-2941 GCA_964632365.1 uncultured Steroidobacteraceae bacterium
ATGTCGCGCAGCTTCTCGATCGCACTGGCGTCGCGGAACAGGATGCCGCGCGTGGCGCCGCGTCCGCTGGCCACCATGATCGACATCGGCGTCGCGAGTCCCAGCGCGCACGGACAGGCGATGATCAGCACCGCCACCGCATTGAGGATGGCGTAGACCCAGCGCGGCTCCGGTCCCCACAGGCCCCACGCCAGCAACGTCAGCGCAGCGATGGCCACCACGACGAGCACGAACCAGCCTGCGACGACGTCGGCCAGGCGTTGCATCGGCGCGCGCGAACGCTGCGCCTGGGCGACCAGCTGGACGATCTGCGCGAGCATGGTCGCCGCCCCGACGCGCTCGGCGCGCATCGTCAGCGCGCCGGTGGTGTTCATCGTGCCACCGATCAGGCGGTCGCCGCTGCGCTTGGTGACCGGCATCGGTTCGCCGGTCAGCATCGATTCATCGACGCCGCTGTCGCCCTGCTCCACCACGCCATCGACCGGCACCTTCTCGCCGGGTCGAACGCGCAGCAGGTCCCCGACATGCACATGCGCCAGCGGGATGTCCTCCTCGGTGCCATCGGTCAGGATGCGTCGCGCGGTGCGGGGCGCAAGACCCAGCAATGCGCGGATGGCGGCGGATGTCTGCGCGCGCGCGCGCAGTTCCAGCACCTGGCCCAGCAGCGTCAGCGAGATGATCACCGCCGCGGCCTCGAAGTACACGCCCACCCGGCCCATCGCGATGAATGAGGCCGGAAAGATGCCGGGAGCCAGCGTCGCCAGCACGCTGTAGGCGAAGGCCGCGCCGCTGCCCAGTGCGATCAGCGTCCACATGTTCGGGCTGCGATGGACCACCGAGTGCCAGCCGCGCTCGAAGAAAGGGCGGCCTGCCCACAGCACCACGGGGGTCGTCAGGGCCAGCTCGAGCCAGGTGAGCGCGCGCGGACCCAGCAGGTGCTGGGTGTGACCGAGCATCGCGATGATCACCGTGAGCACGGTCAGCGGCAGCGTCCACCAGAAGCGGCGGCGGAAGTCGGTGAGCTCCGGGTTTTCCGCCTCGTCGAGCGTGGGCATCGCAGGTTCGAGCGCCATGCCGCATTTCGGGCACGCCGCCGGATGGTCCTGCTGGATCTCCGGGTGCATCGGGCAGGTGTAGATCGTGCCCGGCGGCTGGGGCACCGCTGCCGCCGGCACCGCATGGGTGGCGTGGTGGGACGGGTGGCCCGCGCAGC
The DNA here is from genome assembly GCA_964632365.1 of uncultured Steroidobacteraceae bacterium. Lineage (GTDB taxonomy): Bacteria > Pseudomonadota > Gammaproteobacteria > Steroidobacterales > Steroidobacteraceae > ZC4RG30. The sequence goes on from CAZWDR010000213.1 coordinate 1,214, forward strand.
AGTGCGATGCGGCCGCAGGCTTGCTGCCGGGGCCAGCGTGATGTCCCGGCGCGTGGTGGTCGTGGTGATCGTGGTGATCGTGGCCTTGGCTGCTCATGTCTGCCTCGCCTTGCGTGGTTTCTGGGGCGCCGGCTCCGTGGTCAGCGCGCCGATGATGGGGCATTGCGCCGGATCGCCCTGCCCTGGACAGCGCGCCACCAGCGACTGCAGCGCGTCGTGCAGCCGCTCGAGTTCAGCCTGCTTCGCGCGCACCGCTGCCAGCTTCTCCTCGGCCATCGCGCGCGCCTGCGCCACGCTGCCGCCGCGCGCGCTGAGCTTCAGCAGCCGCGTGATCTCCTGCAGCGAGAAGCCCAGGTGCTGCGCACGGCGGATGAACTGCAGCCGGCGTCGGTCCGCATCTGCATACACGCGGTAGCCGGACGGCGAGCGCGCCGGCTCGGGCAGCAGCCCGATGCGCTCGTAGTAGCGGATCGTGTCGATGCCCACACCGGTGTGCCGCGCCAGCCGCCCGATGGACTGCGGCGATGACGGGGATGTTGCCCGCATCGTGCCGGCAGTCTTGCGTTTCGTCTGATGGTCCATGGATGCCATGGATGCATCGTAGACCCTGGAGCCGGCTCCAGGGTCAAGCCTCAGGCGCCGTGGTGCGCGTAGACGCTGGTGGAGCCGTCCTTCGCGACGAGCAACACGTCATAGGGCTGGCTGTGCCCCTCCACTTCCATGCCCGGCGAACCCAGCGGCATGCCCGGCACCGTGAGTCCGAGCGCTTCGGGACGGTCACGCAGCAGGCGCAGCACATCCTGCGCGGGGACATGACCCTCGACGAAATAACCGCCCACCTCGGCCGTGTGGCAGGACCCCATGCCGGCCGGCACGCCCACCCGCTCCTTGACCGGGCCCATGTTGGCGACTTCCTGCACCTGGGCGGCGAACCCCGCCTCCTGCATGTGCTCGACCCACAGGTCGCAGCATCCGCAGCCCACGTTCTTGTGCACCATCATTGCCGGCAGCGTCGAAGCTGCGGCCGGTGCAGTGGCGGCCATCTGGCCTGCGTCCCGTGTGCAGGCTGCCAGCGCCGCGGCGGCGGTCGCGAACAGAGCATTGCGTCGGTTCATCATCGTGTCCTCCTGGCGGTTGTGAGGCCCCTGCGGCAGCGATTTGCGCTGCATCTGGTCACTGCTGCGCGCCGGCTCCCGTGGCAGGCGCAATGACCGTGAAGCGGATCTTGCCCGTGTTGGTGTGGCCATCGTCGGTCTCGACCGTCCACGTCGCGACGTATGCCCCGGCGGACAGCGGCGGCAGTGGCACCGAGAATTCGCTGCCCCATTCCTGCGGCAACGACTTGATCTCGATGGGCTTTGCGTTGCCCTGCTGCAGGCTGATCGCCTGCAGTTGCGACAGGTCCGAGAACTTCAGTTCCAGTTTCGCCGGCGCCGTCACCTTGCTGTCTGCCGCCGGCACGGAAAGCACGAGCCGCGTGTGTGCATGGCCAATGGCCGCAAAGGCCAGCGCAGCCATCATCGTCAGGGATCGGGTCAGTTTCTTCATGGCTGTCCTCCGGACTTGAACGCCACGCCCTGAACAGGCTCACGCGCGGCAACGGGGGCATTATCCCACCTGTTGCAGGGCGGTCGGAGCGGGACTGCTGGAGCCGCAGTTGGTGGCGGGAGCCGTGATGGCGTGGAGGCTAGGGTCGGAATCGAACCGGCGTACACGGCTTTGCAGGCC
>CAZWDR010000214.1:0-2802 GCA_964632365.1 uncultured Steroidobacteraceae bacterium
CGGACTCGATGCCGAACAGCGCGTGGCCGTCGAACCACACGCCGCTCCAGCGCGCGCCGATGCGCGTCACCGCCACCCATGAGCCGGGCTGGCCGGCGACCACCCCGCGGTAGGCCTGCACATCCGCGCCCTGGCTGCCGATCGCACCCAGTGCACCATGCGGACTCAGCAGCAGCAGCACGTTGCCGGAGGCCGTCGCCACCTGCAGCTGCGTGGCGGCCATGCCGGCATCCGGTGCGGCCGCGCGCTGCAGTCGCACCATGCCGGCTTCGCCCTGCAGCAGCCGCAGGTCGACGCCGTGCGCGGCCGGCGCGAGGAGCGCGAACATCAGCCTCAGCATCGGAATGGATCGGTGGAGCCACCGCATCGACGCGGACGCACCAGCATCGCGCGCGGTGTTCATGGTTACGCCCTGTATTGGTGCAGCAACTGGGTGCTGCCTGGACCGGAAGGCTGCGGTGCAGCGGGTTTGGCGCTAGGATGGCCGTGGCACGAAAGGTGCAATCCCACATCCAGTCCCTGCTCGGAACGCGATTGAGAATAACGGAGGCGGGAGTCTCGCATGAAACTGGTTACTGCAATTATCAAGCCTTTCAAACTCGACGACGTGCGTGCCGCGTTGTCTGAAATCGGGGTCTCCGGCATGACGGTCACGGAGGTGAAAGGCTTTGGCCGCCAGCGCGGCCATACCGAGCTCTACCGTGGGGCCGAGTATGTCGTGGATTTCGTCCCGAAGACCCGGATCGAGGTCGCAGTTCGCAGCGAACTGGTCGATCAGGTCATCGAGGCCATCCTGAAGGCCGCCAAGACCGGCAAGGTCGGTGACGGCAAGATCTTCATCACCGAGATCGACCGGGTCATCCGCATTCGCACCGGCGAAACGGACAACTCGGCGCTCTGATCAGTCCTGCACCACGTGCAGCGTGGGCTCCTGGCGCGACATGGCCAGGGCCCCGCTGCGCACGATCTCGAGCAGCTCGCCCTGGGCGGCAAGGCTGCGCGACAGGTCGGTGATCGCCGCCTCGCTCGAGGTGAACTCCACCACCACGTAGTCCCGCTCGTCGGCGATGACCCGGCCGCCGGCCGCGTTCACGGCTGCCCGCACCGCATCACGCTGCGCGGGCTTCACGCGCAGCTTCAGCAGCGCCAGCTCCCGCTCGAGATGGTCTTCGCCGGTCATGTCGTCGACCGCGACCACGTCGATGAGCTTGTGCAGCTGGTTCACGATCTGCTGCACCACGCCCTCGGCACCCTGGGTGACCAGCGTGAGGCGCGACAGCGTGGGATCGTCGGTGGCTGACACCGACAGTGATTCAATGTTGTAGCCGCGGCTGGAGAACAGGCCCGCGACCCGGGACAGTGCCCCGGACTCGTTTTGCAGCAGAATGCCGATGATGTGACGCATAAGTGCCTGCGATGTTACCCTTTACGACCCCATGAACGACACCGCCACCCAGGCCGAATCGCCGGCACACCCTCTCGCAGGCCAGGTCATGACCGGGGCTGCCATGGTGGTGCAGGCCATCGCCGATGAGGGCACCACCGCCATCTTCGGCTACAGCGGCGGCGCCGTGCTGCCCTGCTATGACGCCGTGTTCCTTTACAACGAGGCGCAGGTCGCCGCGGGCCGTGCGCTGCTGCCGCTGATCGTGCCCGCCAACGAACAGGCCGCCGGTTTCATGGCCGCGGGCTATTCGCGCTCCACCGGCAATGTCGGTGTGGCGATGGTCACCTCCGGTCCCGGCGCCACCAACATGGTCACGCCGGTGCGCGACTGCATGGCCGACTCCATCCCGATGGTGGTGATCTGCGGGCAGGTGGCGCGTTCCGCGATCGGCTCCGATGCCTTCCAGGAAGCGCCCATCGCCGCCGTGATGGGCGCAGTGGCCAAGCATGTGTTCCTGGTCACCGATCCCGACAAGCTCGAGGGCACCATCCGCGCCGCGTTCGAGCTGGCGCGCAGTGGCCGTCCCGGCCCGGTGGTCGTCGACATCCCCAAAGACGTGCAGAACTGGCAGGGCGCCTACCAGGGGCGCGGCATGGTCGCCTCCATCGGCACCTACCAGAAGCGGCTGCGCCAGCTCAACGGGCGACGCCTGTCCGATGCGCAGCTCGATTCGTTCTTCGCGCTGCTCGGCCGTTCGCGCCGCCCGCTGATCTACGCCGGTGGCGGCGTGGTGCTGGCTGAAGCCTGCGACGAGCTGCGCCAGCTCTCCGAGCTGCTGGGCATTCCGGTGGTCACCACGCTGATGGGCATCGGCGCGGTCGACACCACCTCGCCGCTGGCGCTGCGCATGCTCGGCATGCATGGCGCGGCCTACGCCAACTACGCGGTCGAAGACTGCGATTTCCTCATCGCGCTGGGCGCGCGCTTCGACGATCGCGTCGCCGGCAGCCCGGCGAAGTTCGCGCCGCGCGCGCGCGCCATCGCGCAGTTCGACATCGACGCGGCCGAGATCAACAAGGTCAAGCCGGTGCAGTGGCATCACGTGGGCAACCTGCGCGATTCGCTGCGCAGCCTGGTGGCCCATGCACGCGCGCTCGATGCGAAGCCCGACTATTCGCTGTGGCACCAGGAGCTGGCCGCGCTGAAGCAGTCGCATCCGATGGACTTCGATCGCGACAGCGCGCTGATCCAGCCCTACTACGTGATCGAGGAGATCAACCGCATCACGCGGGGCGAGGCGATCATCACCACCGGCGTGGGCCAGCACCAGATGTGGGCCGCGCAATATTTCGACTTCCGCGATCCGCGCCTGTGGCTCACCTCCGGCAGCATGGGCACGATGGGCTTCGGCCTGC
>CAZWDR010000215.1:0-2744 GCA_964632365.1 uncultured Steroidobacteraceae bacterium
ACTTCGAGGATCCGCGCTTCTTCGGCGCCGGTCCGCCGCGCGGCATCTGGGTGGGGCTGCGGCTGAAGCTCTGAGGCAGGCGCCCGGCCTTCGACGAACCGTCAGCCGCCGTCATCCCCCGCCAGCGCGTCGTACACCGCATCGGCCTTCTTCACGAACGGCGAGCGGATGTAGTACGGCGCGCCGGTGAAGGTGGCCTCCACCGCGACGATTGCATCGTCGCGGACCTTGAAGGCCTCGAAGAACGACCAGGTGTGCGGCTCGCGGTACACCGATCGGGTGGTGGTGCCGTCGGTGAGGCGATATTCATCGAGCACGCCCTTGTGGTCGATGTAGCCGCGGCACATCACCGCGCTGCGCGCCTCATCCACCACGAAGCACTCCCGGTCGCGCACGCGATTGTTGAACCGGTAGCGCCCGGTGCGGAAGCCCTGCTCGATGTCACGGAACAGCAGGCCGTTCTCGTTGCGGGTGGCGTCCGGCGCGAAGCGCGTGCCGCGGATCTCGCCATTGTTGAACTGCAGCGTGTCGAAGTAGCCATTGGCATGCCGCACCAACGCCTCGCGCGAGGCACGGGCGCCCTCTTCCACCGGCAGCGGGAACTGCGGATCGCGCCGGTACGTCCAGATGTCGCCGATGGGCGTGGGCGGCGCGCTGAGGTTGCGCCGCGTCGACAGGATGTGTTCGATCTCGACGATCTGCCCGCGACGCAGCGCCAGCCGCACGGCCACGAACGTCGGCGTGTCGTTCTGCAGGATGCTGGTGTAGAGGCCGAGCTGCCCGCTGCGCGGATCCGACAGCACCATCGGCGTGCCCACCTGCGCGGTGATCGTGTCCCAGCTGCCGTCGGGGAACGGCATCTCGACATTGTTCTCGACGAAGCGCACACGGGCCGAGATCGGCGCCCGGCTGCGATCGCGCAGGCGCCACGCTTCCAGATATTGGAGCCCGACCTGCTCCAGGCATTCGCGGTCGCGCTCGCAGGCCTTGCCTGCGCCCAGCGCAGGCACTGCCAGCGCCATCGACAGACCCCATGCAAGGAAGTGTCGGCGGCGCATCGGCAGGGCTCCTTGTTCCGTCAGGTCAGTGCGACGACCTGGATCTCCACCCGGTATTCAGGCGCCACCATCTTCGCCTCGACCGTGGCGCGCGCCGGCTTCGCATCGGACGGAACCCAGGCCTCCCAGGCGCGGTTCATCTCGGCGAAGGTCGCCACATCGGCCAGGTAGATCGTCGCGCTGAGGATGCGGTCCTTGCTGGAGCCGGCGATCGCCAGCAGCCGGTCGATCTCGCCCAGCACCTGGCGGGTCTGGTCTTCGACGCCCGTCGACGGATCGGGCGCCACCTGGCCGGCCAGATAGACCATGCCGTTGGCCACCACGGCCTGCGACATGCGCGCGCCGGATTCGATCCGCTGGATGGTGCCGGTCACAGCACACCCGCCTTCGATGCGGCGATTTCCGCATCGAGGTCACGGTCTGCATCCCGCAGCGGCAGCAGCAACAGCATCACCACCGCCATCAGCGAACCCACCGTCATGATCACCGACACCGTCTGCAGGTTCTGGTTACCCAGCGCGACGAACAGCGCGCCCGCGAGAATCGGGGACCCGGCCGCGCCGGCGCGGCCGATGCCCAGCGCGAAGCCCGTGCCCGTGGCGCGCGCATAGGCCGGGAAGCCGCGCGCGAATGCCGCGTAGAAGCCGACGATCGCGGCGTTCAGGAAGAACATCGTCAGGAACGTCGACAGCCGCCATTCGGCCAGGGTGTCGTGCCCCGTGCCGAACCACACCACCGCCACGCAGCCCAGCAGCATCGCACCGATCGTCGGTCCCTTGATGTCCCACTTCTTCAGCAGGAAGCCGAACAGCATGCCGCCGATCGCGCCACCCACGTTGGCCCAGGTCAGCGTGCTGGCCGCATCGGGCTGCGAGAAGCCGGAGTCGGAGACGATCTGCACGGCGAACTTCAGGATGAAATAGAAGGTCAGCGTGTGGAACATGTAGCCCAGTGCCAGCAGCCAGGTCACCGTGCGCAGGCCGGGCTTGGTGAGGATGTCCATGACCTTGGGCTTCGGACCCTTCGCTTCGATCACCGGCAGCGAATCGATCGGTGGCTGGCGCAGCGCGCGCAGCGACTTGTTGATGCGCTCCAGCGCGTTTGGCTTGCGGCGTGCCGCGAAGAAGGCCGGGGTTTCAGGCACCAGCCACATCACCAGCGGAATCATCGCCGCGGTGACGACCGCGCCGAACAGGAACACCGCGCGCCAGTCGTATTGCACCAGCAGCCATTCCTGCGCGGCAATGCCACCCAGCACACCCCCGATCGGGTAGCCGATGACGTACAGCGACATGGCGAGGCTGCGTGATGCGCGACTGCTCGATTCGGCCACCACGGCATTGGTCGCCGCCAGCATGCCGCCGATGCCCAGGCCCGTGAACAGGCGGTAGAAGGTCAGTGGCCACACCGCACTGGCGGAATGCGCCAGGTACATGCCCAGCGCCATGATCACGAGGCAGATCAGCATGGCCGGCTTGCGGCCGGCCTTGTCCGCAAGGCCGCCCAGCAGCACCGAGCCGAAGCCCATGCCCACCAGTTCTGCCGACAGCACCACGCCCAGCTCGGACCGCGGGATGCCCCACTCGTTCGAGATGCCCGGCGCGGCAAACGCACTGGAAAGCACGTCGAACCCATCCAGCGCATTCAGGAACACCATCAGGCCGACCACCGTCCACTGGCGTCCGC
>CAZWDR010000216.1:0-2741 GCA_964632365.1 uncultured Steroidobacteraceae bacterium
CCATCCAGCGCATTCAGGAACACCATCAGGCCGACCACCGTCCACTGGCGTCCGCTCATGGGGTTTTCGTCGATGACCGTGATCGGGTTGGTACCGCCAACAGTGCCCGCCATGTGTGCTTCCCTCTTCTCGTCTTTTTCAGCGTTGCGGCCGGTCAGCGCCGTGCTCGGGCGCGGGCCGGCCAGTCGGGTGTCACGTCAACGGGCGCGCAGCAGTCCGCGGCGTGCCTCAGGCACGACCGGATCGCTGTGGTCCGTGATGTCACCGCCCCCAAATTCTTCTTTGCCGCGAGGCAATAGATCAGGAAGAATATCACAGCAGGTCGCCGGCGCTGGATGCCCGGCCCATCGACTGGAAGGTCTCTTGCCCACTGAACCGCCTCCGAGGAAGGGATTCTTGCTGCGCCTGATTCTGGGCAGCCTGGCCGACGCGCCGCCGCGGGTGCAAGAGCGCATGCTCGAGACCATCCCGACCACGAAGCTGTCGCTGGCGTTCTACACCGTCACGCTGCTGGTCATCTGCGGGGCCACCGTCTACATCACCCGCGCCCCGTGGGCGTGGGCGTGGCTGGTGCTGTCGCTGGCGCTGGTGGGCTGGCGCGCCGTGCTGCCCTACTGGGAGCGCCGGCATCACCAGCTGCAGCCGTTCCTGTCGGTGATGCTGCCCAGCGGCATGGCAATGGTGATGTTCGGGTTCGGCTGCGCGATGTGCCTGGCCACCGGCGATGTGGCGCTGTCGACGATGGGCCTCTCGGGCCAGATGGGCGTGCTCGCCGGCATCGCAACGCGCTGGGCCGTGGTGCCGCGCCTCGCCCTCACGGTGATGACCATCTCGGTGCTGCCACCGTTCCTCACGCTGATGGCCGCCGGCGGCGCGAACATCGTCGCGGCCATCGCGCTGGCCTTCGCGGCCGTGGTCATCGCCAGCTTCATCTTCCAGAACCGCGAAGCGCTGCACGCCGCCATCTCCTCCGGCGAGCACCTGCGGCGCAAGGCGCAGACCGACCACCTGACCGGGCTCGCCAACCGCGCCGAGCTGATGCAGCGCATGGCCGACATCTGCGCCGAGCTGCCGGAGCCCGGCGCGCGCACCCGCGGCCGCGTCTTCGCCGTGCTCTACATCGATCTGGATGGCTTCAAGGCCGTGAACGACAGCCACGGGCACGCCGCGGGCGACGAGATCCTGCAGCGGGTTGCCGACAGCCTGCGGCGCGTCGCAGGCCCCGACGAACTGGTCGCGCGCATCGGTGGTGATGAGTTCGTCGCGCTGCTGCATGACGCCGATGCACTGACCGCGCGTGGCGTGGCCGACGAGATCATCGCCGCGATCGCCCGCGAGCATCGGCTTGCAGACGGCCGCGCCGTGCGCATCGGCTGCAGCGTCGGCCTGTGCCTGGCGCCCGAACAGGGCCGCGAGCCAGAGGTGCTGCTGGCCCGCGCCGATGCCGCGCTCTACGAGGTCAAGGCCCAGGGCAAGGGCTACACCGGCATGTGGCGCGCGCTCAGCGACGCGTGAGCGCGCGCTGCGCCAGCCTCAGGCCGGCGCGAAGCAATACGTGGTGAGCTTGTTGCCGTCCGGGTCGCGCACATACGCGCCATAGGCTGTCGGCGAGAACGGCCGCGGGCCGGGCGCGCCTTCACAGCTGCCGCCATTGGCGAGCGCCGCGGCATGGAACTGGTCCACCGCAGCGCGTGTCGGGGCCGCAAATCCGATCGTGCCGCCATTGGCGAAACAGGCCGACTCGCCGTTGCGCGGACGGGTCACCATGAAGGCGGGGTTGTCGACGCCATACATGTGGGCGTGTTCGCCCATCTGGCCCATGTACTTCAGGCCCAGGGCGGGGAAGACGGCGTCATAGAACTTGCGTGCGCGGTCGAGGTCGTTCGTGCCGACGACGACGTGGGTGAAGACGGACATCCAGTGATACCTCCATGGCAGATGAGCGGGCGGAGCCTACAGCGAGCCCCAATCGCGCTCAAGCGCCTCCGGCCATCCGCCGACGGCGGCCCGGAAGCCAGGCGTCAGCGTGCGCCCTTCCCCATGACCACCACCTCGACGGTCTGCACGAGGATCGTCAGGTCAAAGAACAGATTGTGGTTCTTCACGTAATAAAGGTCGTACTGCAGCTTCTGCTTCGCATCGTCGATGGATGAACCATAGGGGTAGCAGATCTGCGCCCAGCCCGTGAGCCCCGGCTTCACCGTGTGGCGCTGGGCGTAATAGGGAATCTTCTCCTCCAGCTGCCCGACGAACTCCGGCCGCTCCGGCCGCGGCCCCACGAAACCCATGTGTCCGGCCATCACGTTGAACAGCTGCGGCAGCTCATCGATGCGCGTCTTGCGGATGAACGCCCCGACGCGGGTGACGCGCGGATCATCCTTCTGTGCCCACTGCGCACCGGCCGCCTCGGCGTTGGCCCGCATGCTGCGGAATTTGATCAGGTCGAAGACCCTGCCCTCATAACCCACCCGCCGCTGGCGGTAGAAGATGCCGCCGCCCTTGTGGCCATCTTCCAGCCAGATGGCCAGCGCGGTCAGCAGCATGACCGGCGAGGTGGCCAGCAGCAGGAAGCCGCTCGCGAAAAAATCCAGCGCGCGCGCCGTGAACAGGCGAAAGCCATCACGGCGGAAGCCCTCCCCGAAGATCATCCAGCCGGGCGACAGCAGGTCGAGGTGGATCCGGCCGGTTTCCCGCTCCATGAACGAGATGAATTCCACCACGGAGATGCCGGCCAGGCGGCA
>CAZWDR010000217.1:0-2708 GCA_964632365.1 uncultured Steroidobacteraceae bacterium
TGACCGACGAGGATCCGGTCGAGATCGCCGCGCGCAAGATCATCGAGGAGCGCTTCCACCCGCCGCTCGACATCGTCGACGGCGCCGCGCGCATCGTTGACCCGATCATCGACGGGCTGAACACCGGCAACCACGTCTGGGGCCAGTTCCTCAAGGATTACCGGCCCACCGACTGGTAGCGGCGGACCCAACGGGTTGCGCTACTTTCCCGAACCGCACCGTCTTTCGAGAGAGGGCATGCGCTGCGGGTAGGATTGCGATGTCAAAGTCCTACCCGTTGTGAAGCAGTGCGATAAATTCGCACAGGAATTCTGCGATAGGCAGGTTGAACATGGGCTCCAAGCTTGCGATCGGTCTTGGCGCAGCAAGCCTTCTGGCGTTGACGCTCGGCTGCGTAAACCGCCAGGCAGGCCTCTCGGACGGACAGGCTTCGCAAGAATCGTCCCTAGGCGTGATTCTTGCTCGAATTGCCAAGGAGGACCCGCAGGCGCTCCTTGTTGCTGCGCGGAACCTCGGTTTCACCGGCGTGAGCGCGCCGCATCATCATGGGACACTGGTCCGCTTGACCGACGCCACTGTTACGGACGCCGGGGGAAATGGGGCGGACGATGTGATCTGGTTCGATCTCAGCGATCAGCCATGTTTCACCGAGGATCAGGCCTGGCGCGCACTTGGCGACCCTTGGCGGGCTCTTGCGCCAGGCGCATACGAATATTTGAATGACGCTTATCAGGCGAATGTCTATCTGTATCCGGAGACGGACTGCGTCTCCAGATTCAGGATCTGGCATCGGGATCGATCGTAGGGCTCCATCCCGTCTGTCGATCTGACCGCGGCAAAGCCGCCACCGGGGCATCAGGCCCGCAATGCCCGCATCAAGGGGCGGGCCCATGGATGGCCTGTCCAGCGCGTGCCGTATTCTTCCACGCTCGACCACTGAGGCAGTCGATGCCGAAGATGCCCGATGACTACCTGGCAATCCCTCGTCCGCGACGTCCCTGATTTCCCCCGCCCGGGCATCCTGTTCAAGGACATCACCCCCGTGCTGGCGGACGCCGGCGCCTTCGCCGCGGCCGTCGCGCAGATGTGCGAACCCTGGCGCGATGCAGGGCTGGATGCGGTGGTGGGGATCGAGTCGCGCGGCTTCATCCTGGGCGCGGCCATGGCCCAGGCGCTGGGCACGGGCTTCGTGCCGGTGCGCAAGCCGGGCCGGCTGCCCGCGCGCACGCTGAGCCAGGACTATGCGCTCGAATACGGCACCAACCAGCTGCAGATCCACGTCGATGCGCTCCCGCCCGGTGCGCGCGCGCTGGTGGTCGACGACGTCCTCGCGACCGGCGGCACGCTGGAGGCGGCGCTGGTGTTGCTGCGCCAGCAGGGCGCCGCGGTCGCCGGGGCGGCGGTGCTGTTCGAGATCCGCGGCCTGGGTGGGCGCGAGCGCTGGAACGACGCCTCGCCGCTGTTGGCCGCGGCTGCCTACTGAGCGCGAAAAAATGCCGGCTTAACACCCGGGGATCTATCGTCGGGGCCACATGCATCCGCACGATGCGGGGAGGTCCGGTTGTCGACCCATGCGCCCACTGCCGCGCCCCACTTGCCGCCGGAGCTCGACGACGAGACCCACGCGCTTGCCCTGGAACTGTTCCAGCTCGTGCGGGCGGGGGAGGGCGAGCGCCTGGCGCGCCTGCTCGACATGGGCCTGGTGCCAAACCTGCGCGACGGCAAGGGCGACAGCCTGCTGATGCTGGCGGCCTATCACGGCCATGCCGATGCGGTGCGCCTGCTGCTGCGGCACGGCGCCGACGCCCAGCTGGCCAATGACCGCGGGCAGACGCCGCTCGGTGCCGCGGCCTTCAAGGGCGACCTCGCGGTGGCGCGTGCACTGCTGGAGGGAGGCGCCGATGTCGACGCCTGCCCCGCCGGTGGCCGCAGCGCACTGATGCTGGCGGCGATGTTCGACCGCGTGGAGGTCATCGAATTGCTGCTGGCGCACGGAGCGCAGCCCGCGCTCGCCGGAGCCGACGGTGCCACGGCGCTCGACCTTGCCCGTGGCATGGGTGCCGGGCGTGCCGTGGCCCGCCTATCGGCCTGATCGGAAGAATCAATCGTGGCATACACCCCGCGCGGCGCCGGATGAAGGATGCTGGGGGCCACTCAACCGGGAGATGCAGTCATGAACGACAACGAACACGGCAGCGGCGGCGACCGCAGCCTGACCAATCGCCAGGGTCATCCCGTCTGCAACAACCAGTCGCAGCGCACCGTGGGCAGCCGCGGGCCGGCGACGCTCGAGAATTACCAGTTCCTCGAGAAGATCAGCCACTTCGACCGCGAGCGCATCCCCGAGCGCGTGGTGCATGCGCGCGGCTTCGTCTGCTATGGCGAGTTCGAGGCGGACGGGAAGATCGGCGACGAGCCGGCGGCGAAGTACACCCGCGCGAAGATCTTCTCCGAAGCCGGCAAGAAAACCCCGCTGGCGATCCGCTTCTCCACCGTGATCGGCGGCCGTGATTCCTCGGAAACCGCGCGCGACCCGCGCGGGTTCGCAGTGAAGTTCTACACCGAGGATGGCAACTGGGACCTGGTCGGCAACAACCTGGCGATCTTCTTCATCCGCGACGCGATCAAGTTCCCCGACGTGATCCATTCGCTGAAGCCCGATCCGGTCACCTTCCGCCAGGAGCCCAACCGCATCTTCGACTTCATGA
>CAZWDR010000218.1:0-2691 GCA_964632365.1 uncultured Steroidobacteraceae bacterium
AGCGCGCGCTCCATGCCGGCGCGCAGCTTGGCCTCGTCGAAGGGCACGCGCCGCTGGTCGGATTTCACCACCAGCGGCATCACCAGCTCGGGGGATTCGAATGTCGTGAAGCGCTCGCCGCAGGACAGGCATTCGCGGCGGCGTCGGACCTGCGCCCCGCCGCCGGCGAGGCGCGAGTCCGTTACCTTGGTTTCCTCATGTCCGCAGAAGGGACAGTGCATGCTTCGCGCTCATTCAGGCGACTGACCGGGTATATACCGGAAACCGCTGGCACAGTGCCGCCACCTCGCCGCGCACGCGCGCGATGACCTCGGGCGCGCCCGCAGCGTCGATGATGTCGGCGATCCAGCCGGCCACCTGCACCATCTCGGCCTCCTTGAAGCCGCGCGTGGTGGAGGCGGGCGAGCCGATGCGCAGGCCACTGGTGATGGTCGGCGGACGCGGATCATTCGGCACCGCATTCTTGTTCACGGTGATGTGCGCCTGGCCGAGCGCGGCGTCGGCATCCTTGCCGGTCATCTGCTTGTCCGACAGGTCGAGCAGGAACAGGTGGTTGTCGGTGCCGCCGGAGACCACCTTGTAGCCGCGGCGCTGGAACGCGCCGGCCATCGCGCGCGCATTGGCCAGCACCTGCTGCTGGTACTCCTTGAACTGCGGCAGCAGCGCTTCCTGGAACGCCACGGCCTTGGCGGCGATGACGTGCATCAATGGTCCCCCCTGGTTGCCCGGGAACACCATCGCGTTGAGCTTCTTCTCGATCTCTGGATTGGCGCGCGCGAGGATCAGCCCGCCGCGCGGGCCGCGCAGTGTCTTGTGCGTGGTGCTGGTGACGACGTCGGCGAACGGCACCGGGTTTGGATACAGGCCCGTGGCAACGAGGCCCGCCACATGCGCCATGTCGACCAGCAGCCACGCGCCGACCGCGTCGGCGATGCGGCGGAAGCGCGCGAAATCGAGCGCGCGCGAATAGGCGGAGAACCCGGCGACGATCAGGCGCGGCTTCTCGGCCAGCGCGATCGCCTCCATCTGGTCGTAGTCGATGCGGCCATCGTCGGCCTTCAGGCCATAGCTGAGCGCCCGATAGAGCTTGCCGGAGAAATTGACCTTCGAGCCATGCGTCAGGTGCCCGCCATGGTCGAGGCTCATGCCGAGGATGGCATCGCCGGGATTGATCAGCGCCATGAACGCCGCCGCATTGGCCTGACTGCCCGAGTGCGGCTGCACGTTTGCGTAGTCGGCGCCGAACAGCCGCTTCGCGCGATCGATGGCGAGCTGCTCGACCACATCGACATTCTCGCAGCCGCCGTAATAGCGCTTGCCGGGATAGCCTTCGGCGTACTTGTTGGTCAGCACCGAACCCTGCGCCTCGAGCACGCGCGGGCTGGCATAGTTCTCCGAGGCGATCAGCTCGATGTGCTCTTCCTGCCGCGCGCGCTCGGCATTGATGGCGCGCGCCAGGTCGGGATCAAAACGCTCGATCGTCATCGAATCGGAGTACATGGAAGGCTTCGCACCCGCGGCAAAAAAGGCCGCCCATGTTACCCAAAACCGCCCTCACGCGGTCAGCAGCGCTTCCACGACGGCCGTCCAGCCGGCGGCGACGTTGCCGCGGTCGTAGCCGCCGCCGCCCAGCGCCAGCAGCCGCCCGTGCCCCTGTGAATCGGCCAGGCGCGCCAGATCGCGCGCGGCGCGCGCGTGACAGGCCGGCGTGAGCTGCAGGTGCGCCAGCGGATCACCGCCCAGGCTGTCGGCCCCGCACTGCAGGATCAGGAAGTCCGTCTGAAGACGGGACAGATGCGCCAATGCCTCGCCCCAGGCCACCTCGAACTCCTCTTCGCCGGCGCCCGGTGGCAGCGGCAGGTTCAGCTTGGTGCCGGCGGCGTCCCCGGTTCCACCCTCCGCCGCATGGCCGGTGCCCGGATACAGGAAGTGCCCGTCCTCATGCAGATCGGCGAAGACCACATACGGATCGGACTCGAAGGGATAGAACACGCCATCGCCATGGTGCGCATCGATGTCCACGTAGGCGACGCGGGCGATGCCGGCGGCCCGCAGCGTTTCGATCAGCACGCCGATGTCATTGAAGATGCAGAACCCCGCGGCGCTGTCCCGCACAGCGTGATGCAGGCCGCCGATTGGCACGAACGCGCGCCGGGCCTGACCCGACAACAGCGCGGCGGCAGCGTTCAGCGTGCCGCCCACCACATGCGCGGCCGCCTCGTAGCAGCCGCGGAATGCAGGCGTGTCGCCGGCATCGAGCACGCCGCTGCCGTCAGCGGACTGCACACGCACCCGCTGCACGTACTCCGGCGTGTGGAAGCGCTGCAGTTCCTGTTCAGTGGCCGCACGCGAGGCGCGCAACTGGCAGCGGGCGTCGAGCCCTGCGGCGCGGAAGCGCGCCAGGAAGGCTTCGAGCCGGTCGGGGCCGAAGGGATGCCCATTCGGAAAACCATACCGCCCGATCGCCTCGTCGGCGATGACCACCATCTGACCCGTGTCCCGGGCCCTTGTAGAAGGGGCGTCCAAGGCCAGTCGAGACTATCATTGCGGGATGGCCCAATACATCTACACCATGAATCGCGTCTCCAAGGTGGTGCCGCCCAAGCGCACCATCCTGCGGGACATCTCGCTGTCCTTCTTTCCCGGCGCCAAGATCGGCGTGCTGGGCCTCAACGGCTCCGGCAAATCCAC
>CAZWDR010000219.1:0-2691 GCA_964632365.1 uncultured Steroidobacteraceae bacterium
CGACGATGACCACCGTGTTGCCGGCCTCCACCAGGCGCTGCAGTTGCGCCAGCAGCCGGTCCACATCCGCCGGATGCAGGCCGATACTCGGCTCATCGAGAACATACAGCGTGGTGCCGGAGGACACCCGCTGCAGCTCGGTGGCCAGCTTGATGCGCTGCGCCTCACCGCCCGAAAGCTCGGTGGCCGGCTGTCCCAGCCGCAGGTATCCGAGGCCGATGTCCCGGAGCAGCGCCAGCGGCCGCATCACCGTCGCCTCGTCCCGGAACAGCTCGCAGGCAGCCTCGACGGTGAGCCCCAGCACATCGGCGATGCTGTGGCTCTTCCAGCGCACCGCCAGGGTCTGCTCGTTGTAGCGCGCGCCGTGGCACACCGGGCACGGCGCATAGATCGACGGCATGAACAGCAGCTCCACGCTGACGAACCCCTCGCCCTCGCAGCGCGCGCATCGGCCCTTCGCCACATTGAACGAGAACCGCCCGGCGTCATAGCGCCGCGCCCGCGCGGCCGGGGTCGCCGCGAACAGCTTGCGCACCGGATCGAAGAGGCCGGTGTAGGTGGCGAGGTTCGAGCGCGGCGTGCGTCCGATGGGCTTCTGGTCCACGCGCACCAGGCGGCGGATGCCTTCCGCGCCGGCGTGGATGCGCCCCGTGACGGGCGCCTCGCCTTCGAGCGCGCGCGGGCCCGGGCCGGCATCGTCATCCGGTTCATCATCAGTCGCGCCCGCCAGGCCCAGATGCGATTCGACCAGCTGCACCAGCGCCTGGCTGATGAGGCTCGACTTGCCCGAACCCGACACGCCGGTCACGGCGACAAGGGTGCCCAGCGGGAACCGCGCGCGCAGGTCGCGCAGGTTGTTGCGCGTGATGTCGCGCAGCTCGAGCCATCCGCGTGGTTCCCGCGGCGTGTGCGTGACGCGGGCCGCATCGCCCGTCAGGTATTGCGCGGTGATGGACTCCGCCGTCGCCGCGAGCCCCGCCGGCGGGCCGCTGTACAGCACGCGGCCACCGCGCTCACCGGCGCCCGGGCCCACATCCACCAGCCAGTCCGCGCGCCGCATCACCTCCACGTCGTGCTCGACGATGAAGACGGAATTCGACGCGGCTTTCAGCCGCTGCAGCGACGCCAGCAGCGCCTCGCCATCCGCCGGATGCAGGCCGGCCGAGGGTTCATCGAGCACATAGACCACGCCAAACAGCTGCGAGCGCAGCTGCGTGGCGAGGCGCAGGCGCTGCAACTCGCCGGGCGACAGCGTCGGCGCGCTGCGCTCCAGCGACAGGTAGCCCAGGCCCAGCTCCTGCAGCGCGGCGACGCGGCCCAGCACATCGTGCGCGATGCGCTGCGCCACCAGGCGCTTCTCGTCCTGCAGCGCCGGGTCGGTGCCGGCCGCGGCAGATGCCAGCCGTTGCGCCAGTTCATCCAGCGTCAGCCGTGACAGCTCGCCGATGTCCAGCCCCGCGAATCGCACGGCCAGCGCCTGCGGCTTCAGGCGCTTGCCGCCGCACTCGGGGCAAGTGCCGCCCACCAGATAGCGCGCGACGCGGCGCTTCATCAGCGGGCTCTGCGTGGTCGCGAAGGTGTGCAGCACATAGCGCCGCGCGCCGGTGAAGGTGCCCTGGTAGCTCGGCTCCTCCTTCGCGCGCAGCGCGGCGCGCGCCTGCTTCGGCGTGAGTCCGGCGTACACCGGCACGGTGGGCTGCTCGTCAGTGAACAGGATCCAGTCGCGCACCTTCTTCGGCAGATCACGCCATGGCGTGTCCACGTCGTGGCCCAGCGTGACGAGGATGTCGCGCAGGTTCTGCCCATGCCACGCCGGCGGCCATGCCGCCACCGCGCGCTCACGGATCGTCAGCGATGGATCGGGCACCATCGACGCTTCGGTGGCGTCATAGACGCTGCCCAGCCCATGGCAGGTGGGGCAGGCCCCCTGCGGCGTGTTCGGTGAGAAGTCCTCCGCATACAGCATCGGCGCGCCGCGCGGATACTGGCCGGCACGCGAATACAGCATGCGCAGCAGGCTCGACAGTGTCGTGATGCTGCCCACCGACGAGCGCGCGCCCCCGCCGCCCCGCTGCTGTTGCAGGGCCACCGCCGGCGGCAGGCCCTCGATGGCATCCACATCCGGCACGCCGACCTGATCGATCAGGCGCCGTGCGTAGGGCGAGACGGATTCGAAGTAGCGGCGCTGCGCTTCGGCATACAGCGTGCCGAAGGCCAGCGAGGACTTTCCCGACCCGGACACGCCGGTGAACACCACCAGTGCATCACGCGGGATGTCGACATCGACGCTTTTCAGATTGTGCACGCGGGCGCCGCGCACCTGCACGAAGCCCGGTCGTTGCGTTGGCTCCATGGGGCCACCTTGCCGCAGCCGCTGGCGCAGCCGCTGTAGGCCGACGCCGCATGCACCCGCCCGCCGGGCGGGGTCGACGGGTGACGGCCGCGCCAACGAAAAGGCCCGCACGTGGCGGGCCTTTCCAGTCGTCATCACCGGCCATGCTGGCCGGCCGGATCAGTCCTCGACCAGGAAGCTGCGCAGCTGTTCGCTGCGGCTCGGATGACGCAGCTTGCGCAGCGCCTTCGCCTCGATCTGGCGGATGCGCTCGCGCGTGACATCGAACTGCTTGCCCACCTCTTCGAGGGTGTGGTCGGTGTTCATGTCGATGCCGAAGCGCATGCGCAGCACCTTGG
>CAZWDR010000220.1:0-2628 GCA_964632365.1 uncultured Steroidobacteraceae bacterium
ATCCTGCATGGCTTCATGGAAGCCTTCTTCGAGCGTGATCTTGCCATGCGCCTGCGTCCCTCCTATTTCCCGTTCACCGAGCCCTCGGCCGAAGTGGACATCACCTGCGTCGAGTGCAACGGCCGTGGCTGCAGGCTGTGCAAGCAGACCGGCTGGATCGAGGTGCTGGGCTGCGGCATGGTGCATCCGAACGTGCTCGCCGCCTGCGACATCGACAGCGAGCGTTACACCGCCTATGCCTTCGGCATGGGCATCGATCGCCTCGCGATGCTGCGCTATGGCGTGAACGACCTGCGACTGTTCTTCGAGAATGACCTGCGCTTCCTGCGGCAGTTCCGCGGAGGCTGGTCATGAAGCTGCCGGTCTCCTGGCTTGCCGAATGGATCAATATCCCGTGGGCACCCAGTGACCTGGCGCGCCGCCTGACCGCCTCGGGCTTCGAGGTCGAGGGTGTCGAGGGCAAGGGCAGCGACGCGGTGCTCGAGCTGAAGACCTATGCGAACCGCGGCGATTCGATGTCCGTGCTGGGCGTGGCGCGCGAGGTCGCGGCGCTGACCGGCGGGCACGTGCGCGTGCCGGCAGTGCCGGCGTTCGAGACCGCCAGCGGCGATGCGCCGGTTCCGGTGCTCGATGCGCCGGCGGCGGCACCGCGCTTCCTGCTGCGGCGACTCGAAGGGCTCGACAATCGCCGCGCCACGCCGGCATGGATGGCGGAGCGCCTGCGTCGCGCGGGCCTGCGGAGCATCAGTCCGGTGGTCGACGTCACCAACTACGTGCTGCTCGAACTCGGCCAGCCGATGCACGCCTATGACGCACGGCGCGTGCAGGGCACGCTGCACGCGCGCATGGCGCGCGCGGGCGAGTCGCTCGCATTGCTCGATGAGCGCACCGTCGAACTTGCCGATGACGTGCTCGTCATCGCCGATGATTCCGGAGCCATCGGCATGGCCGGCGTGATGGGCGGGCAGGGCACCTCGATCACCGGCGACGTCACCGACGTGCTGCTCGAGGTGGCCTTCTTCGACCCGGATGCGATGGCCGGCCGCGGCCGGCGCTACGGTCTCACCACCGATGCCAGCCAGCGCTTCGAGCGCGGGGTCGATCCGCAAGGCCAGCATCTCGCGATGGAACGCGCGACCGCGCTGCTGCTGCAGCTCTGCGGTGGCACGGCAGGTCCGGTGGGCGAGGCGGTTTCAGAACCACATCTGCCGCGGCGTCGGCCCGTGCGCCTGCGCCGCACGCGTCTGGCGCTGGTGACCGGCGCGCAGATTGCCGATGAGCGCGTCCGCGCCAGTCTCGCAGGCCTGGGCCTCGTCGTCGAAGCAGATGCCGATGGCTGGACCGTGACACCGCCGTCGTGGCGCTTCGACCTGGCCATCGAAGCCGACCTCATCGAGGAAGTGCTGCGCATCATCGGCTTCGACCAGGTGCAGGAATCCCCGAAGCGGCTGCCGCAGCGCTTCGGCCGCCTGCTCGAATCGCGCATCAGCGAGCGCGCCGTGCTCGATGCGCTGACCACGCGTGGCTACCACGAGGTGATCAACTACGCCTTCGTCGATCCGGTGCTGCAGCAGAAGCTGTTTCCGGGCGTCGAGGCCGTCCGCCTCGCCAATCCGATCGCCTCCGATCTGTCAGTGATGCGCCTGTCGCTGTGGCCGGGACTGATCCACGCGGCAGTGACGAATCTTGCGCGGCAGCAGGACCGCGTGCGCCTGTTCGAATCCGGCGCGGTGTTCCATCGCGATGGCGCGAAGGTCGCGGAATCCCCGCGCCTTGCCGGCCTGGCCGTGGGCACCCGCGCGCCGGAGCAGTGGGCATCGGCCAGTGAGGCCGCTGACTTCTTCGACCTGAAGGCCGACGTGATGGCCGTGCTCGATCTGGCTGGTCGCGGCGCGCAACTGGATTGGGACGCAGCGCCACTGCCGTGCCTGCACCCAGGTCGCAGCGCCACGATCCGCCGTGACGGCCGCGCGATTGGCTGGGTCGGAGAACTGCACCCCCAGCTGGCCGCCGATTGCGGCTTCCCCGGCGCCTGCCTGCTGTTCGAACTGGACCTGCAGCATGCGTTGAAGGCCACGCTGCCTGCATTGCAGGCGGTATCGCGTTATCCGCAGGTGCGGCGCGACCTGGCCGTGACGGTGCCGGCGGACACGCCTTTGAGCGCCATCAGGGGCCATGCTAGTGTTGCCGCGGGGGAGCTGCTGACCGACCTCCGGGTCTTCGACATCTACCAGGGCGTCGGGATCGAACCAACTCGAAAAAGCGTCGCTTTTGGCTTGATTTTCCAAGACAAAAATAAGACGCTGACCGACTCCGAAGCGGATGCCCTGGTGGCCTCCGTCGCGGCTCGACTCGGCGAGAAGCTGGATGCAAGGGTGCGGAGCTGATTCATGGCGCTGACCAAGGCGGAGATTGCGGAGGCGCTGTTCAACCAGCTTGGCCTCAACAAGCGCGAGGCCCGCGAACTGGTCGACCTGTTCTTCGAAGAGGTGCGCGGTGCGCTCTCCGCCGGCAGCCAGGTGAAGCTCTCCGGCTTCGGCAACTTCGACCTGCGTGACAAGAACCAGCGTCCGGGGCGCAATCCCAAGACCGGCGAGGAGATCCCGATCAGCGCGCGGCGCGTCGTGA
>CAZWDR010000221.1:0-2602 GCA_964632365.1 uncultured Steroidobacteraceae bacterium
GCTTCTCGGCCTGGCGCGGATCGAAGTCCGTCGAGGCCAGCACGATCTGGTCGCCGACCTTCCAGCCGGAGGCGTCCAGCACCTCGATGGCATTGCTGCCGGCCTCGGCCGTCTTCGACAGCTTCGTCCAGGTGTGCGTGCGGTCGCCGTGCAGGTTCAGCGTGCCGCCGGAGATCATGATGCCGCGGTCGCCCATGCCGGCCATGATGTCCTCGCCCTTCACGTTGTCGGTGAAGGTGATGGTGGCCTTGCGCGTGTGCGGCTTCGCCTCGGTGCCGATCTGCAGCTCGCCGTGCAGCATCACCCACTCGGTGGTGAGCTCCACGTCGGCGTTGTCCGCGAAGCGCAGCTTGCCCTCGACCGTCACGCCGCCCAGCGCCGGCGTGTTCACATCGAGGACGACCTCCTTGTCTTTCGCGATGGTCACCTTGTCGCCGGCGACCGGCACCCTGCGATTTGGCCACGTCGCCGGATCAGACCAGTTCGATGCGCTGGCCGACTGCGCACTGGCCTGCGGCGGATGCAGGACCGCGAACACGCTGATCACCAGCGAGGCGGGAATGAGCGACGCGACAAGAGAGGAACGATGTTGACTGCGCATGGAATGGACTCCGATCGGAAAACCGCGGAAACCCGGATGCAGAAGCCCCCGGCACGACGCCGGGGGCGGGATCAGAACTGCGGACTAACGGCTGACCTGCAGCGTGTCGCCGGGACCTTTGCCCTGGGTGGGACCGGTGGCCATGATGTCACCCGATGACACCACCTTGACCCACAGCGCGCCATCGCCCTTGTAGTACGCCGTGTCGCTGGCCTTGCGCAGCGCATCCAGGCTGTCCACCGCCTTGCCCGCGCTCGCGGTGCTGAACCCCGGCAGCTCGAACATCACCCAGGAGCCGGCATCCAGTTCCTTCAGGGTGATGTTCACGGACGGCCGTTCGGTGGTCACCTTGTACGTGGTGCCCGCGCGGACGTTCGTTTCGCCTTCCGAGGTGAACTGCTTGCCATTGCGGCTGAGGATGACCGGCGGCCCTGACGGAGCCGGCGTGCCGCGGATGCGACCGCCGCCTGGTGCGATGGCATAGACAACCGGCTGCGCGGCGGCCGCGCCCGGACCACCTGCGCGCGCACCGGGGCCACCCGCTCGGGGGGCACCCGCACCAGCGCCTGGGCCGCCTGGACCGCCCGGGCCCGCGCCGGCGCCAGGAGGTCCGCCGCGCGGCGCGCCCGCACCGGGACCACCGGCACGCGGCGCGCCGCCGCCACCGAAGCCGCCGAAGCCGACCGGCGCACCGCCGCCGCCCACATCCATGCGCCCCACGTCGCCCGTGCACACCGCGGCGTTCCAGGTGGGCTTCACTTCGCAGCCGTCGTCCACGTCGATGCCGGTGATGTTCACGATGTACGAATTGCGCTTGCCGGTGATGGTGCCGTCCCGGTCATTGAACACCGAGGTCTTGTAGACGGTGTTGCCGTAGTCGTCATTGCTCCACCGGTTGTCGATGGGCGGGAAATACACCGGCTTGGCGTTGATGAACTTCGAGCGCGAGACCGTGTTGTTGGTGCTCATGCCGAAGCTGGTGAACAGCAGGTAGGAGATCGCCCCGGTCTTGCGGGTCGCATCGTCCTGGTAGTTCACGAAGGTGTTGTTGTCCAGTTCATGATGGAAGTCATAGAACTCGTAGCCGCGCACGGGAAAGTCCGGCAGCTCGGGGAAGGGCAGGCTGCGGCCGGCCTTCTTCTCCGCTGCCGTCACGGGGTTGCCGACGTTGTCGCTGTCGCCCACGAACAGCGAGTCGACCACCCTCGAGGTGTAGCGCGAACGGCCGAGGTTACCGGAGGCCTGCGTGAAGCCGATGCCGTTGTCGGCCATCTTCAGGCCCTTGTACAGACGCAGTTCGCCGCGCGCCCAGATGCCGCTGTTGCGGTTCTTGTAAACGGTGAAATCCTCGATCACCGATTCCACCTGCGCGCTGTTCGGGTCGGAGGGATCAGCCAGCGAGATATAGCCGCCCACCGCGAACTTGCCATCGGCCCGCGGTGCGCGATCGCCCATGAACCCGTCGAAGTTCGAATGGGCGACATTGCCCGTGAACTCCCGCAGCTTCATGCGCCGCGGCCAGGTGTTCTTGCTGATCTCGGTGCCTTCGAACTGACCCATCGGATGTTCCGGGATGGCGAGCCAGAATCCCGTCGAGTCCGAACCCGCCGCCACGTTGTCGCGGTAGACGTTGTCGGGATTGGTGATCCAGAACGACGACACCGTGTTGTCCGAAGGAATCAGGATCTCCTTCGAGTCCTGGCCGGTGGTCTTGAAGTTCAGGCCGTCCGGGCTCGTGCCGAACGGAGCGAGGTTGGTCGGGTCGCAGGGCTTGGACGTATGGCACTTGGTCTGGATCGCAAGGTTGCGGACGAAGTGATTGCCGGTCTCGATGCCGTCCTCGAGGAAGAAGCAGTGACCCACGTTGTTGTAGGTCACGTTGTTCTCGATCTGCAGGTTGTCGGTGCCGTGCACGGTCACGCAGCGGCTGTACGTGTCATGGATGGCCGCGTTGCGGATGTACTGGCCCTTGGCATCGCCGACCAGGTGCCAGTGGATCGG
>CAZWDR010000222.1:0-2575 GCA_964632365.1 uncultured Steroidobacteraceae bacterium
CCCGATGCCGAGCCCACCGACCTGCCGCCACGCGTGATCGAGCCGGTGGTCGAGCGTCGCGAGGTGCGGCGCGCGCGCATCGATGCCGAGAACGTCGAGGTGGGCGTGTTCTATGGCGCGCTGTCGATCGAGGATTTCGGCACCAACCCGGTGCAGGGCTTCACTGCCGCCTACCATGTGACAGAAGACCTGTTCTTCCAGGCCTCGTACGGCCGCTCGAAGGCCGGGCGCACCAGCTACGAGACCCTCGGCGGCAACGTGCAGCTGCTTGCGCCATCCGAGAGACGCTTCACGTACTACGGGCTCTCGCTCGGGTACAACCTGTTCCCTGGCGAGGTCTACATCGGTCGCAGCCTCGCCATGAACAGCTCGCTGTACCTGTTGGGCGGCATCGGCAGCACGAAGTTCGCGGGCGATCAGCGCTTCACGGTGAACTTCGGCGCCGGCTACCGGCTCCTGCCGACCGACTGGCTGGCGATCCACATCGATGTGCAGGATCGCATCTTCCAGTCGGACCTGCTGGGCCGCGACAAGCTCACCAACAACATCGGCGCGCACCTCGGCGTGACCGTGTTCTTCTGAAGACAGGGAGGCTTGATCATGAACAAGGGCATCAGGTCGATGCGCGTGCTGCTTCTGGCCGCGCTGGTTTCGCTGCCGGCGATGGCGATTGCACCCCAGGGTCCCGCCCCGGCTTTCCGCCTCGAAGGCATGGATGGCAAGCCGGTGAGCCTCGATGACCTGAAGGGTCAGGTGGTGATGATCAACTTCTGGGCCACCTGGTGCGGACCGTGCCGGCAGGAGATGCCGCTGCTCGAGAAGCTGTATGCGAAGTACAAGCCGATGGGCTTCACGCTGCTCGGCGTGAACGTCGAGCCGGACTCCTCACTGGCCTCCGGCTTCCTGCAGAAGACGCCGGTGACCTTCCCGATCCTGTTCGACCGGAACAGCGACGTCAGCAAGCGCTACCAGGTGGCCGGCATGCCCTCCACCGCGATCGTTGATCGCAAAGGCAACCTGCGCTGGGTGCACAAGGGCTACAAGCCCGGTGACGAGAACGCCTACCTGGACCAGATCCGGGCATTGATCCGCGAGTAGCGCAGTGAACGGAACACGCAGGGTGGCGGGATGTCTGGCGGTGCTGGCCGTGCTTTGTGGCGTGGCCGCGTGCGGCAGCGTCGAGCCCTGGGTCAAGCCCTATGAGCGCGAGCGCCTCGCCGATCCGGTGATGGCCTTCGACCCCGATCCGGTCAGCGCTTCGTACATGGACCATGTATTCGAGGTGCGCGAGGGCGCACGGGGCGCCACCGGCGGTGCCGGCGGCGGCTGCGGCTGCAATTGATGGACGCCGGCGCATCCTCGCGGTGTGACATCGCAGGCGGCACCGCACGCGGCCGCACGTCGCGGCTGCCTGCGGCCGCGCTGCTGCTGGCCGGAGCCAGCGCGCTGATGCCAGCACTGCGCGCCGAGGGCGCGGTGCTGCCCGAGGATCGCGCCGACCTGATGTACCACCGCTACGAGGGTGGCGGCATCACGGTGGAGGGACCCTCGGTGCTGGTGCGCAAGAGCCTGGGGGATTCCTTCTCCGCGACGGCGAACTACTACGTCGATGCGATCACCAGCGCATCGGTGGATGTGGTCGTCTCCGGCGCCAGCCAGTACCGCGAGGAACGCCAGCAGAAGAGCCTCGCCGTGGATTACCTGCGCGGCAAGTCGATGTGGTCGGCCTCGTACATGGAATCCGCCGAGAATGACTACGACGCCAGCACCTGGTCGATCGGCGTCAGCCAGGACATGTTCGGCGACCTCACGACGGTCAGCCTGGGTTATTCGCAGGGCCGCGACGACATTGGCGATGCCACCGACCCGGCATTCAGCGAGGACATCGAACGGCGCAGTTACCGCGTCGGCGTGACGCAGGTGCTGACGCGCAATGCGCTGGTTGCGCTGAATTTCGAGACCGTCACCGAGCAGGGC
This sequence comes from uncultured Steroidobacteraceae bacterium, assembly GCA_964632365.1. Taxonomy (GTDB): domain Bacteria; phylum Pseudomonadota; class Gammaproteobacteria; order Steroidobacterales; family Steroidobacteraceae; genus ZC4RG30. The sequence continues at coordinate 1,978 of CAZWDR010000222.1, forward strand.
TACCTGCAGAACCCGTACCGCTCGATGCGTTACCGGACGGTGAGCGACACCTGGACGCTGGCCCCGGAGGTGTTTCCCGGCACGCGCACCAGCAATGCCGGCTCGGCCCGGCTGAAGCATTATCTGCCGTGGCGCGCCGCCGCCGAGGCGCATTACCGCTTCTATGGCGACACGTGGGGGCTGCGCGCGCACACGGCCGGCATGGAATACACGCATCCGCTGGCGGGCCGGCGCTGGACGCTCAGCGGCTCTTATCGCTTCTATCGGCAGAACAGCGCGGATTTCTTCAGCGACCTGTTTCCCTACGGGAACTCCCAGAACTTCATGGCGCGCGACAAGGAAACCTCCGCGCTGACCGGGCACACCCTGGGCGTGGGCGCCACTTATGAGTTCCCCGTGACCTTCGCGCCGTGGCTGAAGCGTGGCACGGCGAACGTGCAGCTGAGCCGCATGATGATCGACTACGACGAGTTCCGGGATCTGCGCGGCCGGCCACCGGGCTCGCAGCCTGCCGGCAGCGAACCGCTGTATGCGCTGGATGCGAACATCATCCAGGTGTTCGTGTCGTTCTGGTTCTGAGCTGGCGCTCGCGCCGCAG
>CAZWDR010000223.1:0-2505 GCA_964632365.1 uncultured Steroidobacteraceae bacterium
ACCTCCGACATCGGCTGGGTGGTCGGGCATTCCTACAACGTGTACGGGCCGCTGATCGCGGGCGCCACCTCGATCATTTACGAAGGTCTGCCCACGTCGCCGGACGCGGGCATCTGGTGGCGCATCGTCGAGCGCTACGGCGTGCGCACGATGTTCTCCTCGCCCACCGCGCTGCGCGTGCTGAAGAAGCACGATCCGGCATTCATCGCCGATCGCGACCTGTCCTCGCTGCAGCACCTGTTCCTGGCCGGCGAGCCGCTGGACGAGCCGACCGCGCGCTGGATTTCCGACGTGCTCGGCAAGGCGGTGATCGACAACTACTGGCAGACCGAGACCGGCTGGCCGGTGCTGACCCTGATGCCCGGTCTGGAGATGAAGCCGGTGCGCTTCGGATCGCCCGGGCTGCCCAACCTGGGCTTCCGCCTGCGCGTGATCGACGAGGTCACGGGCGAGGACGCACCGGCGGGCGAGAAGGGCGTGCTGGTGATCCAGCCACCGCTGCCGCCCGGCTGCATGACCACCGTCTGGCGCAACGACCAGCGCTTCGTCGACAGCTACTTCAGCCACTTCAAGGAACTGCTCTACAGCTCGCTGGACTGGGCCATCCGCGACGAGGACGGCTACACCTTCATCCTCGGGCGCACCGATGACGTGATCAACGTGGCGGGCCACCGCCTGGGCACGCGCGAGATCGAGGAATCGGTCTCGAGCCATCCCGATGTCGCCGAAGCCGCCGTGATCGGCGTCCAGGACGCAGTGAAAGGACAGGTGCCGATCGTGTTCGCCACGCTCAAGCGCGCGCATTCGGACGAGGAGGCCAGCGAGACTGCCGCGCAGATGCAGAAGGTGGTGGTCGAGCAGCTGGGCGGCGTGGCGCGCCCGGCCCGCGTGTACGTGGTCAATGCCCTGCCCAAGACGCGTTCGGGCAAGCTGTTGCGACGTTCGCTGCAGGCGCTGGCGGAGTCGCGCGATCCGGGCGACCTGTCCACGCTCGATGATCCGGCGGCGCTGGACGAGGTCAGGCGCGCGCTCGAGCGCGGCCCCGAGGCAGGCGGGTAGGCGCGCATCCCATCTCCCCGATGACAACGCCCGGCGCCGCGCAAGGTGACGCTGCCGGTCAGAAGCTGGCAGCCCGCGCGCCTGGGGCCGCTTCAGGCACGCACGCATGCCGGTGGCCGCACCGCCTGGAACTCCAGGCATCGGCCGCATAGCTCGGCGAAAACCGCTTGTCCGACGCCAGACGCTGCCGGTGCCGGCCGCACGGCCTGGCCCATCTTGAGGCGAGCCCGGCTGGTACGGATCCTGCGAGGAATCCACGGGGCATGCACAACGGGAGGGCGTAATGCAGTCTCAGCTGACGCCGGCGAAGACCGAACAGGGCCGGGCCGAGATCGAGAGCCGCAGTCGCAGGCTGGCCGGGGGGCTGCGCTCGCTGCTGCTGCTCGTCGATGGCCGCCGCACCGTGGCCGAACTGCAGGAGCTGGCCAGGCGCCTGAACGCGCCGGACGACGCGCTGCAGCAACTGTTGTCGCTCGAGCTTATTTCAGGCGAGACGGCGCAAGCGCAAGCCTCGACCGCCGAACCGGCGAACGAGCCGGCCGCGCCGCGCGAGAGCGATGTCAACCGCTACACGATCCTGCACGCGCTGATGACCGACCTGGTGCGCGAGAAGCTCGGAGTGCGGGGCTACTTCCTGCAGCTCAAGCTGGAACGTGCGCAGGACGATGCGGCGCTCGAGGCACTGTTGCCGGAACTTCGGGCCGCGCTCGCGAAGAAGACCAGCCCGCAGGGCGCGGCCTCGAGCATTGCGCGCATCCTGGCGGCTGCGGAAGACGGCGTCGCGGCCTGAGGAAGGGGCCGCGTGTCGGCAGGGGTCTGCCGCGCGGACAGGCTGCGCGCCGGTTGCGGATGTCAGCTTTTGGGCTTGAGCCGCTGCACCTTGAGGAAGGTGTGGTCGCCGATCGTGGCCACCTGGTAGGCATTGCGCCAGCTCGGTGCGGCAATCGCATGCGCCATGAAGTGGCTGGCGCCAGGAACCACTTCGGTGCGCTCGCCGGCCGGCAGCGCCCAGTTGCGCTCCGATTCGATGGCCACGCTGACCGCGCGGGCCCAGGCCTCGGTGTTGTGCATGCGCGTACCGGGCGAGACGATGGTGGGCGCGAACTGTTTGCGCGCGGTGATCACCTCGCACATCGAATCGCCCCACAGGCCGCTCTCTTCGCGCCGCAGCGCGACCTCCGCCACGGCCTGCTGGCCAAGCACGGACTGGTCGCGTGCCTCGAGGTAGAGCGTCGTGCTCAGGCACAGCGAATCGGCAGCCTGCGGCGACATCAGTGAGGCCAACCACAGGATCCAGGCCAGTTTCATCGGGACTCCTTGCTGCGTTGCGCCCGGTCGCAGCCGTGCGCGCGCTTCCCAAGGGAAACGACGCCGGCGGCGGCGATGGTCGGACATGGCGTATTGGGGAGGGCAGCGACTCTGAGGCGCTTTTGCCCGGGTCCGAAA
>CAZWDR010000224.1:0-2502 GCA_964632365.1 uncultured Steroidobacteraceae bacterium
ATCCGGCGCGCTGAGCCGCGACGCCGCGAGCCAGGTCCCGGCGCTGAGCAGCACCGCGACGCCCGCCGTCGCCACCCAGGGCAGCCACATCGGCTGCACACGACGCCCGAACACCTCGCTGGCCGCCCGTCGCACCATGGCCGCACCGAGCGTGTGCCGGTCCTCGGTGAAGCCCCCGAGCAACGCGCGATCGCCGATGATGTTCACCAGCCGCGGGATGCCGCCGCTGGCCCGATGCAGCTCATGCAAGGCGCCGCGCGTGAAGATCTCCTGCGTCGCCCCGGCGATGCGCAGGCGATGGCGCACATAGGCCGCCGTCTCGTCGCGCGACAGCGCCGCCAGGTGGTAACGACCGGTGATGCGCTGCGCGATCTGCCGCAGTTCGTTGCGCGCGAGGGTCTCGCGCAGCTCCGGCTGGCCGATCAGGATGATCTGCAGCAGCTTCTGCGTCTCGGTCTCGAGGTTCGTCAGCAGGCGCACCTGTTCGAGCAGCTCGGCCGACAGGTTCTGTGCCTCATCGACGATCAGCACCACGCGCCGGCCGCGCGCATGCGCCTGCAGCAGGTAGCGGTTGAGGATGTCGGTGAGTTCCTTGACGTTGCCCACCGCGTCGTCGGGCAGCAGGATGCCAAGCTCCTCGCACAGCGTCTGCAGGAACTCCCCGACATTCATGACGGGATTGATGATCAGCGCGATCTCGGCGTTGTCCGGGCGCCGCGCCAGCAGCGAGCGGATCATCGTGGTCTTGCCGGTGCCCACCTCGCCGGTGAGCTGGATGAAGCCGCCGGCCTCGGTCACACCATAGAGCAGGTGTGCCAGCGCCTCGGCATGGCGGCCGCCCAGATAGAGATAGCGCGGGTCAGGCGTGATCGAGAAGGGTTTCCCGGCCAGGCCATAGAACTGCAGGTACATGGAGTCGTCAGGCGTCGCAGCGGCGCACCGGTGGCGGCCGCCGTTCGCAGTCGGGCTCAGTTCACGTTGATGGTGATCTTCGGCGAAGCGATGACCGGATCGAACGGGATGTGCAGGTAGTCGCCCATCACCAGATGCAGGGTGTGCCTGCCCGGCGGCAGCTCGACCATGGCTTCGGTCTGCGCGTCGCCATAGTGGATGTGCTTGTCATCGGTCGGAATCGGCATCGACGGATCGGCGAGGTCGGTGTTGACCAGCAGGTGATGGTGACCGGCCTTGTCGTTGCGCTCGCCCGCCGGCACCACGCCCATGCCCTCGACGCCGAACACCACGCGCACCGGCGTCGTCACCGTCTCGCCATCCTTCGGGCTGACGATGAACACCCGTGCGCCCGCCGGCGCGGCGGTGCGGGGCAGCGTCGTCGCGGATGCGCCGGCGGCGTGACTGGCATGCTCGTCCGCAGCACCGGTGCCACCGGTCGCATCGGTGGTCCCGGTGCCGGCGCTGCCGGTGGTTGTGCCCGCGGTGCCGGTGGCATCCGCGGCCGGTGCCGGGTCGGCAGGCTCCGGGGCCTTCGAACAGGCGGCAAGCAGAAGCAGCATTGCGGCCGGTGCCGCGATCGTGCGCAGTTTCATCGTGCGGTTCCCCATGTTGTTCATTGCGGTGCCGGCCCGGCCGGCAGGGCGGCCGGATCGAAATCATCCACGTTGATGATGTGCATGATGCGCGCATCATAGTCGAGCAGCAGCGCCGCCTCGTCCGCGGAGAGGATGCCGAGCGCCGCGCCCTCGCGGATCTGCGCGGGCATGTCCAGCGACCTGATGCGTCCGGACTTCACGCCCTCGATCCGCAGCTTGCGCTCCACCGGCTCGGCCCGCACGGCGAGCCGCAGCGCGGCGTCGAGATCGCCGAGCTGGTTGCCGGCCACCGCGGAGCGGAATGCATGGCGGCACAGCCGGTCGCGCGAGGGCCCCGGCTCCATCGCGATCTGCGCCAGCTGTGCCGACAGGCGGTCGCTGGGCGCGAAGTAGGTGCGGCCGCGCGGAAACACCAGCACGCGCATCAGCCACGCCAGCGGGCGGTTCGGGAAGTTGCGCAGGAAGCCGTGCAGCTGTTCCTGCGCGCGGTACAACAGGTCGCGGCAGGCCCACTCGACGATGGGCTGATCCTCCCGCGGTGAGCCGTTGTCGTGGTGGTGCTTCAGCACCATCGAGGCCAGGTACAGGAACGACAGCACGTCACCGAGACGCGCCGACAGGCTTTCCTTCTTCTTCAGGTAGCCGCCCAGCGACAGCATCGCGACGTCGGCGGCGAACGCGAACGACGCGGAGAAACGCTCGATGTGCTGGTAATAGCGGCGGATCGGCCCATCGCCCGGCGCGCGATGGAAGCGCGCCAGCGTCAGCGCCATCACCAGCGAGCGCACCGCGTTCGAGATGGTGAAGCCGATGTGCGCGAACAGCGCGCGGTCGAACTCATCGACGCTGCGCGCGCCGTCGGGACTGCGCGCCGCCTGCATCTCGCGCAGCACGAATGGATGGCAGCGGATCGCGCCCTGGCCGAAGATGATCAGGTTGCGCGTGAGGATGT
>CAZWDR010000225.1:0-2411 GCA_964632365.1 uncultured Steroidobacteraceae bacterium
ACATGATCATGCGCGCGACCCAGAAGAAGATGATGTCGAAGCCGGTGACCAGCACATTGCCGGGATAGAACTTCGCCAGCTCCGCGGTCTGCGCCGGCCAGCCCAGCGTCGAGAACGGCCACAGCGCCGAGGAGAACCAGGTGTCGAGCACGTCTTCGTCGCGGCGCAGCGGCACGCTGCGGCCATGGCGCGCCTCGGCCTGCGCGGCGGCTTCCGCCTCGTCGCGTGCCACGTAGACATGGCCGTCTTCGTCATACCACGCGGGGATCTGATGTCCCCACCACAGCTGGCGGCTGATGCACCAGTCATGGATGTTGCGCATCCATTCGAAGTAGGTCTTCGTCCAGTTGTCGGGCACGAAGCGGATGCGGCCCTGTTCGACCGCCTCGATGGCGGGCTCCGCCAGCGGCGCGATCTTCACGTACCACTGGTCGGTCAGCAACGGCTCGAGGATGGTGCCGCTGCGATCACCGCGCGGCACCTTAAGCTTGTGCGGTTCGATGCGCTCGACCAGGCCGTCCGCGGCCAGCAGTTCGAGCACGCGCTCGCGCGCGGCCTCGCGCGTGAGGCCGCGCAGTGGCTCGGGCACGTTGTCGTTCAGGCGCGCATCGGGCGTCAGGATGTTCAGCAGCGGCAGGCCGTGCCGTGCGCCCACCTCGTTGTCGGTGAAATCGTGCGCCGGCGTGATCTTCACGCAGCCGGAGCCGAACGCGCGGTCGACGAATTCATCGGCGATTACCGGGATCAGGCGGTCGGCGATGGGCAGGCGCACGTGGCGGCCGATCAGTGCCTGATAACGCTCATCCTCCGGATGCACGGCGACCGCGGCATCGCCCAGCAGTGTCTCAGGGCGCGTGGTCGCCACCACCAGATGGCCGCCGCCATCCTCCAGCGGATAGCGCAGGTGCCAGAGCTTGCCGTCCTCCTCGGAGGGCAGCACTTCGAGATCGGACAGTGCCGTGCGCAGCACCGGATCCCAGTTCACCAGGCGCTGGCCACGATAGATCAGCCCTTCGGCATGCAGGCGCACGAAGGTCTCGGTGACTGCAGCCGACAGGCCCTCGTCCATCGTGAAGCGCTCGCGCGTCCAGTCGACCGAGGCACCCAGGCGGCGCAGCTGCTGCGCGATGGTGCCGCCGGACTGCGCCTTCCATTCCCACACGCGCTGCACGAAGGCCTCACGCCCCAGGTCGCGCCGCGAGGTGCCGGCGGCGTTCAGCTGGCGCTCGACCACCATCTGCGTGGCGATGCCGGCATGGTCGGTGCCCACCTGCCACAGCGTGCTGTCGCCGCGCATGCGATGGTGGCGGATCAGCGCATCCATGATCGTGTCCTGGAAGGCATGCCCCATGTGCAGCGTGCCGGTCACGTTCGGCGGCGGGATCATGATGCAGTAGGGCGTGTTGCCCTCGCGCGGTGCGAAGAAGCCGGCCGCTTCCCATTCGCGATACAGCCGCGCCTCGATCTGCGCCGGTTCGTAAGCCTTTTCCATCTCAGCCATGGGTGGTCACTTCGACATGTTCGGGCGAGGCACCGGCCTCGCGGTAAAAACGGAAGCGCGCGCGACCGGCGTCGCGGGTGGCCGGATCGCCATCGATCACTTCGAGCACGCGGGGGAATTGCAGGCTCTCGGCCGCGGGTGCCGCTCGCAGGTTCAGCAGTGTGTGGAAGCCACTGGCGAAGAGGCGTGCGTCGAGCACCGCGCCGTCGTGCAGCTGCACCGGCGCGGACCAGTCGGCCGGATCGGCGGCCAGTGGCTCGTGCGGCACGAAGGCGCCATCGCTGAAGGTCCACAGCAGCTGGTCGAACTGCTGCAGCTGTGCGGCGTCTTCGAGCCACACCAGCACGCGCTCGCCGGCGCGATAGGCTTCCTCGGTCAGCCGGCAGGCATGGCGCAGCCGGTCGGTGCCGCCGGCGGCCTTCAGCGTGAAGAAACGGATCTGCGCCATGCCGCCACGGACCTAGCCCTTGTGCGCGCCGGCGCGGTGGATCAGGAAATCCGCCAGCAGTGGCACCGGCCGGCCGGTGCCGCCTTTCTTCGCGCCGGACACCCAGGCGGTGCCCGCGATGTCCAGATGCGCCCAGCGCATGCCGGTGGTGAAGCGGCCGAGGAAGGCGCCGGCGGTCAGCGCGCCGCCATCGCGGCCACCCACGTTTGCGAGGTCCGCGAAGTTGCTGCGCAGCTGCTCGGCGTAGTCTTCGGTGAGCGGCAGGTGCCAGCCACGGTCGCTGGCGCGCGCGCCAGCCAGCACCAGTTCGGTGGCCAGTGCGTCGTCATTGCCCATGATGCCGGTGTGGTGATGACCCAGCGCCACCACGCAGGCGCCGGTGAGCGTCGCGATGTCGATCAGCGCCTCTGGTTCGAAGCGGCGCGCGTAATGCAGTGCATCGCAGAGGATCAGCCGGCCCTC
>CAZWDR010000226.1:0-2370 GCA_964632365.1 uncultured Steroidobacteraceae bacterium
GGACTTCGGCCTGATCGTCGACGGCGCGGTGATCATCGTGGAGAACTGCCTGCGGCGCCTCGGCGTGGTGCAGCAGCGCACCGGCCAGCCCGTCACCGGCGCGCAGCGCCTCGATACCGTGGCGCAGGCCACCGCCGAGGTGATCCGGCCGAGTCTGTTCGGCCTCGCCATCATCGCGGCCGTCTACCTGCCGGTGTTCGCACTCACCGGCGTGGAAGGCAAGCTGTTCCACCCGATGGCCATCACCGTGGTGCTGGCACTGACCGGCGCGATGCTGCTGGCGCTGACCTGGGTGCCCGCAGCCATCGCGCTGTGGCTGCGCGGTCCGGTGCGCGAGCAGGACACGATGCTGATGACCGGCGCGCGACGCGCTTATGCGCCGGTGCTGCGCGCGGCGCTGCGACACCGCGCCGCGGTCGTGCTCGGCGCCGCGCTGCTGGCAATTGTCGCCGCGTGGGGATCGACCCGCCTCGGTTCCGAATTCGTGCCCGGCCTCGATGAAGGCGACATCGCGCTGCATGCGATGCGCATTCCCGGCACGAGCCTCGGGCAGTCCCTGCACATGCAATCCACGCTCGAAGCCCACATCCGCCGCTTTCCGGAGGTGGAGAAAGTCTTCTCCCGCCTCGGCACCGGTGAGGTCGCCACCGACCCGATGCCGCCCTCGGTGGCCGACACATTCGTGATGCTCAAGCCGCGCGCCCAGTGGCCGGATCCGGGCAAGCCAAAGGCCACACTGGTCCGGGAGATGGAAGCGGCACTGCAGCGCCTGCCCGGCAACAACTACGAGTTCACGCAGCCCATCCAGATGCGCATGAACGAGCTGCTGTCCGGCGTGCGCGCCGATGTCGCGGTGAAGGTGCATGGCGATGACCTCGAGCGCCTGGCCGATCTCGGCCACCGCATCGAGGCGGTGGCGCGCCAGATTCCCGGCGGCGCGGACGTGCGGCTCGAGGCCCTGTCGGCGCTGCCGCTGCTCACGGTGGTGCCAGACCGTCACGCCCTCGCGCGACACGGCCTGACGCCCGCAGCGGTGCAGGACACCGTGGCCACGGCCATCGGCGGCGAGGTCGCAGGCCAGCTGTTCGAGGGTGATCGCCGGTTCGACATCGTGGTGCGCCTGCCCGAAGCCCTCCGCCAGGACGTGGCCGCCCTGACGGAGCTTCCGATTGCGCTGCCTGCGGAACTGGATGGCGCCGCCGACGAGTCGAGCCTGCCCGCAGGATGGCGCAGTGGCGCGCCGCTGGCATTGCCGCTGCGTGAAGTGGCCACCGTGCAGACCGTGCTGGCGCCACAGCAGATCAATCGCGAGAACGGCAAACGCCGGGTCGTGGTCACCGCCAACGTGCGCGATCGGGATCTCGGCGGTTTCGTCGCGCAGCTGCGTGAGCGCATCGAGTCCGACGTGCCGATGCCCGACGGCTACTGGGTCGCATACGGCGGCACGTTCGAACAGCTCACCTCGGCACGCCAGCGCCTGACTATCGTGGTGCCGCTGACGCTGGCGCTGGTCTTTGTGCTGTTGATGGGGTCGCTGGGCTCCGCACGCGATGCGGCGCTGGTCTTCAGCGCCGTGCCGCTGGCACTGACCGGCGGCGTTGCCGCGCTGGCCCTGCGCGACATCCCGTTCTCGATCTCCGCCGGGGTGGGTTTCATTGCGCTGTCGGGCATCGCGGTGCTGAACGGACTCGTCATGGTCGAATTCATCCGGCGCCTGCGTGCGCAGGGTGCCAGTGTCGACGCGGCCGTCATCGACGGCGCGCTGGGTCGGCTGCGACCGGTGCTGATGACGGCACTGGTGGCGTCGCTCGGCTTCCTGCCGATGGCATTCAATTCCGGCGCCGGCTCGGAGGTGCAGCGACCGCTCGCCACCGTCGTCATCGGCGGCGTTGTCTCCGCGACACTGCTGACGCTCGTGGTGTTGCCCGTGCTCTATCAGTGGCTGCATGCGGACCGGGCTGTGACGCATGTCCCAGATTCCGGCATTGCGGAGATTGGCTGACGTCACTTTCCCGGCCATCCCCTTAAGGTCACGCGCATCGAACCAATGAGGGGTCACATGGCTTCCATCCGACCGAAGAACCCGCCTGGCGGCGACGAGGAGCGCGCCACCTTCCGGCTGTTATGCCGCCGATGCCTCGAAGGGATGCCCGTTGACCTGTCCACGCACACGCTGGAGCTGCGCGGTGTGCTGGTGACGGCGCTGGTCGGGGCGGATGGGCCAATGGATGGGATGGTTGCCGGATTCGAAGTGGTCGGCCGGCAGGCCGACGCCGAGCACGCCGTCCGGTTGCTGCAGGAGATGGTGTTCAACTGGTGCGACCGGGTGAAGGAGCCCGTGCCGGTCGCGGCATGGAACACCTCTGAAAC
>CAZWDR010000227.1:0-2363 GCA_964632365.1 uncultured Steroidobacteraceae bacterium
TGGTCAATGTGCTGCAAGGCCGCATGAGTCTGGTGGGCCCGCGCCCCCACGCCGTGGCGCACAACGAGCAGTACCGCAAGCTCATCAAGGGCTACATGATCCGCCACAAGGTGCGGCCGGGCATCACCGGGCTTGCTCAGGTGAACGGCTGTCGCGGCGAGACCGCGAAGCTGGAGGAAATGCAGCGCCGGGTCGCGTACGACATAGACTACCTGCGACACTGGTCAATTCTGCTAGACCTGAAGATCCTGTGGTTGACAGGATTGATGATGCTTCGGGGTGACCGCAAGGCCTACTGAGCGGGTGTCGCACCGGCCGCCCCGGAACCGAAGAAAGCTTCTCTCAAGGGACCCAAGATGCAAAGACTCGCCAAGATCGTCGCGCCCGCCATCCTCCTTTTCAGCGGCGCGGTGTTCGCGCAGCAACCCGCAGATTATCGCCTGCACGCCGGCGACCAAGTGGAGGCCACCGTCTGGAAGGAGCCCGACCTGACCAGGACGGTGACCGTGCGACCAGATGGCAAGTTCACCTTCCCTCTGGTGGGTGAGGTTGTTGCCGCCGGCAAGACGGTTGCCGAAATCCAGACCGCCATCAGTTCAGGCCTCGTGAGGTTCATCCCGGAGCCGGTGGTAACGGTCTCGGTCACTGGCATCGAAGGCAACAAGGTCTACGTGATTGGCCAGGTGAACAAGCCAGGCGGATTCGTGATGAACCCGAGCCTCAGCGTGCTGCAGGCGCTGAGCCTCGCTGGCGGCACCACGCCTTACGCGGCACTGAACGACATCATCATCGTCCGCAATGAGGGCAACCGGCAGATTTCCGTCCCGTTCCGGTATTCCGACGTCAGCAAGGGCCGTAACCTGGACCAGAACGTTCGCCTGGAGAGCGGCGATGTCGTCATCGTCCCGTGAGCGCGGCCCGGCGCGCGCGCTCGTTGTGGTTGCTGGTCTTTGCGTCGCCGGCGCCGCTTCCGGCGCCGACACGTACTTCCAGCCGAACCTCGAAGCGGTCAGCGAGTACCACTCCAACTGGGATTTGACGCCGGATCCCGAAGGAACGCTGCGCGACCAGACGGTGATGGGGTTCCGCGCCGACCTCGGCGCGAACTGGGGCATCCGCACGCAGCGCAGCGACACGAGACTGCGTCCGACGTTGCGCCTGCAGGAGGTGCCGGATCGCGATGACCTTGGGCGGCTGAGCGGTTCGCTTTCATTGCAGAATTCCTACCGCTGGCAGCGCAGCCAGTGGGGCGTCGTCGGGAGCTATTCGCGGGAAGACGCGAGCCGGGCGCAAATCATTGATGCCGGCTTCGACGACTTCGATCCGGAAGATCCCATCGTCGACGGCACCGCGCGCCTCGTCGTCGCGGCCGAGAAGGTGAACCGTCTGCAGGTGCGGCCCTCGTTCACGCACGCGCTGAGCCAGAAGGTGGACATCGAGACCGGCGCGCTGTGGTACAGCACCGAGCGCGACTCGCCGGTTCCGTCCCGTGAGCTCGATGCCAAGGCGTGGGGTGTGCAGGGTGGCGTGCGTTGGGGCATGCGTCCGCGCACCTCCGCTGCGCTGGGCACCTACTACGCGCGCTATGAGGCGCAGAACGACCTGAACACCACCACCGGCGTGGGTGTCTCGGCGCGCGTCGAGCACGAATGGACCCCGGTGCTGCGGGGCGAGCTGTCGGTCGATGTCGAGCAGACCGAAGTGGACGCCGCAAATCTCGGGCGTGACAAGTTCACGAGCATCGGGCCGTCGGCGCAGATCATCCGTCGCGGCCAGGTCGGCGAGTGGCGGCTCGTCGCAGGCCGCACGTTCAGTCCCACCAGCTACGGAACGCGCAGCAACGTCGATCAGGTGCGCTTCGAACTGCGCCGGGCCGTGCGGCCGCTGCTCGACATGCGGCTGTCGCTGCGCGGCCTGCGCACCCGCGCGCAGGGCGAGGGGCTGACCGGATCAAGCGACCGGGATTACGCCCGCGGCGATCTGGAACTCACCCGGCGGCTGTCGCGAACCTTGTATGTCCGCGGCAGCTATTCTTATGTTCACCAGGAGTACAAGGACGATGTCAGCGGCGCGAGCGGCCACATCGTGCAGCTCGGTTTCGGCTATCGCGGACTGGCGCCTCCGTCCCGGTGACGTGGTCGGACGGTGACGTGGTCGGTAGACCGGCCCTCCCGTTCCAAGGTAACCTCGATCAAGATGTCCCCCGCGTCGTCGTCGCTCCATCGAGCGCGCGCCCAAAATGCTCTGGAGTAACACTTGATGTCCGGACAGCCAGCAAAGGTCCAGACGCTCGGCGACTATGCGGCGATGTTCCGGCGGCGCTGGCGTCTGCTCGTCGGCATCATCCCTTCGACGATCCTCGC
>CAZWDR010000228.1:0-2297 GCA_964632365.1 uncultured Steroidobacteraceae bacterium
GGTGAAGAAGACGCACCAGACCTACTACCTGCCGTCGATGACGCCGATCGCCAGCGTGATCTTCGAGAACGTCGGTGACGATCCGATCAGCGAGCCGGTCGAGCAGTACCGCAAGCGCATGACCGAGCAGTACGAGGGCCTCGAGAAGCTCGAGGGCACCTACCCGTACACCATCGAGCGCAGCGTGAAGGCCTTCCGCCTGAACCGCTTCCTGCACGGGCTGATCGAGCCCGCGTTCCGCGAGAAATTCCTCGCCGATCCCGAGCCGCTGTTCGCGCAGCACGAACTCACCGAGGAAGAGCGCGATCTCGTGCGCCGCCGCGACTGGCGCGGGCTGATCCACTACGGCGTGATCTTCTTCCTGCTGGAGAAGCTCGGCGCGGTGGTCGGCACCACGAACCTGCACATCTATGCGGCCATGCGCGGCCAGTCGCTGGACGACTTCCAGAAGACGCGCAATGCGCAGGTGCTGTATTCGGTGGCGGGCAACGACGACAGCAAGAAGAGCTGGGACAAGCCCACGGCCAAGGCCTGAAGCCGCGCTGCGCCGGCAGGAGAATCGTGATGGCCGGGCGACTTGCGATCACGGTGCTGCTGCTGGCGGGCCCGGCCGCCTGGGCGGCCGAAGATGCCGCGCAGCGCGCCCAGCGCTGCGCCGGCATTTCCGACAGCCTCGAGCGCCTGGTCTGTTACGACGGGGTGTTCCGCTCCGGGCAGGGGCCGGGGGTTGGCCGGCAGCCCGGTCCGGCGGGATCGGGGGGCCCGTCGGGGCAGGTGGGTGGTCCGCCCCCACCCGACACCGGGACCGCCTCCGCAGCGACGCCCGGGCAGACCTCTCCCTCGGCGGCGGCTATGCCGGATTCCGCTTTTGGCGCCGAACAGCTTCGACGCTCCGCCCACGAGGACGCCCCGCAGGAGGCCCGCAGCCTGAGCGGCACGGTAGCGGAACTTCGCGAAACACGCCGCAATGTCTTCCGCATCACGTTGGAAAACGGCCAGATCTGGCAGCAGATGGACATGGACAGCCTGTTCCATGTCGAGGTGGGCGACACGGTGGAGATCAACCGCGGCCGGCTGGGCGGTTACCGCATGGCCCGCAAGAGCCGCGGCGGCAGCGGCTGGGTGCGGGTCAACCGCATCAAGTAGGGCCGGCGCTCGGCCGCGTGCCCGCGGCCGCTTATCTGATCCGGTTATTGGATCAATCGCCGTCAGGCTTCTTCTGTCATGGAAAACCCCTTAGCCTTGCGATCCGTTTTTTCCTCCCGGAGCGTTGAGGGCGATGGCAGCAGTTGCGAGCGAGCGGGTTCTGGACGTGCGCCACTGGAACGATTCACTGTTCTCGTTCCGCACCACCCGTGATCCGGGATTCCGCTTCGAGAGCGGCCACTTCGTGATGCTGGGTCTGCCGGTGGAAGGGCGCCCGCTGCTGCGCGCGTATTCGATCGCGAGTCCGAACTGGGAGGAACACCTGGAGTTCTTCAGCATCAAGGTGCCGAACGGTCCGCTGACCTCGCGCCTGCAGCACCTGAAGGAAGGCGATGAGGTGCTCGTCAGCCGCAAGCCCACCGGCACGCTGGTGCTGCATGACCTGAAGCCCGGCCGTCACCTTTATCTTCTGGGCACCGGCACCGGCCTCGCGCCATTCCTGTCGATCATCCAGGATCCGGAAGTCTACGAGCGCTACGAGAAGGTCATCGTCGCCCACGGCGTGCGCCAGAAGAGCGATCTGGCCTATGAGCGTTTCATCAGCGAGGACCTGCCCAACCACGAGATCCTGGGTGAACTGGTGCGCGACAAGCTGATCTACCATCCCACCGTCACGCGCGAGCCCTTCCGCATCCAGGGCCGCATCACCGACCAGATCGCCGATGGCACGCTGGCCAGCCGCGTCGGCTTGCCGCCGCTGAACCCCGCTGATGACCGCTTCATGCTGTGCGGCTCGCCCACGATGCTGGCCGACACGCGCCGTCTGCTGGACGAGCGCGGCTTCCAGATCTCCCCGCGCATCGGAGAGCCGGGTGACTATGTGATCGAAAGGGCGTTCGTCGAGAAATAGCATCGCGGCGCCATGCGCGCCGCCGCCGGGGGGAGCATGTCGGGAAATTCGCCGCGACGCGTGCTGTTCGCGAGCCTGATCGGCACCACCATCGAGTTCTTCGACTTCTACATCTACGCCACCGCTGCGGTGCTGGTGTTCCCGCAGTTGTTCTTCCCCGCTTCCGACCCCGGCGCCGCGACGCTGCAGTCGCTGGCCACCTTTGCGCTGGCGTTTTTCGCGCGCCCGGTGGGGTCGGCCG
>CAZWDR010000229.1:0-2285 GCA_964632365.1 uncultured Steroidobacteraceae bacterium
TGGCCACGCGCCTGGACCGCACCAACCGCAAGCTGGGCGACCTGGCCTTCGTCGATGTCACCGGCCGCGTGGCGCACGCGATCATGGACCTGTGCGGCGAGCCCGATGCGATGACGCACCCCGAGGGCATGCAGATCAAGGTGTCCCGCCAGGAGCTGTCGCGACTGGTGGGCTGCTCGCGCGAGATGGCCGGCCGGGTGCTGAAGGTGCTCGAGGACCAGGGCCTGCTGCGCGCCACCGGCAAGACCATCGTCGTGTTCAACGCGCGCCCGAAGATGAAGACCCGGCCGGTGATCGTGCCGGCGCAGCAGGCCACCGCCTCGACCGCGAAAGTCGCGCCGCGCGCGGCGATGGTGCCGGTCGAAGACGATGAAGACGACGACGACTGGGACGACGACAAGTAAGCGTCGTCGCGCTGGCCCTCAGGCCCTGAGGGTCAGCGCCTCGGCGATGTTCCGGTGCATCGCCCCGATCACCGCCGGATAATCCTTCTGCCCGAAGATCGCCGAGCCGGCCACGAACATGTCGGCCCCGGCCCGCGCGATTGCGCCGATGTTGTCGGCCTTCACGCCGCCGTCGATCTCCAGCCGCACCGCGCGCCCACTGGCATCGATGCGCCGGCGCACCTCGGCCAGCTTCGCCAATGCGCCGGGAATGAACGCCTGGCCGCCGAAGCCGGGGTTCACGGACATGATCAGCACCAGGTCGAGCTTGTCGAGCGTGTGGTCGAGCCAGTGCAGCGGCGTGGCCGGATTGAACACCAGCCCGGCCTGGCAGCCGCTCTCGTGGATCAGCCCGATGGTGCGGTCGATGTGGTCGCTGGCCTCCGGATGGAAGCTGATGATGGAAGCACCGGCCTTCGCGAAGTCGGGGATGATGCGGTCCACCGGCCGCACCATCAGGTGCACGTCGATGGGCGCGGTGACGCCATGCTTGCGCAGCGCCTCGCACACCAGCGGGCCGATCGTCAGGTTCGGCACATAGTGGTTGTCCATCACGTCGAAGTGCACCACGTCGGCGCCGGCCTCGAGCACGGCATCGACCTCTTCGCCGAGGCGGGCGAAGTTGGCAGAGAGGATGGAGGGCGCGATCCAGGGCGTCAGGCGTGGCATGGCGCGCAGTGTAGCCGCATCAGCCGATGCCGCGCTGGTCACGCAGCAGCTCGTACGCCTCGCGGATCGCCTGCGTGCGCTGCTTGGCATGCTCGAGCATGGATTCGGGCAGCCCGTTGGCCTTCAGCTTGTCCGGGTGGTGGCGGCTCATCAGGCGGCGATACACCCGCGTGAGCTCCTCGTTGCTGACGGAGGCATCGATCTCCAGCGTGCGATAGGCCGCCGCAGTGCGTTCGGCGAGATCATGCGCGGACGACACGCGGCCGCCGCGCATCGCCGCCTCCATGCGCGCCAGCAGCGGTGGCGCGATGCCGAGCAGTCCCGCCGCGCGCGTCACGCGCTCGCGCGCGGCGCCCTGCATGTCGCTGCCCGCCACCGCGAAGCGCAGCAGGATCTCGACGAAGGCACGCAGGATCTCCGGCTGCGAGTGGCAGGCGGCACGCAGGTCGGCAAGCTCCGCGTCGAGGTTGAAGCCGGCATCCTTGCCGCGCGTGAACTCGGCGATCGCGGCCTGCACCTGGCGCGGATCGAGCCGCAGGTCGCGCATCACCTGCCGCGCCGCGCCGATCTCGCGCTCGCTGACGCGGCCGTCGGCCTTCGCGACATGGCCCATCACGCGGAAGGTGCTGAGGAAGAACTGCTCGCCGGTGGGCCGCGCGCGCTTCTCGCTCATCAGGTCGTACTTGTGCCCGATGGCGACGCCCAGCGCCGCACCGATCGGTCCCAATGCCATGCCCAGCGAGGCGCCGATCAGTTTTCCCGTCCACTGCATTCGTTTATGGTAGCAAGCTTGAATACCTCCCCTCCTGCCGCCCTCCACGAGTCGCGGCTTGCCAGCCTCACCCGCATCCACCGTGGCAAGGTGCGTGACGTCTATGCCATCGACGCCGACAGCCTGCTGATCGTCGCCACCGACCGGCTGTCCGCATTCGACGTGATCCTGCCCGACCCGATCCCGGGCAAGGGCCGCATCCTCAACGCCATCTCGAACTTCTGGTTCGCGCGCACCGGCCACATCATCCCGAACCACCTGATCCACCGCCCGCTGGCCGACGTGCTGCCCGATGACGCGGAGCGCAACCAGGTGGAGGGCCGCGCGGTGGTCGCGCGGCGCCTCCAGGCGCTGCCCATCGAGGCGGTGGTGCGCGGCTACCTGATCGGCTCGGGATGGAA
>CAZWDR010000230.1:0-2220 GCA_964632365.1 uncultured Steroidobacteraceae bacterium
TCACTGCTTCGCGATGTTCAGGATGCGCAGCTGCGTGAACTCTTCCAGGCCCTGCTGGCCCAGTTCGACGCCGAAGCCCGACTGCTTCACGCCGCCATAGGGCACGCTGGGCGGCAGGTCGAGGTGCTTGTTGATCCACACGGTGCCGGTCTCGAGCCGGTTGGCCACTTCGACGGCGCGGTCGATGCTCTTCGCCCACACCGTGGCGCCGAGTCCGTACTCGGAATTGTTCGCGCGTTCGATGACCTCGTCGATGCTGGAGTATTTCAGCACCGGCATCACCGGCCCGAACTGCTCCTCGCACACCAGGCGCGCGCTGTCGGGCAGGCCGCTCACGATGGTGGGGTGGATGAAATAGCCCTTGCCGTCGTGCGGCTTGCCACCGGCGATCACCTGACCGTGGGCGCGCGCGTCGTCGATCATCGCGCGCACCTTCTCGAACTGCATGCGGTTCTGCACCGGCCCGAACTGCACGCCCTCGCTCATGCCGTTGCCCACCAGCTTCGCGGCGCCTTCAGCGATCTTGGCCAGCTCCGCGCACACCGCGTCGTAGACCTTCTCGTGCACGAAGATGCGCTTGGCGGCCAGGCACACCTGCCCGGAATTCACCATCGCGGCGAAGAACAGCTTCGGCGCGATCTCCTTCGGGTCCACGTCGTCGAGCACGATGGCGGCATCGTTGCCGCCCAGCTCGAGCGTCAGGCGCTTCAGCGTCGCCGCGGCGCTGGCCATCACCTTGCGGCCCGTCGCGGTGGAACCGGTGAACGCGATCTTCGCCACGTCTGGATGGCTGGTCAGCGCGCCGCCGAGGTCGTTGGCATCGGCGATGACGTTCACCACGCCCGCCGGGAAGATCTGCGCGCACAGCTCGCCGATCTTCAGCGTGGTGAGCGGCGTGGAGGGGGCCGGCTTCACGACGATGGTGTTGCCCGCGAGCAGTGCCGGCGCAAGCTTGGTCACCATCATGATCACCGGGAAGTTCCACGGCGTGATCGCGCCGACCACGCCCAGCGGCAGGCGCTGGCGCACGATGCGCGTGCCGTCATCCTCGAACATGACCGTCTCGGGCAGGTCCATCGCGGTGAAGCCGCGGATGTTGCCGGCGGCGATGGCCAGCTCATAGTGCGCGCCACCCAGCGGCTTGCCCTGCTCCTGCGTCAGGATGGGCGCGAGCGATGCGGCCTGTGCCTCGATGGCATCGGCGAGCTGGTTCAGCAGCTTCGCGCGCTGCGCGAGCGGCGTGGCCTTCCAGGCGGGGAACGCGGCCTTCGCCGCAGCGACGGCCTGGTTGAGCTGGTCGAGGTTCGCGCGCGGACAGGACGCGTAGACCTCCTCGGTGGCCGGATTCAGGACCTCGAAGCTGGCCGCACCAGGGACCAGTTTTCCGCCGATCAGCAGGCGGAACTCCTCATCGCGACCGGGCTGCAATTGGGCATTCATGCTGTGCTCTCCCCCACGTGTGAGCCCCCGCCGGGGGCAAAGGATCAGTATACTGCGCAGCCTGAATTTTCCCGCCCCACAGCAAAATTTCCATTAAGAATCCGATGCGTAGCCATTATTGCGGTCAGGTCGACGAGTCCCTCGGCGGCCAGGAGGTCACGGTTGCAGGCTGGGTCCATCGCCGGCGCGACCATGGCGGAGTGATCTTCGTCGACCTGCGCGACCGCGAGGGACTGCTGCAGGTGGTGTTCGATCCGGATGATCCGCAGCTGTTCGGCGACGCCGAGCGGTTGCGCGGCGAGTTCGTGATCCAGGTGACCGGCAGGGTGCGCCCGCGGCCCGAAGGCACGGCGAATGCCAACCTCGCGTCCGGCAAGGTCGAGCTGCTGGCGAAGAAGCTGGTGCTGCTGAACCGCTCCGAGCCGCTGCCGTTCCAGCTCGACGAGCAGGTGGGCGAGGAAGTGCGCCTGCGCTATCGCTACATCGACCTGCGCCGCGAGGAGATGACCCGCCGCCTGCGCCTGCGCCACCGCGCGACGATGGCCATCCGCCAATACATGGATGCGCACGGCTTCATCGACATCGAGACGCCGATGCTGACCAAGGCCACGCCCGAGGGCGCGCGCGACTACCTGGTCCCCAGCCGCACGCATGCGGGCCGTTTCTTCGCGCTGCCGCAGTCGCCGCAGATCTTCAAGCAGCTGCTGATGGTGTCGGGCTTCGATCGCTACTACCAGATCGTCAAGTGCTTCCGCGACGAGGACCTGCGCGCCGACCGCC
>CAZWDR010000231.1:0-2204 GCA_964632365.1 uncultured Steroidobacteraceae bacterium
CGGTGTCGATGTCGACCAGGCGCTCCAGCTCGCTGCGGCCGGTGGGCGGCGCGACGGTGACCTCCCAGACCGTGCCGCCGTCGGCGAGCTGCAGGCCGAGCACGCGACCATTGTCGAAGCCGGCCACGGCGAGGTTGCCCGCGGTCAACGGGCGCGAGGTGCCGCGCAATGACAGCCGCGGCACTTCTTCTTCGGCGCTCCACAGCTGGCTGCCATCGGCGGCGCGCAGCGCCAGCAGGCGGCCATCCACCGTGCGCACCAGCACGGTGGCATTGGCGATGAACGGCGCGGACAGGATCTCGCTGTTGATGCGCGTCTTCCAGCGCTGCTCGCCGCTCGCGGCATCGAGCGCGACCAGGTCGCCGCCATTGGAGCCCACCACGACGAGGTTCTCGCCGACGCCGGGCCCGCCAGTGAGGTTCAGGCGCGTGTCGGTGCGCCACAGGCGACGGCCGTCGGCGCGGTTGAAGGCCGTGACGTCGCCGCCATGACCGGCCGCAAACACCGCCTCGCCCATCGCCGCCACGCCAAGCCCGGCGCGCAGGCGGGCGTTTGCGTCGGGCATGCGCGCGCTCCACACCCGCTCGATGTCGGCAGTGCTGCGGAATTCGGTCAGCTGCGCGGGCTCCTGCGTGTCCTTCTTTGAACCGCAGGCGGCGAGCAGCGCGATCACTGCGACAGGCGCGAGGGGGGCAAGGCGCGGAAACTTCATGGCGTGGCGTCGGCTCCGGCGGTTTCAGCCTCTGCCGCGGGGGCCGCAGCGGGGGCCGCGGGGGTAGCGGGTGTCGCGGGGGTCGCGGATGCCGCAGGCGCGGCTGCGACAGCGGCGCCCTGCAGTGGCGCGCCGCGCAGGTCGGCGATCTTCAGGTCCAGCAGCTCACCGACGCCGCCTTCCTGGCTCTCGGCCTCGGGCAGCAGCGCCTTGGCCGCTTCGTATTCCTTCAGCGCGGCCTCGCGGTCACCCTGCGCCAGCAGCACATCGCCGCGCACTTCCAGGCGTGCCGGCTCGTGCTCGGCCATTCCGGCGGTGCCAAGGGTCGCCAGCGCCGCATCGTGCAGGCCCTGCGCCAGCTGCACGCGCGCCAGGCGCAGGCGCGCGATCGGCCGCAGGTATTCATCGCGCGCGCCGTCGGCGACGCGCCGCAGGCGCTCGACGGCCTTGTCCAGTTCGTTGGCCTCGACGTGCACGTTCGCCGCGATCATGTCGGCGGCGGAGACATACACCGACTTCGGGTATTCCTGGCGCAGCGACTCGATCATGCCGAAGGCCTCATCGCGACGGCCGGCATCCAGCGTGGTCAGCACGCGCTGGTAGACGGCGCCAGCGGCCAGGGACTGCTGGCGGCCGCGGTCCTGCCACCATTTCCAGCCGAACCAGGCCAGCAGCAGCACGGCCGTCAGCACCAGCACGGACGGGCCATTGGTGCGCACCCAAGCCTTGATCCGGTCCCATTGTTCCTCTTCGGAAAGCAGCTCCACTATCCCACCCCTTGTTCGCAAGTCCTACAGTGTATCGAGTACGCCCGGCAGCCGTGCCGCGAGCTCATGGAGCGGCACCTCGGACTGGGCGCCCTCGCCGCGCAATGGCTTCAGCGCCGCGGCGCCGCGCTCCAGTTCGTCGTCGCCCAGCACCAGCGCCAGGCGCGCGCCGCTGCGATCGGCCCGGCGGAACTGCGCCTTGAAGTTGCCCCCGCCCTGGTTCATCTCGAAGGCGACGGCCGGCAGGTCATCGCGCAGCCGCTCGACCAGCGCCACCGCTGCGCGCGTCGCGCGCTCGCCGCTGGCGACGACATAGACATCGGCGGTGGCCGGCGGCGGCAACGTGCCGGCCTGGCGGATCAGCTCCACCACGCGCTCGACGCCCATCGCGAAGCCCACGCCGGGCGTGGGCTCCCCACCGAGCATCGGGATCAGCCCGTCGTAGCGGCCGCCGGAGCAGATCGCATCCTGCGCACCCAGTGCGTCGGTGACCCACTCGAACACGGTGCGCGAGTAATAGTCGAGGCCACGCACCAGGCGCGGATCGATGACGTAGTCCACCCCCATGCCGGTGAGCATCGCGCACAGCCCGTCGAAATGGTCGCGCGATTCGGCATCGAGGTGCTCGGTGAGCAGCGGCGCGCCGCTGATCATCGCCTGCATCGCCGGGTTCTTGCTGTCGAGGATGCGCAGCGGATTGCCGGTCAGGCGGCGGCGGCTGTCCT
>CAZWDR010000232.1:0-2203 GCA_964632365.1 uncultured Steroidobacteraceae bacterium
TACAGTGGAGGTCCCCGGCGCCCACGCGCTCCGTAGAGCAGGTACGCGACGATCACCACCACCACGAGCAGCCCGATGGGGCCGAGACCCCAGCCGGAGCCGAATCCCCAGTAAAGTCCGCCGCCGCCGCCAAACAGCAGGACCAACAACAGCAAGACCAATAGCACGTCCATGGCGTTCTCCTGCAAGCAATCAGATCGGAAAGATCATTCAGTTCTTATGGTTCGCGCATCCATTCTTGCGGACCAGGCGCTGCACCGCGACCCCGCACGGGCTATTTCCGGCGTCGGCTTGCGCCGACACGTACGTGTGGGCGCCGCACTGTCACTGCTCGTACACGACTCACGACGGCTGCACCGAAACTTCCATGCAGCGTCCGGGATATCCTTGGACGCACCGCATGCCCATGACCTTCCGGAGATGACTTTGCCCCTGTCCCCATTGGCCGGCAAACCGGCACCCAAGGAAATCCTCGCTGACCTGTCAAAACTCGAGCGCGCCTACTTCGACCAGCGTCCTGACCTGGACGATCCGGCGCAACGCGTCAGCTTCGGCACCAGCGGCCACCGCGGCAGCTCGCTCAAGGGCTCGTTCAACGAGCCGCACATCCTCGCGATCACGCAGGCCCTCTGCGACTACCGCCGCGCCGAGGGCATCGACGGCCCCCTGTACGTCGGCAAGGACACGCACTTTCTTTCTGGCCCCGCACAGCGCACCGCGCTGGAAGTTCTCGCGGCCAATGCCCAGCACACGATCATCCAGTCCGGCGATGGCTACACGCCGACGCCGGTGATCTCCCGCGCCATCCTGGCCCACAACCGCGGCGGCGCCGCGCGCAAGGCTGATGGCATCGTCATCACGCCTTCGCACAATCCGCCGGAGGACGGTGGCTTCAAGTACAACCCGCCCGACGGCGGGCCCGCCGACACCGCCGTCACCAAGTGGATCCAGGAGCGCGCCAACGCGCTGCTGCGCGATGGCAATCGGGAAGTGAAGCGCACCGCGTACTCCCTGTCGGGCAACACGATTCAGCAGGAAGATCTCGCGCAACCGTACATCGACGACCTGGCGCAGGTCATCGACATGGAGGCCATCCGCGCCGCATCACTGAAGCTCGGCGTCGATCCACTGGGCGGCGCGGGCGTGGCCTACTGGGATCGCATCAGCGCGCGCTACGGCATCGACATCGAGGTCGTGAACCCGCGCGTGGATCCCACCTTCGGCTTCATGACGGTGGACCACGACGGCAAGATCCGCATGGACTGCTCCAGCCCCCATGCGATGGCCAGCCTGGTCGGGCTGAAAGATCGCTTCCAGGTCGCCTTCGCCAACGACGCAGACGCCGACCGCCATGGCATCGTGACGCCCGGTGCCGGCCTGATGAATCCCAACCACTACCTGGCTGTCGCCATCCGTTACCTGCTGACGCATCGTCCGGAGTGGCCCGTCACGGCCGCGGTGGGCAAGACGCTGGTCAGCAGCAGCATGATCGATCGCGTCGTGGCCGGGCTGGGGCGTCAGCTTTCTGAAGTGCCCGTCGGGTTCAAGTGGTTCGTGCAGGGGCTGTTCAATGGCACCATCTGTTTCGGTGGTGAAGAGAGCGCCGGTGCCAGCTTCCTGCGTCGCGACGGCAGCGTGTGGACCACTGACAAGGATGGGCTCATCCTCAATCTGCTTGCCGCGGAGATGACCGCGCGGACGGGGAAGGATCCTGGCCGGCACTACGAGGAGCTGACGGCGCAGTACGGTGCGCCGTGCTATACGCGCATCGATGCCGCTGCGACGCCCGCGCAGAAGGCGCGCCTGGGCAAGCTCTCACCGACTGACGTCACCGCGGCCACTCTGGCTGGTGATGCCATCACCGCGCGCCTCACCAGTGCGCCGGGCAACAGCGCGCCGATCGGCGGGCTGAAGGTGACGACGGCGAACGGATGGTTTGCGGCCCGGCCGTCGGGCACGGAGGACATCTACAAGATCTATGCGGAGAGCTTCCACGATGTGCAGCACCTGGGAATGATCGTGGAGGAGGCGCGGCAGATCGTCGCGAGTGCGCTGGAGCAGCCTTCTTAGGTCCGGCATTTGAGCCGATCAGAAGGCTGTTGAGGCGGTGAAGACCTGGTGACCTGCCGCGCGAGCCGGCGCAGTGCGCCGGCTCAGGCCAAAGGAGCAGGAGGATCGAGCGAGTCGACCGGCATGAGTCGCC
>CAZWDR010000233.1:0-2193 GCA_964632365.1 uncultured Steroidobacteraceae bacterium
CGATGTCGGGGCCGGCGAAGCCGAAGCACTCCACGTCGATCTGGTGGAACTGGCGATAGCGGCCCTTCTGCGGGCGCTCGTGGCGGAACATGGGGCCCGACGTCCACAGCTTCAGCCGCGCGCCGCGCAGCAGGCCGTTCTCGATCACCGCGCGCACCACGCCGGCGGTGGCCTCCGGACGCAGCGTGAGGCTGTCGCCACCGGAATCGGTGAAGGTGTACATCTCCTTCTCGACGATGTCGGTGAACTCGCCGATGGCGCGCTTGAACAGCGCGGTGTGCTCCACCACGGGCACGCGCAGTTCCTGGTAGCCGTAGGCGGCGAACAGTTCGCGGGTGACCTGCTCGAGGTGCTGCCAGGCCGCGATGTCGGCGGGCAGCACGTCGTTCATGCCGCGGATCGCGGCGAGACGTTCAGCACTCAACGGGACTGGACTCCGGTTGCCCACCACGCGGCCACGGCCAGCGCCAGCAGGACGGCAAACACCACCAGCGGCCAGCGCCTGCGCGGCGGACGCTGCTTGCCCGGCAGCTGCGGGCCGGCGCGCAGGTCGGGTGGTGCAAGGCTCAGGGATTCATAGCGACCCGAGGCCGACGGCTCGCCGACGAGGTCCGCATAGTGGCGCAGGTGACCACGCACATAGACTGGCGGACCGAGCGCCTGGAACTTGCCGGTCTCGATGGCATCGATGACCTTCTCATCCACATGCAGCTGCTCGGCGGCCTGGGCCACGCCAAGCCCCATGCGCTCGCGGGCGGCGCGCAGCTGCTTGCCGATCGAACCTGTTTCTTCCTCGCTCACTGTGCGCCGCTCCTCGCGCAGGAACCGATCACCTGCGGCAGCTGCACCAGCGTCTCGCGCGCGTTGCCGAAATCGTTGCGCAGCTTGCGTGAATAGACCTCGGCGGCGCCGCAATCGCCCTGCGCCACCGCGGCGCGCACGCCGATCAGGAGCATCGTGGAGGAGTTGCGCATCGACTGGAACTGGTCGACCACGCGACGCGCCTGCGCCGGATTGCCGAGTGCGATCTGCACATCGGCCAGCTGCACGGCGGCTTCGATCCAGTCCGGCTGCTTGGCCAGCGCGGTCTCGAAGAAGCGCACCGAATCGGCATTGCGCTTCTGGTCACGCAGGCACATGCCGGCATTGGTCGCCGCGGCGGGCTGGCGGTTGTAGAGCGGGTTGTGCATCAGCTTTTCATACTCCGCCAGCGCGCGATCGGTCTGGCCGCTGGTGCACAGGAAAGTCGCATAGCCATTGACGATCTCGAGCTTGTCAGGCGCGAGCTGCATGGCATTGCGGTAATGCCGGTCGGCGTCGCGCGGTTGGTTGAGACGGTTGTAGAGCTCGCCGAGCGCGAACTGCGCCTCGGCGCTTTTTGGATCCTGCTTGGCGGCGCGCTCGAGTTTTTCCTTGGCGAGCGCCATCTGGCCCTGGTTCATGTAGGCCACGCCGAGCTTCATGTTGGAGTCGGCGGCGGCCGCGCCATCGATGGGGCGGCCACTGGTGCCGGCACTGACGCAGCCGGCCAGCAGCGCGGCGGCGGCGAGCGCCGGCATCAGGCGCCGCACGCTCATGGACGCACCGCCGGCGCGACCACCACGGGCACCGGCACCGGGCGGCTGCCCAGGCGCGTGCGCGTGCGGTCGATCACGCGGCCGGCGAGCTGGCCGCATGCGGCATCGATGTCATCCCCACGGGTTCTGCGGATCGTCGCCATGACACCACCTTTCAATACCTGGTCGAGGAAGGTCTTGATGGCCTCGGGACGCGACCTGCGGTACTGCGTGCCCGGGAAGGGGTTGAACGGGATCAGGTTCACCTTGGCCGGATGGCCGCGCAGCAACCGCGCGAGCGCGCGCGCCTGTGCGGGCGAGTCGTTCACGCCGTCGAGCATCACGTATTCGAAGGTGATGCTGCGGCCATTGGCCTCGTCGATGTATTTCCAGCAGGCCTCGAGCAGTTCGGCGATGTTGTGCCGGCGGTTGATCGGCACCAGCTGGTTGCGCAGTGCATCGTCGGGCGCGTGCAGCGACACGGCGAGGGCGACATTGACCTCTTCGGCAAGCTTGTAGATCTGCGGCACGAGGCCACTGGTGGAAAGCGTCAGGCGCCGGCGCGAGAAATCGAGCCCCAGCTCATCGAGCAGGATGCGCAGCGCCGGCACCACATTGCGGAAATTCGCCAGCGGCT
>CAZWDR010000234.1:0-2157 GCA_964632365.1 uncultured Steroidobacteraceae bacterium
CGCGCAGCACGGTGAGCAGCTTGGGCTCGAACATCTGCAGGTAGCGGCGGTGGCTGGTGCGCAACATGGTCAGGACTCCGGCGGCGCCTTCAGCCTCACCCCGCGGCCGAGGCCGGCGCTGGCCTGGCCGTTGCCTATGAGTTCGACCCCCGCCGCGTCGAGCGCGTCCACAACCTTCATCAGCGTGCCGACCACGCCGCGCACGTGGCCGGTGCTGGCCTCCATCCGCTGGATGGTCGGCAGCGACACCCCCGCCAGCTCGGCCAGCTGACGCTGGTCGATGCCGAGCAGGGCGCGCGCGGCGCGCAGCTGGGGTGCAGTGATCATCCCGCCTCCAGTCCGCCAAGACGTGTCAATTGTAACGCTTGGCAGCTGCAAATGCAGGCTTGCGACCTGAAGTTTGATGTCCAGGACATCTTTGCTTGGTCGAGCGAAGGCGTCTCCGCCGGGCGTTCCGGCGGCGCAACCGGCCGGCGCGGACTCGCGCACGACGCGCGAAAGGCGCTGGCATCTTGTGAGCGGGATCACGTGGCGGCCACGCCAGCTGCCCCATGGTCCGCAGTCCACTGGCAGAAGGAACAGGGCGATGGCCAAGCGCGACATACTCAAGACCTTGCAGGCCGAGCACGACGAGCTCCGCTCGCTGTTCGAGGCGATGGAGGCCACCACCGATCGCGCCGGCAAGAAGCGCGCGGAGCTGCTGGAGAAGATCAAGGCCAACCTGCTGCCGCATGCGAAGTGGGAAGAGGCCGTGTTCTATCCCAAGTTCGCCGAGCGCGCGGATCGTGACGGCCTCAAGACCCACGCCGAGGCGGTGCAGGAGCACCGGGCGGTCGAGAAAACAGTGTTGCCCGACGTGCACGCGGCGGAGATCACCACCCCACAGTTCGCCGGCAGGGTGAAGGTCTTCGGCGAGATGATCGACCACCACGCCACCGAAGAAGAAGAAACCATGTTCTCCATGGCGCGCAAGCTGTTCAGCGCCGAGGAACGCGCCGAACTGGATGAAGCCTACGAGGAGTGGAAGGCCTCGTCCGCCTCGACCGCGGTCGCCGCCATGGCCGAGATGCAGACCGGGATGAAGGCCGCGGTGCGCAAGGTGACCCGCCGCGCGCAGTAGTGCGCGCGCGTCGGCCCTAGCGCGGTGAGGGGGGCGGCGGGGCCTCCGGATCGACGTCTCCTGCGAGTGTCCAGACGACGTTGAGTCCCTGCGGATCGCGGCTGAGCATGAAACGCGCCGGCGCACCACGCGCGAAGGACTCGCGCGTCGTATCCGGAGCCCGGTCGGGCTCCGGTTCCAGCGGCAGGATGTACAGCCCGGTCGCGTCGATCACGCGCCGGGCGCGCATGTGGGCGAGGTCGCCGACCTCCCGGATGCTCCCGCCGCGCTCGAGCAGCGCATCCTCGAAGCCCACCGCCACGTCCACCCGAGCCGGAGGCATCCCCGGCAACGCAAGGGTGCCCCCACGCACCAGCATGTCGGGCCAGACCTCACCGTTCTCTGGCAGCTCGTCATAGGGCGCGTGCGGCAGGCCGAGGTGCGTGCCGGTCGCGATGGCGTCGAGTGCGCCGACCAGCGCCAGGAAGTTGAGCTTGCGCAGGCGCTGCTTCTGGACATCGCCCTCGATCCCGCCCGATTCGATCAGCAGGGTGGAGACGCCTGCCTGCGCGGTGAGATCGCCAAACGCACGCGGATTGAACGTGTCGTCCCACTTGGCGATATGGCCACCCACATAGGGCTCGAGCACGGCGCGTACCGCAACCGCCACTTCTATCGCGCGGCCGCGGGTGGCATCCACGTCGCGCGCCCGGTTGAACGGCGGCGCGAGCAGGGCGATCGCGGTGCCGCGGTGGGATTCGCCGGCGCGGTAGCCGACCTGCTGGTCGTGGAGGTTGAAGCCGTAATGCGGCTTCACCTCCTCGCGCAGCGCATGCAGGATCGTGCCTTCGGGTGAGGCCAGTGCCCGCGCATCGCGATTGATGTCGATGCCCTGTGCGTTGCGGCGCTGGAAGCGTGCCGCGCCGTCGGGATTGACGATCGGCAGCAGGTGCAGGGTGGTGGACCGCTGCAGCCGTCGTACCAGCGGATGGGTTGGATGCCCGCCGAGGAAATGCAGCAGGTCGGCCAGCGCCATCGACGCGGTGCTTTCGTCGCCA
>CAZWDR010000235.1:0-2117 GCA_964632365.1 uncultured Steroidobacteraceae bacterium
CAGCCGCCGGGCAGGTCGCGGCCGCCACGGCGCGCGAGCGTGAGCGTGAGCGCGAGCGTCGCAAGGCCGGTCGACCCTGGGGCGGCGCGCCGGGCGCGCATGCCGCCGGCTACGCCACTGGCACCGACGACACGATCTGGAAGGAGTTCTGATCAGCAGGCCGCGGTGGATGCCGCATCCGCCCGGCCGATTGTGCGTCTGCAATAAACCTGTGAACCAGGTTGGCGCGTCAATGTGATCGGTTGCCGAGAATGCGCGGCCAGTCCAGGCACGCACAGGAACGGTCTCCTTGAAGATAAGCATGTCCCATGTCCGCGGTCCCTCCCTGCGGACGCTCGCGCTCGCATCCCTGTTCATCACCGGCCTCGCCGGGCAGCCCGCCCGCGCCGACACCCTCACCGAGGCGCGCGTGCTGCACCAGTTCAGCGCCACTGAAACCACCGCGTCGGGCGGCGCGCTGCATGCCGCCGCCGACGGGCAGGTGTATGGCGTGCGCACGCGCGGCGGCGCCAATGGCGCCGGCGAGCTGTTCCGCATCGCCGCCGATGGCAGCTACACGAGTCTCTACAGCTTTCCGCCTGTCAGCAGCGGCAGCACCACGCCGCGCTATCCCAGTGCCCTCACCGAGGGCAGCGATGGCCATCTGTACGTTGCTGCCGTGCGTCCACCCTATGACGGCGCAATCATCCTGCGCATCAGCAAGGACGGCGCGTCGGTGAGCACCCATGCGACGCCGTCTGCCGCAGACCCCTATGCGATCAAGTTCCTGGTGCAGGGCGCCGATGGCGCCCTGTATGGCGTGGGCAGCATCGGCTACACCCCGGGGGGATCGGCCGCCAACTACCAGCAGGTGTTCCGCGTCGGCAGCGGCGGAGCGTGGACGCAGCTGCATGGCTACCAGAGCAACCAGATCAGCGGTTCCAGTGGAGCCGAGCCGGTGCTGGTGCCCGGCCCGGGCGCGAAGCTGTATGGCGTCGCAGCCAGCGGCGGGCCGGCCGGCATCGCTGACGCGGCCGGCTTCCTGTTCAGCCTCGATGCCAGCGGCAACTTCGAGGTGGAATTCACCTTCCGCACCAGCACCCGCGCCACCTACGGCACAGGTCCGGTGGCACTGGCGCTGGGCACCGACCAGAAACTCTACGGCGTCACACGCGATGGCGGCTGGCCGTCCGGCCACAGCCTGGTCGGCGGCACGTTCTTCTCGTTCACACCCGGCGCCGCGCCGCAGGTGCTGCACGTCGCCGGCGATGACGACATGTCGCCGCCCGTGCAGGGTGGTGCCTTGCTGCGTGACGCGCAGAACCGCTTCTACCTGCATCGCGGATCGGCCAGCAACGAGATCAACCGCATCGATGCCGAGGGCCACCTCGAGCTGCTGCATCCGGGTTACCTGACCGCATCCTTCGACCACAATGCAGCCCTGGGTCAGTCGATCAACGGCGCCGCGGTCAATGCGAACGGCCTGTACGTGCTCACCCGCTACAGCAGCCACATGGAGGGCCGCGGCCGTGTGTCGCTGCTGCGGCCCGACCTGGTGCCGGGCGCGTCCCAGACCTTCACGCTGTCGCCCTCGACGCTGCCTCTCGGCCAGCCGGTCACGGCGAGCTGGAGCACCACGGCATCCGCCTGCGCCGCCAGCGGCAAGGCCGAGTGGCGATCCGAGAAGGCGACCACCGGTTCGCAGACCTTCACTCCCAGCCTCGGCGTCCCGGGCACGTCGGGGTATATCGCGCCGCCCCGCACGTGGGTGCTCGGGCTGGCATGCCGGCATGATGGCAACCGCATCCTCACCACCTCGCGATCGCTGCATCTCACCGCGGCCACCGGCACCGATCCGGGCCCGGGCGGCAGTGATCCGGGCGGCACCGAACCGCTGCAGCTGACGCGCGGCGTGGCCAGCACGGTCAGCGGCGAGGAGGACTCCACCGCCGAGTTCTATCTGGACGTGCCCACCGGCGCGAGCAACCTCGTCTTCACGCTCAGCGGTGGCAGCGGCGATGCCGACCTGTACGTGCGCTTCGGCCAGCGCGTGACCAGCAGCGCCGATTGCAGTTCCACGGCTGCCACGA
The DNA here is from genome assembly GCA_964632365.1 of uncultured Steroidobacteraceae bacterium. GTDB lineage: Bacteria > Pseudomonadota > Gammaproteobacteria > Steroidobacterales > Steroidobacteraceae > ZC4RG30. The sequence continues at coordinate 2,070 of CAZWDR010000235.1, forward strand.
ATGCCGGCAGCTGCACCTTCGCCACGCCGTCCGCCGGACGCTACTACG
>CAZWDR010000236.1:0-2083 GCA_964632365.1 uncultured Steroidobacteraceae bacterium
CCGCCGGCATCACCTGGACGGCGCTGGGCAAGGCCTTCACCGCGATGGTGCTCTACACCTCGCGCCTGGAGCTGGTCTATGCCGGTTTCGCCATCGTCGTGGCGGTGTTCCTGTGGACCTATCTGGGCTGGCTGGTGCTGCTGGCCGGCGCGCAGCTGGCGTTCTACCTGCAGAATCCCAACTACCTGCGCCTGGGCCATGCGGCCCTGAAACTCTCGAACGACGAAAAGGAACGGCTGGCGCTCGACATCATGGCGCGCGTCGCCGTGCGGCATCGGGCCGGCGACCCCGCCTGGGACATCGAGAAGCTCAGCCGCGCGTTGTCGCTGCCCGGCATTGCGGTGGCCGACATGGCCGCGCAGCTCGAGAGCAGCGGCCTTCTGGCGCAGTCCGACGAGGGGCGGCTCTTTCCGGGCCGCGACATCGGCCACATCCCGCTGGCGGACATCGTGCTGTGCGCGCGCCGCCGGCGGATCGGCGCCGACCTGCCGCCGCACCTGTCTGCGCCTGGCGTGCTCGAACTGCAGCAGCAGATGGAGCTCGCCTGGCGCGACGTCTGCGGCACGCGCACGCTGGCCGACCTGATCAGCGGCAGCTAGATGAGGATCACACCCGAAGCACTGGCCGCGGAGGTGTCGTTCCAGGCGCAGCGTGGCCGCGGGCCCGGCGGCCAGAACGTCAACAAGGTCGCCAGCTGCGCGCTGGCGAGCTGGGATTTCGAGCGTTCGCCGCTGTTGTCCGACGTCGAGAAGGCGCGCCTGCGCATGAAGCTGGCGCGCGCGCTGAACAGCCGCGGCGCGATCCAGCTGCGCAGCGACGAGTTCCGCGACCTGGAGCGCAACAAGGCCCGCGCGCTGGAGAAGCTGGCCGATCGGGTGGAGGCGGCATTGCTGGTTCCCAAGCCGCGCAAGGCCACGCGGCCGACGAAGGCTTCGGTGGTGCGGCGGCAGGAAGCCAAGGTCCGCCGCTCGCAGGCGAAGAAAATGCGCGGCCGGCCCGACTGGTAGCAACTCGACGCGGCGCGCGCTGCCGGATTACGATCACCCACCATCACGTCCAGAGCAGCGGGGACGCTGAACATGCCGCATCTTGTCCGCCGGGTCGCCCCGTTCACCGCGCTGTGCCTCGCGCTGGCCGCAGTGGCCGGCTGTGGCGGCGATGAAGACAGTGACGACGTGCCCGCCCCCGCTCCCGATGCGATCGCGACGGCGGCCCAGGTCCGCGCGCACCTGCAGTTCGTGATGAGCCGCGCGCCGATTCCGCGCGCGCAGCCGGCAGTGGCCCCCACCCCGTTCACCTGCACCTCCGGCGGCAGCCGCGACGTCACGCCGGCCACCGTCGAATCCCCTTATCTGCAGCAGCCGCTGGCCATCGAGCAGGTCACCTATCGCAACTGCCTGCAGTACACCGGCCCGGCGTCCGATCCGGATTCCTCCTTCACACGCCTGGACGGAGTCGAGGAATCCGCTCTCGTGCAGCAGCCAGTTGGTGCCACGGTGAGCTACCGCGGCAGCGGCGCCTCGCAGACGCTGCCGCTGGAGCGCCAGCTGCGCTCCTCCGCGCCGGGCGGGGTCTATCAGGAGGACCACTACATCTTCAGCCGCAGCCATGCCAGCGAGCGCAACAGCTTCTTCGGCCTGATCCGCCGCCTCGAGGCCACCGAGGTCACGTTGCATGACCTCAGCATCCGTTATCCCGACGGCGCACGATTCGAGGGCAGCTTCCGCTTCGGCTCCGTGGCCGCGCCCTTCCGCATCGGGCGGCGCAACCAGCAGATGCAGCTGGATGGGGAATACCAGATCGGGACGGCACGCTGCCCCACCGGCGCGATGCAGGTGGAGACGATCCGCGAACTCTCGTATGACGAGAACGCCGACCGCTTCGTCGCCGGGCAGCTGCGATTCAGCACCGAGGGTGGCTCGGCCGAGGCGATGTTCAATGCCGACGGATCGGTGCGGCTCACCGGCGGCGACGGCACGCAGCTGACCGAACCCTGGTCACAGCCCATGGCGCCATGGAATTCGGAGTGCTTCAGCGCCACCGGGCCCTGACCCGCGACCGGCGGTCCGATCCGGCGCTGCCG
>CAZWDR010000237.1:0-2074 GCA_964632365.1 uncultured Steroidobacteraceae bacterium
CGCGCGCGATATTCCCGCGGCGACAGGCCGAAATGCCCGCGGAAGCTGCGGCTGAAATGCGGCGCGCTGTTGAATCCCCAGTGGAACGCGATCTCGCAGATCGAACGTCCGCGCCAGCGCGGGTCGGCGAGCTGGCGTGCGGTCTCTTCAAGGCGCCGCCGCAGCACATAGGATGAGATGCATTCGCCTTCGCGGGCGAAGATCATGCGCAGGTAGCGCGCGGACACCTTCAGTGCGCTGGCGATGGTGTGCGGGCCGAGGTCCGGATCACTCAGGTGCTGTTCGATGAACAGCCGTGCGCGTGCATAGCGGCCACCGACCACGGCAGACGAACCAATCAATTGCCCGAAGGCCAGCGTGAACGCCAGCGCCACGGCCTCGAGCAGCTGGCGCGACAGGCACTCCTGCGCGCTGGCCGGCAGGCGTCCGTGCGTGTGGATGCAGACGTTGCGGACCAGTGACGCGGCCACCGACGCCATGCCGGCGTGCGCGGGCAGCTGTCGCGCACAGAACTGGTCGGGTGAGGGCAGGTGGAGGCGCAGCGCCTTCTCAGGCAGGCGCAGCATCAGCAACGAGGAGCCGGCCGCGATGTGGTGGCGATGCGGCGCGCCGTTGTCGCACAGCGCGAGGTCACCGGCCGACAGCTGGGCGGACTGGCCGTACTGCGACAGCATGCCGTAGCCATCCAGCTGCAGGATCAGCGTATAGCCGGAGAGCGCCTCGCCGGCGTCTGCGATCGGCACGAGGTCCAGCGGCTTGCTGCGACAGGTGACGCGCGCGTAGCGCAACAGTCCCACCTCGCCGGCCTGCATCTCCACGTCGGAACGTGCGAGCTCGGCCAGGTCGCCACGCTCGAACAGCATGCTGCTGCATGCGCCCGGCCCCGCGGTGCGCGCGCGGGATGGCTGGGTGGTGAAACCTTTGATGGATTCCACGTCGCGTCCCCCCTCTTTGTTCTTCCTATATCCTATAGGATGCCGCGCAACGCCTGTCAAGGACGCCCGGTGTTACAACGCATGGGTTATCAGTGCGTGGTGATGCACGCGCGCGTGACGGGTTCGCGTGTGAACAGAGGACAACGCGGTGAAAGACGGGCTGTTTGCGATCGACGGCAAGGTGGCGCTGGTCACCGGCGGCACCAGTGGCCTGGGACTGATGGCCGCACGCGCGCTGGTGCGTCGTGGCGTGCGCACCTACCTCACCGGCCGCGATGCGGCCGCATGTGCAGACACCGCGGCGATGCTGATGCAGCAGGGCGGCGAGTGTCATGCGCTGGCCGCGGACCTTGGCACGGCGGAGGGTCCGCATGCGCTCGCTGCACAGTTCATCGCGCGCGAGCCCGCGTTGCACCTGCTGGTCAACAACGCCGGCGCGAACGAGCAGGGCACGCTCGAGACCGCGCGCATCGAGGACTGGGACCTGGTGCTGAACGTGAACCTGCGCGCCGCGTTCTTCCTGGTGCAGCAGCTGCTGGCGCCACTGCGCAGCGCGGCGCAGGCATCGGATCCGGCGCGCGTGGTCAATATCGGCTCCATCGGCGGCCTGCATGTGCCCGACTGGGAGGCGCATCCCTATGGCGCCTCGAAGGCGGCGCTGCATCACCTGACGCGCTCGCTGGCCAAGCGCCTCGGCCGCGAGCACATCACCGTCAACGCCATCGCGCCGGGTCCGTTCCCGTCACGCCTGACCGACACCCGCTCACCGGCAGTGAAGCAGCGCATCGCGACGCAGGTGCCCATGGGTCGCGCGGGTGAGGCGGAGGATCTGGAGGGACTGCTGGTGTTCCTGGCCTCGCGCGCGGGCGCCTATGTGACTGGCAGCACCATTGCGCTGGACGGCGGCTACATCGCCGCTCTCTGACAGGGCCTGTTCCGGTACGGACAAGACGGCCGCGGCGACGGCGCCGGATAGTCCGGGAAATCAGCCCGATGGCCAGGCCTTCCACAGGAGTTTCCCATGATGAAGCGCCGCACATTCATCGCTTCGACGCTGGCCGCTGCCGCCACTGCGGCGGGCATCCCGCGCGCGTTCGCCGCCGCGCCCTCGGGCATGCGGCTGTTCGACACGCACGCGC
>CAZWDR010000238.1:0-2072 GCA_964632365.1 uncultured Steroidobacteraceae bacterium
AGGGCATCGCCATGATGTGGCCGCCGAAGTACGACTGCTCCGCATCCTCCGAGGCCTGGATCTTGATGTTGCGCGTCAGCAGGCCCACTTCACCGCGCTGGTCCACGTCGAAGGTGACCTTGCCGAAATGCATGTACTGCAGCGGCTGGTTGAGCGTGAGCGTGTTGCCGCGGATGGCCGTGATCGCGCGCTTCTCGGCCTGCTTGGGGTCGAAATCGGTGGACGCGAGGATGATCTCGTCGCCGACGCGCCAGCCCGAGGCATCCAGCACTTCGATGGAGGTGGCGCCGGCATCGGCGGTCTTCGACAGCTTGGTCCAGGTGTGGGTGCGGTCGCCATGCAGGTTCAGCGTGCCGCCGGAGATCATGATGCCGCGGTCACCCATGCCGCCCATGATGTCCTCGCCCTTCACGTTGTCGGTGAGGGTGATGGTGGCCTTGCGCTTGTGTGGGCGTTCGGCGGTGCCGATCTGCAGTTCGCCGTGGAGCATGACCCACTCGGTGGTCAGCTCCACGTCGGCGTTGTCGGCAAAGGTCAGCTTGCCGGCGATGGTGACGCCAGCCAGTGCCGGCGGGCTGACATCCAGCACCACGGTCTTGCCACTGGGGATCTCGACCTTGTCGCCCGCGACCGGCACCTTGTTGTCTGGCCAGGTGGCTGGTTCGGACCATTTGTCGCCTTCGGTGCCGGCGGCCTGGACGATGGCGAACACGCCACCCAGCAGCACGACGGGAACCAGGGTGTAAAGCAGGACGGAGCGGCTCTTTCGGCTCATGGAATCAACCCCCATTCTTTATCGGCTCAATCCTAGCCAATCCCGGGCGCCACGTCGGCAAAAGTATCGGAGGGCGGAGACCCGTGCATCGCGGGCGCCGAGGGTGCAGCGGGACCGGGTAACACGCGGCCGCGGCAGCTAATCCAGCCGCCGAAGCACCCCGCCCTCATCCGGAAAGATGAGAACCCGCCCGCTTCCCACATATTCGCCGACGCGGTCAACCCGCGTATCCGGCGGGACCCGGGGGCGGCTGACAGTGCAACATACGACCGATGACATTCGCAGACCTGAACATTCCCGCCGGGCTGATCGCAGCCCTCGCCCGACAGCAGATCGCGGACCCCACACCCATCCAGACTGCCGCATTGCCCGTGCTGCTGGACGGCAAGGATGCCTACCTGCATGCCGAGACGGGCACCGGCAAGACGCTGGCCTACCTGCTGCCGCTGTTCTGCAGGGTCGATGCCGCGCTTACCGCGACGCAGGTCGTGATCGTTGCGCCGACGCATGAACTGGCGATCCAGATCCACCGCCAGTCCACGGAGCTGGCGCAGAACGCCGGCATGGCACTTCGCTCGGTGCTGTTGATCGGCGGCACCTCCACCGACCGGCAGGTCGAGAAGCTGAAGAAGAAGCCGCATCTGGTCATCGGCTCGCCCGGGCGCATCGGGGAGCTGATTGCCAGGGGCAAGCTCAAGATGAAGCATGTGCGCGCCGTCGTCATCGACGAGGCGGACTTGCTGCTGAGCGAGGAGCAACTGCCGGGTGTGCTGGCAATCGTTCGCGCGGCGCCCCCGGACCGTCAACTGGTGTTCGCGTCCGCCACGCGGGAGAAGCAGGCCACTGCCGCAATCGGTGCGCTGACGTCAGATCTGGTCATGTTGAAGGCAGGCGCTGCGCCGGTCAGCGCAAACATCGAGCATCTCTACCTGCACTGCGAGGAGCGCGACAAGCCGGACGAATTGCGCAAGCTGCTGCATTCCCTCAATCCGGAGCGCGCACTCGTCTTCGTCCATCGCAATGATGTGGCGGACAAGGTCGCCGGCAAACTGGCCCATCACCATATTCCTGCTGCCGACCTCACGGCGGGCAACGACAAGCAATTGCGCAAGCAGGCGATGGATGGTTTTCGCGTTGGCGCGATCCGGGTGCTGCTGGCTTCGGACGTTGCGGCCCGCGGCCTGGATATCAAGGGGGTGGACCTGGTCGTGAACCTCGATGTCCCCACGATCAGCAAAGCCTATGTGCATCGCACGGGCCGCACCGGCCGCGCCGGCGCGAAGGGCCTGGCCGTGAG
>CAZWDR010000239.1:0-2067 GCA_964632365.1 uncultured Steroidobacteraceae bacterium
AACATCATCCAGGTGTTCGTGTCGTTCTGGTTCTGAGCTGGCGCTCGCGCCGCAGCGGGCGCGGCAATCCCTGCCCGCGCGCGGGCCGGCCGGTGGGCTTCAGGTCCGGAAACTGCCCGGCGGCGAGCTGCTGCACCTTCGCCTCGAAGCGGCGGTAATCGGCCACCAGGCGCTGCCCGAATGCCGTGAGCTGCGCGCCGCCGCCTTCACGGCCGCCGACGGAGAACTCCGCCACCGGTTCCTCGAAGGCCTCGTTGGTGTCGCGCACCAGCAGCCAGGCGCGCCGGTAGCTCATGCCCATCGTGCGTGCCGCAGCCGACAGTGAGCCGCTCCGCGCAATGCCTTCGAGCAGGCGCACCTTGCCGGGACCGATGGAACAGTGGGCGGCGAAATCGATGCGGGTGCGGACGGTGACCTTCGTCATCGGGGTGAGTCTAGCCGGCGGCGCAACTCTCCCACACCGTGACGATGGGTCGTGCGGGCCACGCACCATCCCGGGTGCTGCGCCCCGCGGCGCTGTGTTCGTTGGAGTACGGCGGCCGGCCGTACAATCCCGGCCATGCACCGTGCCCTGCTTCCGCTGCTGTTCGCGATGTGCCTGATGGCCGCGACCACCGGCGCGCGGGGCGCCGAACGCACGCTCACCGTGTTCGCCGCTGCCTCGCTGACCGATGTGCTGCAGCAGGTCGCGGCCGCCTATACCGGCCGCACCCGCATCGCGGTGCGTTTCTCGTTCGCGGGCAGCGCGACCCTGGCGCGCCAGATCGAGGCCGGGGCGCCCGCCGATGTCTTCGTGTCCGCGGACCAGCAGTGGATGGACTACCTGGCGCAGCGGCGACTGGTGGATGTGGGCAGTCGCACCAACGTGGCCTCCAACGAACTGGTCCTCATCGCGCCGCGCGACAGCCAGGTGGCGCTGTCGATCGCGCCAGGATTCGGGCTTGCCGCAGCGCTGGGGAAGAGGGGTCGCCTCGCCACCGGGGATCCGGACACGGTGCCGGTGGGCCGCTACGCGCGGGCTGCGCTGCAGGATCTTGGCGTGTGGCAGGCGGTGGCCGCGCGGCTGGTGCCCGCCGAGAGTGTGCGTGCGGCGCTCAACTTCGTGGCGCGTGGTGAAGCCGCGCTGGGCATCGTGTATGCCACCGACGCACGCGGCATCGAGGCCGTGCGCGAGGTGGGACGCTTTCCAGCCAACAGCCACCCGCCGGTCACCTATCCCGCCGCCGCGACATTGCGCGGCGGAGACGCCGCTGCGGATTTCGTGCAGTTCATGCGCAGCGCCGAGGCGCGCGCGGTCTTCGACCAGTACGGATTCACTTCACCATGATTCGTATCACGATGGGACATGCCCCCGCTGCTGATGGCCGCCCTGCTCGCCACGCCGGCGTTCGTGGCCGAACCGTCTGAGCCGGCGCCGCGGACGGCCGCCTCAGGGTTTCGGCGGCGGCGGTGTGCTGAAGCGCGACGGATCTTCCGTGCCGTGGAAGGTCGTGCCGTCGAACGGCGCCGGATTGTCACGGGGGTCGGCGCTTTTCTCGCGGTCCTCGTCCACTTTGCGGATGGCCACCTTGGCCTGCTCGCGCTCATGGGCATTGGCCGGGAATTCCTGCGAGTACTTCGCGTCCGGCTGCTTCGGTGTGGACTGATCGTCCCCGGATCCAGTCATGTGCGGCTCCTGTCGGCGGGGTGAGACCGCACTGTACGGCGCGCACCAGGGCGCGTCCGTCAGCGTGGGACTACATCTGGCCTCAGCGCGCTGGCAGCACGCTGAGCGCCGCCGCGGCGTGCACAGCGTCATCGGCGCGGACAACAAAAAACCCACCCCGCCGCAAGGCGAGGTGGGTCTGTTCCCGCGGCGGGATCAGGGCTTCGAGTAGCTGATGCGGTAGATCAGGTTCGCACCATCATCGGCCAGCAGCATCGAGCCATCCTTCAGCACCTGGATGGCTACCGGACGACCCCAGGCGCCGTTCTCCGGCGTGATGAAGCCAGTGAGGAAGTCCACGTACTCACCCGTGGGCACGTTGTTGCGCAACGGGATGGTGACGATCTTGTGCCCGGTGCGAT
>CAZWDR010000240.1:0-1925 GCA_964632365.1 uncultured Steroidobacteraceae bacterium
TCTCGTCGAGGTCCATCGAGCCGATCACCGTGCGGATGTTGGTCATCGTCAGGTTCACGATGCCCAGGCGCAGGTTGTCGACTTCATACGCGGCCTTCGCCGCATCGAGCACCTGGAAGAACACCACGGCGTCGACGCTGACCATCGCGTTGTCCTTGGTGATCACTTCCTGGCGCGGCACGTCGAGCACCTGCTCCATCATGTTGATCTTGCGGCCGACCTGCTCGAAGAACGGCATGATGAAGTGCAGCCCGGGCCCCATCGTGCGCTTGTAGCGGCCGAACTTCTCGAGCGTGTATTCATAACCCTGGCGCACCGTGACGACCACCTTGATCATCACGATGACGATCGCGATCAGGATCACGATCGGCAGATATTCAATCAGGGACATGCACTACTCCTTGTTGCCCGCAGGCGTGTTGGCGTCGGGATCGGCCGCCACCAGCGCGCGGAATTCCCCCAGTTTCTGCTTGAGCATCTGTGCGTGCGCCGGGCCGATGCGCAGCATCAGCTTCTGCCCGGGTGACAGCGCCTCCAGACCTTCGTCCGCGAAACGATACAGCACTTTGGGCTGCTCCAGCAGCAGCGGGCCCTGCGGCGTCGGCGCGGCGAGCAGATGATCGATCACCTGCACCAGCCGGTCGTTGAAGTAGCGGCTCGGGTAGCCGAGCTCCTCGTACTGCGCCTGCACCTGCGGGTAGATGCGGCGATAGGTCGCCGCCGCGTCAGCCGGGTCGAGGGCGGCGACCAGGCCCATCACCGCGTCGTAGCGCGCGTAGTTGGCCGGCGACAGCGTGATGCGCTCCTCGCCCACCGCCGCGTCCAGCTCTTCACGCTCGACCACCAGCGGCCCGGCCGGCGCGCGCAGCGGACGCAGCGGCTCGATGCGGGTATTGCGCGGCAGGTTGTCCACCGTCGCGACGAGGCGGCGCGCGAGCTGCTCGTTGACCAGCCAGTCTGCAATGGCCGGGCCGAAGACCTCGCCCATGGCCTGCCGCGCGGCGGCATCCGCATCCACCGATGGCGCCTCGGGCGCCGCGGCGTCGGCCGGCGGCGGCTCGATCGGGTGCTGGATCGCGACAGGTTCCTCCGGGAACGGCGTCGCGATCACCGGCTGCGCTGCGGTGGGCGGCGGCGGCTCGACCGCGGCGGACGGATCGTCGCGTTGCGACCACCACCACCAGGCCACGGCCGTCACCACCAGGGCGGCCACGATCAGCATGGCATTGCGGCTCGCGCTGCGGTCTTCTTCCAGGTGCTTGCTCATGAGGCCAAGGCCCTCCTGCGCTTCATGTGGATCATCAGCAGCGACACCGCTGCCGGCGTGATGCCAGGCACGCGCGCGGCCTGACCCAGGGTGCCCGGGCGGGCCTCGGCCAGCCGCTGGCGCACCTCGTTCGACAAGCCGCTGACGCTGGCATAGTCCAGGTCATGCGGCAATGGCGCGGCCTCGTGCTCGCGACTGCGCGCGATCTCCATCTGCTGCCGCTCGATGTATCCGGCGTAGCGCGCGCGCACCATGAGTTCCAGCTCGCGCTGCCCGGCGATGCGCGCGTCGAGCGTATCGGCATCGGGTGCCGCGCCGGCCAGCTCGCATACCGCGGCGTAATCCACTTCCGGACGGCGCAGCAGTTCGAAGGCATTGGCGTCGCGGGTCAGCGGGCCACCCAGCACGCGCTGCTGCCAGTCCAGCGGCACCTGCAGCGCGCGGACCGGCGTGGCCGACAGGCGCGACACTTCGCGCTCCACGGCCTCCTGCTTGTCGTTGAAGAAGCGCCAGCGCTCCTCGTCCACCAGTCCCAGCGTCCGCGCCAGCGGCGTGAGCCGCACATCGGCATTGTCCTCGCGCAGCAGCAGGCGGTATTCGGCCCGGCTGGTGAACATGCGATAGGGCTCGCGCGTGCCCTGCGTGGTCAGGTCGTCCA
>CAZWDR010000241.1:0-1850 GCA_964632365.1 uncultured Steroidobacteraceae bacterium
GTGATGTCGGGGAAGCGGCCTTCCTGCTTGCGCGACCAGACCAGCGCGTCATCCACCCGCACCTCGAAGATGCCGCCTGTTCCGGGTCGCAGGGTCAGGGCCGCGATGTCGCCATCGAACGTGGACAGCAGCTCCTGCGCCATCCACGCGGCGCGCAGCATCCAGCGGCACTGCGTGCAGTAGTGGATCTCGATGCGGTGCTGTGCGGCGCGTGCCTGCATGCTTTCTCCGGTCAGCCCGGACAGTGCACCATGGTGCGCAGCAGATGCGCCAGCGCCTGCGCCGGATCTTCCGCCAGCCCGGCATGCACGGCCGAGGTCTGGATGATCGTGCTGCGCGGCGCCACCAGCCAGTAGAACCGTTGCCGCTGCGGCAGCAGGCCGATCGGCCCGGCGGTGGACTCACCGCGGCACACGCGCGGGATCACTTCCAGATACTGCTGCACCATCTGCGCATCGAGCGCCGGGCACAGCGCCGCGAGGCGCCGGGCATCCAGGTGCAGGCGCGCCTCGAGGAAGTCGCGTGCGGGACACGAGAGGATCACGCCCGCATTGATGAACTCCTCGCGCTCCACCCGCGGCACCACGCGGATCACCGCGTAGTCGTAGGCACAGGGCGCTGTCGGGTCCGCGCTGCGTTTCATCACGCGCCCTGGGCGCCGTCTCGCCCGGCCACGGACCGCTCACCCGCGCTGCGCATGGGCACGCTCCGCTTCGCGGGCAAATTCGCGCGGGGCCTCGAGTCGCTGCAGCAGCCACGCCAGGTAGTCGCCGCGACGCGCGTCTCCTCCGGCCTGCTCCAGCCAGTCAGCAGGAATCATCGCGACGATGCGCGCCAGCACCTCAGGCGTGAGCTGCGCTGCGAGCAACGCATCCACTGCACCGATGCGATCCGCCAGCGGCAGCAGCACATGGTCGCGGATGCGTGTGAAGCCATCCCGGCTGCGCGCCATCGCGCTGTCCCAGTCGTGGTGCATGTAGAACGCGGCCCCGTGATCGATCAGCCGCAGCCGCTGGTGCCACACCAGCATGTTCACGTTCTTCGCGGTGCGATCGACATTCATCGTCAGCGCATCGAACCACACGATGCGCGAGGCCAGCTCCGCATCCGGCGGCGCCACCAGCGGGTCATACGTCACCGCACCCGGCAGGTAATCACTCGCAAGATTCAGTCCGACACTGGCCTTGATCAGCGCCTGGATCTCCGGATCCGCCTCGGTGCGCGCCAGCTCCGCATCCAGCGTCATCAGCACGATCTCAGGCACCGCCAGCCCGAGCACCCGCGCGATCTCCCCCGCAAGCAGCTCCGCAATCAGCACCTTCGGCCCCTGCCCCGCCCCCCGGAACTTCAGCACATACAGCCCGGCATCATCCCCCTCGACAATCGCCGGCAGCGACCCGCCCTCCCGCAGCGGCGTCACATACCGCCGCGCCTCCACCGTCCGCAATGAACTCCCCGGTCCCATCCCCGGATCATGCAGCAATCCCCGCACCACAGCGAATGGCAGCGGAATATTCCAACCAACGTAAAAGCAGCTGATGCTGCACCCGACCCGCAGACCGCAGGCCGTGTCTCTTCTTGCCCCCACCCCCTGCGCGGCGCCGATCGCGCGGCCGTGGTGATGGGTCTCCCCCTCGCGCAAGTTCGGCCGTCCTCGGCCGCTGTCCGCAGCGCGAGGGGGAGACCCATCGCCGCGGCCGCGCCAGCACCACCTCACAGCGAGTGCCGGCTACATGGAAACCGCTACCCGCGAGTCTTCCGGATCTTCTCCAGCAACTTCAACTGCGCAGCCGCTTGTGCCAGCTCCGCCAGCGCCTGCGCCTGGTCGATCTTGTCGACCTTGCTCGCCA
>CAZWDR010000242.1:0-1839 GCA_964632365.1 uncultured Steroidobacteraceae bacterium
GTTGAACGTCAGCGGCAGCGCCTGGAATGTGGCGATGCCGTAGTCGCCGGCCTTCAGGTACATGTAGATCAGCGCGACCAGCATGAAGATCGAGCCGAGGAAGGTGTACAGGAAGAACTTGATCGTCGCGTAGATGCGCCGCGGTCCGCCCCAGATGCCGATGATCAGGAACATCGGGATCAGCATTGCTTCCCAGAAGAAGTAGAACAGCAGCGCGTCCATCGCCGCGAACACGCCGATCATCAGGCCTTCCATGATCAGGAAGGCGGCGAGGTACTGCGCAGCGCGCCTGGTCACCGAGTTGCGCGCCGCGATGACCACCGGCACGGTGATGAAGGCGGTCAGCACGATCAGCGGCACGGCGATGCCATCCACCCCGAGGTGATAGTCGGCGCTGAAGGCCGGGATCCAGGGGAGGACCTGCTGGAACTGATAGGCCGCCGTGCTGCCATCGAAGCCGGCATAGAGCACGATGGCGAGCACCAGCACGACCAGCGAGGTCACCAGCGATACCAGCCGTGCCGCGGCGAGGCGCTGCTCGCCCAGCAGCAGGGCCAGCACGCCGCCCGCGATGGGCAGCCAGATGAGCAGCGAGAGCAATGATGAGTTCAGCATGTGGGCCTAGCGTGCCGCCACGAGGTACCAGCCGAGCAGCACTGCCAGGCCGATCACCATCCAGAAGGCGTAGGTATAGAGGAATCCGGTCTGGACGCGGCGCGCGACGCCGGCGATCCACTTCACGCCCAGTGCCGAGCCGTTGACCAGCGCGCCGTCGATGAGGGCGCGGTCACCGGCGCGCCACAGCAGCCCGCCCAGCAGGCGCGAGCCGCGCGCGATCACGTTCTCGTTGAACCAGTCGAAGTAGTACTTGTTGTCCAGCACGCGGATCACCGGACGCAGCTTCGCGGCGATGACGCCCGGCAGGTGCGGCTTGAGGATGTACAGGAACCAGGCCAGCACGACGCCACCCAGTGCCAGCCAGAACGGCGCGGTCACGAAGCCATGCAGGCCCATCGCGCCCGGGTGCGCCGCATGCTCGGCAGCATGGGCCATCGCGTGGTGCGCTGACTCGTCGACGAAGATCGCGCCGGCGAAGAAGTCCCCGGCCAGCATCGGCGCGATGGTCAGGCCGCCGATGATCAGCGACGGAATGGCCAGCAGCACCAGCGGCACCCAGACCACCGCCGGGCTCTCGTGCGGCGTGCCGTCACCATGGCCGTGGCCATGGTCATCCTGCCCGTGCGTGTCGTGCCCGTGCGCATCGTGGCCCTTTGCACCGTGCCCATGCGCCGCGTCCCCATCGGCGCCGTGACCGACATGGGCCTCGTCACTGTGCGCGGCGTGCGCGTCATGCTCCGACGGGAACGGCTTGTTGCGGAAACGCTCCGGGCCGTGGAAGACCAGGAAATACATGCGGAAGCTGTAGAACGCGGTGATGAAAACGCCGGCCAGCACGGCGAAATAGGCATAGCGCGCGCCGGGGATCTCGCTGGCGCCAGCCGCCAGGATGATGCTGTCCTTCGAGTAGAAGCCGGACAGGAACGGCGTGCCGATCAGCGCCAGCGAGCCGATCAGCGAGGTGATCCAGGTGATCGGCATGTACTTGCGCAGGCCGCCCATGTTGCGGATGTCCTGGTCGTGGTGCATGCCGATGATCACCGAGCCGGCGCCGAGGAACAGCAGCGCCTTGAAGAACGCGTGCGTCATCAGGTGGAACACGGCCACCGAGTAGGCCGAGGCGCCCAGCGCCACCGTCATGTAGCCAAGCTGCGACAGCGTGGAATACGCGACCACCCGCTTGATGTCGTTCTGGATGATGCCGAGGAAGCCCATGAAGAG
>CAZWDR010000243.1:0-1834 GCA_964632365.1 uncultured Steroidobacteraceae bacterium
TGGCCGGCGTGCAGCCGCAGTCCGAGACCGTGTGGCGGCAGATGAACCGCTACCACGTGCCGCGCATCGCGTTCGTCAACAAGATGGACCGGGCCGGCGCGAACTTCCTGCGCGTGGTCGAGATGATCCGCCAGCGCCTGCGCGCGAACCCGGTGCCGATCCAGCTGCCGATCGGCGCCGAGGACCAGTTCCAGGGCGTGGTCGACCTGGTGAAGATGAAGGCCATCTACTGGGACATGGAGACCCAGGGGATGAAGTTCGAGTTCCGCGAGATCCCCGCCGACCTGCTCGCGCAGGCGAAGGAATATCGCGCGAAGATGGTCGAGGCGGCCGCCGAGGGCGACGACGCGCTCACCGAGAAATACCTCAACGGCGAGGACCTCACCGACGAGGAGGTCAAGCGTGGCCTCAAGGCCCGCTCGCTGAAGAACGAGATCGTCATCGCGATGTGCGGCACTGCCTTCAAGAACAAGGGCGTGCAGGCACTGCTCGACGCGGTGATCGAATACATGCCCTCGCCGGTCGAAGTGCCCGAGACGCGCGGCCACGACCACAAGGGCAACGAGATCACGCGCAAGGCCGCTGACGATGCGCCGTTCTCGGCGCTGGCGTTCAAGATCCTGAACGACCCGTTCGTCGGCACGCTGACCTTCCTGCGCGTCTATTCGGGCGTGATGAAGACCGGCGACATGGTCTATGTCTCGACCAAGGACAAGCGCGAGCGCATCGGCCGGCTGCTGCAGATGCATGCCAGCGAGCGCTCCGAGATCAAGGAAGTCCACGCCGGCGACATCGCCGCCGCAGTGGGCCTGAAGGACGTGATCACCGGCGACACGCTGTGCGACGAGCACAAGCCCATCCTCCTCGAGAAGATGGTGATCCCGATTCCGGTGATCTCGGTGGCGGTGGAGCCGCGCACCAAGGCCGACCAGGAGAAGATGGGCACGGCGCTGGGTCGCCTGGCCCGCGAAGATCCCTCGTTCCGCGTCAGCACCAACGAGGAATCCGGCCAGACCATCATCTCCGGCATGGGCGAGCTGCACCTGGAGATCATCGTCGATCGCATGAAGCGCGAGTTCAAGGTCGACGCGAACGTGGGCAAGCCGCAGGTGGCCTACCGCGAGACGATCCGCGCGACGGTCGAGTCCGAAGGCAAGCACGTGAAGCAGTCCGGCGGCCGCGGGCAGTATGGCCATGTGTGGCTGAAGCTCGAGCCGAACGGCACCGGCAAGGGCATCGAGTTCACCAACGGCATCACCGGCGGCTCGGTGCCGCGCGAATTCGTGCCGGCCATCGAGAAGGGCGTGCGTGAGGCTGCCGAGACCGGCGTGGTTGCCGGCTACCCGGTGGTCGACGTGAAGGTGACGCTGTTCGACGGCTCCTACCACGACGTCGACTCCGACGAGCTGTCGTTCCGCATGGCCGCGATCTTCGGCTTCAAGGACGGCTTCCGCGACGCGAACCCTGTGATCCTCGAGCCGATCATGAAGGTCGAGGTGGTCACGCCGGAGGAATACATGGGCGATGTCATCGGCGACCTGAACCGGCGCCGCGGGCAGATCCAGGGCATGGACGACTCGCCGGCGGGCCGCACCGTCAGCGCCGAGGTGCCGCTGGCCGAGATGTTCGGCTATGCCACCAGCGTGCGCTCGATGAGCCAGGGCCGCGCCACGTTCACGATGGAATTCTCGAAGTACCAGGAGGTCCCGGCGAATGTCGCCGCGACCATCATCGGCCGATAACTTCTTTTACCGCATCAACCGCCGGAGGCATTCCACATGTCCAAGGAAAAATTCGAACGCAGCAAGCCGCACGTGAACGTTGGCACGATTGG
>CAZWDR010000244.1:0-1827 GCA_964632365.1 uncultured Steroidobacteraceae bacterium
GCCAGCTGCAGCATTGCATGCTCGACCCGCGCGTGATTCCACCGGTCGTCCGGTCGGTTGAGCTTGGCGACCCACAGTGCGCCCTGATCCTCGACAACGGCCTTTGGGCGTGCACCGCCCATCGATGTGCCCAGCAGCAGCAGATCCTGCGCCTGCATCCGGTCCGCATCGTCCGGGCCAGTTTCCTCCCCCAGCAGCGCATCCGCGAGATCCTGCAGCCGCGTCAGTTCGAGTGTGCGGTTGAATGTGCGGGTCGGTGCCGGCGGGTCTGCGCCAAGTCCGAATCCCAGCGCGCCGGCGCGATCGTCGGGGGACTGGAGCAGGTAATCCACCTCGCCCAGGGCCGCGACATTTGCGTGCTTCTCGATGATGCGGCGCCCCCAGTGATCCGGACCTGCATCGCGCAGCGCACCGAACAGCCCTCTCATGCGCAACGTTTCGAAGGTGTGCGCGGCCAGCGGGAGCTCGAGCGGATCGACCGGTACGGCATCTTCGCGTTCCCGGTAGCGGCGGCCGTAAACGAAATGGCCCCGCGGGTTGCCGAGGCGGTCCAGGGACAGCACGAAGCGGCCCGCCGTGACGAAGTCGGTCCGGCCAGGCAACACGATGTAGACGAAGATCTCAGAAGTCATCGTCGAGCCCCTCACTGCGGGACGGCCGCGCGCGTGTGCGCGTGCGCAGGTGTGACTGCGCGATGGCATCGGTCGCCGGATCCGCCAGCAAATGGAAAGGCTCCAGCAGGTCATAGACCCAGAGCAGGGCGACGAATACGCTCGCGCCCACACCGGGTTTGCCGGACTCGGCATCGCTGACCGGGCGGGGTCCGGTGCCGATGCGCCGGGCGACGTCCTCGATGGTCAGGTTGCGGGCAAGGCGCGCCGCCCGGAGGCGAGTGCCCAAGTCCCGCAGCGCCTTCTCCACGGGGAAGGGAGGGGCTGCTGAAAGCGAGTTTCTGCGTGGCATCCGCTATATATAGCAGGTGATCGCAGATAAGACGCTATAAACAGCAGATAGCGTCGCTGGGCGTCTCCCGGATTCCCTGCCGGCCTCCCGCTGCGCCCCCCACCGGGGCCTACCTGCGCAGTCCGCTGAAGAACTCCCACATCACATCGTTGGCACTGATCGCCCGTGACGGCGTCTCGCCGCGCGCCTTGTTGCCGCCCGGCCAACTGTGGCCGCCGTCCGTGGTGACGCACAGCTTCACCGGCGCGGCGCCCTCGTGCAGGTCGCACCACGCGCCCTCCACCGACAGCACCCGCCGCGGGGTCGCAGCCGCTCCATTCAGCTTCACCCACTTCGCCACCGTGTCGGGCACTGAAGTGAAGTCCGACACCAGCGCCTCGTTGCGGAACACCTCGCCGGCACCGCCTTCGAACTGCACGCGGTCATCGTTGCGCGCGTGGATGTGCAGCACCGGCGTGGGCATTGAAGGCGTGCAGCGACGCGTGTTGTCCGTGCCCGCCACGGCCGCGATGCCGCGGAACACGTCCGGCGCCTCGCACGCCAGGCGATAGGCCATCATCGCGCCGTTCGACATGCCGGCCGCATACACCCGCGCCGCATCCACGCGCAGCCGCTTGCTGACGTCCGCGACCACCGCCTTCAGGAACCCCACGTCATCCACGTTCTCGTCGCGAGCCCTGGCGCAGCATTCACCGGCATTCCACGTGGCGAGCAGCCCGGAGCGCGCATTGGTGAAGCCGTTGGGGAACACGGCAATGAAGCCGGCCTCTTCGGACTTGGTGATCAGGCCGTAGTTGTCGTCATCCGCCTGGTAGAGCGCACCGCCGCCAGCGCCATGCAGCGCCATCAGCACCGGGGCGGGCG
>CAZWDR010000245.1:0-1787 GCA_964632365.1 uncultured Steroidobacteraceae bacterium
AGGAACTCGATGTCGCGGGGTAGATAGTCGCCACTCGATGTCGCCATCGAGACGATCACCACTGCTGCTTCCTGCCCCTGGAATTTGTCCACCGTGCCGACGCGCGCGCCTGGTGGCAGCGCACGGGTCAACAGGCGCACCTGCAGGTTATACGGCGCCACGACCAGGATATCGTCGTGGGTGATCGGCGTTTCGTTGCCGCTGGCATCGCACCACTGCTGCGTCAGCAGGCTGTCATAAATGGCGCAGACTTCAGCCGCCTCCTGCGGACTGCTCTGGCTGCACTCTTCATGCACCACCGGCCAGAAGCGGATGCCGGTGGGCTGAAGCGCGGCATGCGCGGTGTCGCCAAGTCTGAGTTGCTGCCGGGAGCACGGCTCAGCAGAACGCAGGCGCCCGTCATACACCGCCGCGGAGATGAAACCGCAGACGTCCGGATGCATGCGCCAGGTGTCCGACAGGAAGATGCCGCGGTCCGGCGCGATGGTGGTCGCGCCATCGAGCAGGTATTCGAGCGTGGACTCGCCCGACCGGCCGGGATGCACGCCCTGCACCGGCTGCGGAAGCTGCATCTGGTCGCCGAGCAGCACGATGTTGCGGGCCGCGACACCCATGGCCACCAGGTTGCCGAGGGATACCTGGCCGGCCTCGTCGACGAAGAGGAAATCCACGGCCTGGTCGAGACGCGGGTCGGCGAAGGTCCAGGCCGTGGCCGCGATCAGCGCCGAGCCGGGCGTGACCTCGTCGCCGCGCTCGACATTGTCGATCATGGGCCCGTCGAAACACTGCTCCGGCTTGCGGGCGGTGACCTTCTTGATGCCCTTGAAGACGACACCACGCGTCCGGGCGTGCGCAACGATGGCGCCCAGCAGGTTGTTGATGGCCTTGTGGCTGTTGGACGAGATGCCGACGGTGTGGCCGCGACGGATGAGTTCGACGATCACGCGCGAGCCGGTGTAGGTCTTGCCGGCGCCCGGAGGTCCCTGGATGAACAGGTGACTGTGGTCGAGGGCTGCCACGGCGTCGATGACCTGGTCGATCGGCACCGGCTGGGCCGTCACCAATGGTGCCCCCTGCGCCCGGCCCTGCAGTCGAGGCGGCTCCTTGCGCAGCAGCGCGCGCACGGCGTGATGGGTGTCTGCGCCGGTCGCCAGCGCCTTCGCGAACCTTTCGACGGCGGCCTTCAGTGGGCGCGCATCGATCGGCCCGGGCGGCGTCAACGACAGCCGGGATGGCGCCTCGACGCGGGACGATGCCGTCAGATGCAGCACGCGCCGCGCCTCGTCCACATGCGCCACCTCGATATCCTCAAGCGTATCCACACGTTTGCACTGCGCGCCTTCGCGCGTCTTGAACTCCTGCTCCGGGTAGGTGCAGATCCAGGTCTGGCGTGAGCGGGCGGTCTTGCCGGGGATGACCTCGTTCACCGCAATCAGGCCGATGCACTCGATGTCGTCGATGAGCTCCTGGTCGCTCAGGTCGCGACAGGAGAAGATCTTCCACCACACGGGTTTGTCGCAGCGGCGATGGAAGTCGAGAAGCTGCACGGCGAGCTCGCGCAGGTGGTGATCGGCAGTCCAGGCCTGTGGGTCCGCGGGCAGGCCCTGCAGCAGACTGGTGACCAGCGCGGTGCGTTCGCGCAGCGCCTCCGCCTTCAGGGCCTCCTTCGCGGGATCGGTCTTGTCCGGTTGCGCGTCGGCGACGGCGATCCGCGGCCTCCATGGCGTGCCGGATGGCCGGATGCCGAGCAGCCACGCGTGCAGTTGCGCGGTCGAATCGCAGTCGTC
>CAZWDR010000246.1:0-1740 GCA_964632365.1 uncultured Steroidobacteraceae bacterium
CCGGCACCGGCACCGGCACCGCGACGAGCTTGTGCTAGCCGGCCCTCGCCTTGCGCAGCGACTTCGGCAGGCTGAACACGACGTTCTCCTCGCGTCCGACCATCACCCGCGGCGCGGAACCGCCCCACGACTTCAGCCGCTCGACCACCTGCTCGACGAGCAGCTCGGGCGCCGAAGCGCCGGCGGTGACCCCGACCGCGCGGCGTCCGTCGAACCACTCGCGCTGCAGATTGTCCGGCCCGTCCACCAGGTAGCCAGGGATCCCGGCGCGGTCCGCAAGCTCGCGCAGACGGTTCGAATTGGAACTGGTGGCTGAGCCCACCACGACCAGCACGTCACATTCCTCCAGCAGCTTCTTCACCGCATCCTGGCGGTTCTGCGTGGCATAGCAGATGTCCTCGATGCGCGGCGCCTGCAGCGCGGGGAAGCGCTGGCGCAGCGCCTCGACGATGGCCTGCGTGTCGTCCACCGACAAGGTGGTCTGCGTGACGAAGGCCAGCGTGTCCGGGCGCGAGACCTCCAGGCTTGCTGCATCCTCGATGCTCTCCACCAGGTGGATGCGGCCGCCATGCGACGTGTCGAACCGCCCCATGGTCCCTTCCACCTCCGGGTGGCCGGCATGCCCGATCAGCACCACATCGCGCGCGTCGCGCGCATAGCGCGCCACCTCCAGATGCACCTTGGTCACCAGCGGACAGGTGGCGTCGAAGACGTTCAGTGCGCGGCGCCGCGCCTCGTTCTCGACCGCGCTGGACACCCCGTGCGCCGAAAAAATCACCGTGGCGCCATCGGGCACCGCATCCAGCTCCTCGACAAACACCGCGCCCAGGCCGCGCAACCGCTCGACGACGTGGCGGTTGTGCACCACCTCATGGCGCACGTAGATCGGCGCCCCGAACAGCTCCAGCGCCCGCTCGACGATGTCGATGGCGCGGTCGACGCCGGCGCAGAAGCCGCGCGGGCTGGCCAGCAGGACCTGCATTGCATCGCTCATTGCACGTTGCCCCTCGCCACCTGGCGCTCGCGCCGCCACTGGCGCACCGCGTCGAGCAGGATGCAGCCGGCTCCCACCGTGATGCAGCTGTCGGCGACGTTGAAGGCCGGGAAATACGCGTCGTTCCAGTGCACGGCGACAAAATCCACTACATAACCATGACGCACCCGGTCGATGGCATTGCCCATCGCGCCGCTGGCGATCAGCACCAGGCCCGCGCTCTGCAGGTGCTGCCCGGCCAGCTGCGTGCGGCGCAGTGTCCACACGATGAACGCCGTCACCACCAGCGCGAACACCGTGAAGGCCCAGCGCTGCCAGCCGCCGGCATCGGCGAGGAAGCTGAATGCAGCGCCCGGATTGCGGGCGTAGACGATGTCGAGCACCGGCAGCACTTCGATGGACTCGTGCAGCCGGAACGAGGCTTCGATCATGGCCTTGGTGATCTGGTCCACGACCAGCAGCACAACGCCAAGCGGCCACCACGCGAGGCCCGACTGTCGCAGTCGCAGCGACTCAGACATGGCGTCTCGCCTCGGGCCGGCCGGAGACATTCCCCGCACAGCGGCCGCACAGCTCCGGATGGGCGGCATCGCTGCCGACATCATTGGTCAGGTGCCAGCAGCGCACGCACTTGGTGCCGCCGCTGGGGCGCACCGTCAGCCACAGGCCCTGGACGGGGACACCGCCCGCCTCGGCCGCCACGGCGCCTGCCGGCGCGGCGTCCACGGCGTGCACGCGTGCCGCGG
>CAZWDR010000247.1:0-1729 GCA_964632365.1 uncultured Steroidobacteraceae bacterium
AGGTGAGCAGGCCACCGATGCGCGGATACTTGTCGAACACCACCGGCGTCACGCCATTGCGCACGAGGATGTCGGCGCAGCCGAGGCCCGCAGGCCCGGCACCGATCACCGCGACGCGCTTGCCGGTGGGCACCACGCCGGACATGTCCGGCCGCCAGCCGGCCTTGAACGCCTCGTCGCTGATGTACTTCTCGATCGCCCCGATCGTCACCGCGCCAAGCCCGTCGTTGAGCGTGCACGCGCCCTCGCAGAGCCGGTCCTGCGGACAGATGCGACCGCACATCTCCGGCAGCGAGTTCGTCTGGTGCGACAGCTCGGCCGCCTCGAACAGCTTGCCCTCGTTGATCAGCCGCATCCAGTTCGGGATGTAGTTGTGCACCGGGCACTTCCACTCGCAGAACGGGTTGCCGCACTGCAGGCAGCGCCCGCCCTGCTGCGCCGCCGCCGCCGGGTCGAACTGCGTGTAGATCTCCCGGAACTCGGTCTTGCGGACCTCGATGGGCAGCTTCTCCGGGTCGTGCCGCGGCACTTCCAGGAATTGCAGGTTCTTGTCGATCTTCGTTCCAGCCATCTGATTAAGCCGCCCTGCTGAGGTTCTCGATCAAGGAATCAAGCGATGCCGCCTTCGGCTTCACCAGCCAGAAGCGGCTCAGGTAAGTGCGGAAATCCCGGAGGATCTCCTCGCCCCACGCGCTGCCGGTCTCGGCCACGTGCCGCTCGATCAGGTGCTGCAGGTGTTGGGCCTGCGTCTGCATCGCTTCCACGTTCAGGCGATGGATGTCGATCAGCTCGTGGTTGTAGCGGTCCACGAACGAGCGATCCAGGTCGAGCACATAGGCAAAGCCGCCCGTGAAACCCGCGCCGAAGTTGTAGCCGGTGGGGCCGAGCACGCACACCACGCCGCCGGTCATGTACTCGCAGCAATGGTCGCCGGCACCCTCGACCACCGCGCAGGCGCCGGAGTTGCGCACCGCGAAGCGCTCGCCCGCCTGGCCTGCGGCGTACAGGTCGCCGCCGGTGGCGCCATACAGGCAGGTGTTGCCCATGATGACGGTGTCCTTCGCGACGAACTCCGAATCACGGTGCGGCTTGAGCACCAGTTTGCCCGCGGCCATGCCCTTGCCCACATAGTCGTTGGCATCGCCCTCGAGGATCATGTTCAGGCCGCCGGCATTCCACACGCCGAAGCTCTGGCCCACCGAGCCTGTGAGGTGCAGCGTGATCGGCTTGTCGACCATGCCGTAGTTGCCCCAGCGCCGCGCGATCTCGCCCGAGAGGCGCGCACCGATGGAGCGGTTGTAGTTCTTCACCGCGTAATGCCATTCGCCACCGGCGCCATCGAGGATGGCCTGGCGTACTTCCAGCACCATCTGCTCGGCGAGGTCGCCCTTGTCGAACGGCGGGTTCTTCGGCTCGGTGCAGAACTGCTGCGCGTTCGGGTCGATGCCCGCCGTCGACAGCAGCGGCGTCAGATCGAGCCGCCGCTGGCGCGGCGTCTGGCCGTCGGCCGGCAGCAGGTACTCGGTGCGGCCGATCAGCTCACCGATGCTGCGCGCGCCCAGCGCCGCCAGGATCTCGCGCACCTCGCGGGCCAGGAAGCGGAAATAGTTGATCACCATCTCCGGCAGGCCGATGAAGTACTTGTCGCGCAGCACCTCGTGCTGGGTCGCCACGCCGGTGGCGCAGTTGTTCAGGTGGCAGATGCGCAGGTACTTGCAGCCCAGCGCCA
>CAZWDR010000248.1:0-1682 GCA_964632365.1 uncultured Steroidobacteraceae bacterium
GGCGCACCACCGCCAGCCGGGGCACCGGACGCCCCCGCACCACCGGGACCGCCCCCACCGCCGGGACCACGCGGCGCGCCGGCGCCTGGACCGCCAGGACCGCCAGGACCGCCAAACCCGCCGCGGCCACCCGCGCCGCGCGCCGGCAGCGTGCCACCTTCGGACAGGATCTTCATGTTGGCCAGTGCGGTCTCGAACATCTGCCGGCGCTGCGCACGGTCGCGCTCGCGCGCGGCATCATCCGGCAGCATGGAGTTGTCCCACAGCAGCGAGTAGACGATCTTCGACGTAGTGGCGGTGACCGGCCTTGCTTCCATCGTGCCGTGATAGAAGTTGTAGGGCTGGCCCGGCTGCAGGATCGGCTGCGCATAGGTGTATGACAGCTCGGTCTTGCCCACCAGCACCTCGCGGGCCAGCGAGCGCACTGCCCCGACCTCGCCATCCTTGCCGTGCGTGATCGTGCACGGCACCTGCATCCACTCGCCGATGTCGCAGAACTTGCCGACGCGCTTCCAGACTTCCTCGGCGGGACGATTGATGTCGATCTCGAAGTGCAGCGTCGTGTAGGTGGGATTGGCCACCGCCTCGCTGCCCGCCGGCGCCGCGGCACCGGGAGCGCCTGGCCCGCCGGGGCCTCCCTGTCCGCGCGCCGGGCCAGGGGCCTGCGCGAACGCCGCGCCCGCGCACAGGGCGCCCAGGGTGACAGACAGCGCTGCCTTGCTGAACTTGATGCTCATGAACCGCTCCTTGAATGAATCCAGTGCTGAAACCTTGCGGACCGGCATGCCGGACCAGCCAGACATACTAACCAGCCGGCGCCCCATGCCACGGGGATTCACGAACGTTCAGGATCGCGCAGGTACCGGGCATCACACCGGCCTGCGCCCTTTGCAGATGGCGCGCGCGAGGTGGATCACCTGGCCCACCGCGTTATTGTTTCAGGCCGTGCTCTGCCGCGACCGCGGCGTTCCGCGCCACGCTTCGCTGATACGCCGGGCGCTCGTCCAGCCGCTTCACATAGCCGGCAAAGGCAGGCTGCGGGTCGATCATGTTGAACATCAGCATGTAGCGCAGCGTGCCGCCGAACACCACATCGGCCATCGTGAAACGCGCGCCCAGCAGGAATGGCCCCGCACCGATGGCGGCCCCGGTGGCCTGCACCATGGCCTCATAGGAGCCCCAGCCGACCGCACCGGGGTTGAAGTCGCCGCCGGCATTCCGCGCGGCGGCGGCAGGTTCCATCACCGATGGTCCGAACAGGATCCAGCGCAGGTAGGTGGCGCGCGCCGGATCATCCAGCGCGGGCGCCAGTCGGCCGGACGCATGGCGATCGGCCAGATACAGCGCGATCGCGGCGCTTTCGGTGACGACGGTTTCCCCATCGACCAGCACCGGCAGCTTGCCCATGGGATTGAGCGCGAGGAACTCCGCGGCCTTCTGCTCGCCGGCCGTGATGTCGACCCAGCGCAGGGCATAGTCGAGCCCCAGTTCCTCGAGCATCCAGACCACATTGGCCGCACGCGACCACGGGTGGTGATAGAGCGTCAGTGCCATGCGTGGCTCCCGTCAGAACGCCTGGTCGAACGAAACCTCGCCCTGCACCGCCACCTGGTATGAGGACACGCGGCGCTCGAAGAAGTTGGTGAGCTCCTGCACGTCCTGCAGTTCCATGAAGTGGAACG
>CAZWDR010000249.1:0-1610 GCA_964632365.1 uncultured Steroidobacteraceae bacterium
AGGATGGTGCCCGGGGTCGGAATCGAACCAACGACACGCGGATTTTCAATCCGCTGCTCTACCAACTG
The DNA here is from genome assembly GCA_964632365.1 of uncultured Steroidobacteraceae bacterium. Lineage (GTDB taxonomy): Bacteria > Pseudomonadota > Gammaproteobacteria > Steroidobacterales > Steroidobacteraceae > ZC4RG30. The sequence continues at coordinate 69 of CAZWDR010000249.1, forward strand.
AGCTACCCGGGCCCTGTGCCGCAGACCTGCGGCCGGAGAGCCGCGTATTAGACCGGTGCGGCCTCTGGCCCGTCAAGGGCCCGAGCGCTGCGCAAGCGCGTCACGGCGCGTGGAATTCCGCCGGCTTGTCGGAGCCCTGGCCGAAGAAATATTTCTCCATCTCGGCTTCGAGGAACTTGCGCGCCTTCGGGTCGACTGGAGTCAGCCGGTACTCGTTGATCAGCATGGTCTGGTGGCGCACCCAGCCGGCCCAGGCCTCCTGCGAGACCTGCTCGAAGATGCGCTGGCCCAGCGGGCCGGGATAGGGCAGGCGCTCGAGGCCCGGGGCCTCTCGCTTCAGCACCACGCAGTGCACGGTTCGGGTCATGGCGGCGGATTCTTCAGCAATTCTGCAACGGGGGCCGGCAGGCCGATGCGCGCCGGGAGGGCGGCGTTATACCACAGGGTGCCCGGGTCCTCCGGCGCCCCCGCCGGCCGCGTCGCGCGGGCCCACAGCGGGTGGATCAGCAGATCGAAGTGCGTGAACCCATGCAGCAGGGGCGGCCCCTCGCGCGGCTCGACGCCGGCCGGCAGTTCGGCCAGCACCGCGTCACGCGAGTCGTACTGCGGCGGCGACCAGAGCCCGCCCCAGATGCCGGCTTCCGGCCGCCGGTGCAGGCGCACGGCGCCGTGTGCATCCTCGGTGAACAGCATCCACGCCTCGCGCTGGCGCCGGACGGCCTTCCGGCGCGGAGCCGGAAAGTCCTGCTCGCGACCCATGGCGTGCGCCGCGCAGCGCTGCTGCAGCGGGCAGCGCGGGCAGGCGGGACGCCGTGGCGTGCACACCGTCGCGCCCAGATCCATCACCGCCTGCGTGTAGCGCGCGACCTCGCGCTGCGGCGTGTGCTGCGCGGCGAGCTGCCAGAGCCGGTTCTCCAGCGCGCGCTCCCCGGTGCGCCCCGGCACCGCGAACACGCGCGCGAGTACGCGCCGCACATTGCCATCGAGGATGGGATGGGACTGGTCACAGGACAGCGCCAGGATGGCCCCGGCGGTCGAACGGCCGACACCGGGCAGCGCGGCGACGGCGTCGAAGGTGCGCGGGAACTCGCCGCGGTGCAGGTCGCGCACCTGCTGCGCGGCGCGCTGCAGGTTGCGCGCGCGCGCGTAGTAGCCGAGGCCGGCCCAGTGATGCAGCACGTCATCCTGCGGCGCATCGGCCAGCGCCTGCACATCGGGGAAGCGCTGCATGAAGCGCTCGAAGTATGGAATCACCGCGGCGACCTGCGTCTGCTGCAGCATCACCTCGGACACCCACACGCGATACGCGGAGCGCTGCCGCTGCCAGGGCAGGTCGTGGCGGCCATGGCGCGCATGCCAGTCGAGCAGCGCCGGCGCGAGCGGCGCAGGGTCGATCATCGGCGGATCAGCCGGCGTGGCTGCCGTGCCACTTGATGGCGTATTGCACCAGCTGCGCGTTGGTATCGAGGGCGAGCTTGCGCTTGATGGTGAGCCGGTGCGTCTCGACGGTCTTCACCGACAGCGACAGGTTCTCGGCGATCT
>CAZWDR010000250.1:0-1605 GCA_964632365.1 uncultured Steroidobacteraceae bacterium
ATTCGCTGTTCGTCGGTGAGACCGAGAACATCGGCAACCCGCGCACGCCGGAGGAGAAGGCCTATGGCCGCAGCCTGCCGAAGCCGGGCATGCCGGACTTTCCGATCCGCGGCTATGAGTATTACGACCTGCGGCATGACGTGGTGAACACGACGTTCGTGAACTTCCAGGACAACGCCACACGCAAGACCGGCGCGATCTCGTACCTGCTCTATACGAGCTTCGGGGTCAGCACCAACAACACCGTCGAGAAGGTGAAGTTCGTCAACGCCAAGCCGGTGTATTTCCCGCCGATGGTGCGCAAGTGGGGCAATGACAATGCGAACAGCACGGCCTGGAAAACCGCGGTGTTCAAGGACATCGACGGCTCGCTGGGCGCCGGGCCGAATTCCTATGTACTGATCCACGACGGCGTGTACGACAGCATCGCCACCGACGAGCAGGCGTGCCAGATCAAGCGTGACTGGAACGCCGCGCTGTGCCGTGGCGACGTCGGTCGCCTGAGCTTCGGCGGAGGCGGTGGCTTCGGGCCGCCGCGTGGCGGCGCGCCGGGACCAGGCGCCGCGCCCAGGGCTGGCGGTGCCCCCAGCGCCAACGCGGCCGCCGCCGCTGCTGGCGCTGCCGCGCCCGGTGCGGGCGCAGGTGCTGGCGCATTCGGCAGTATGGGTGGTGCCCCCGGCGCACCGGGTGCGCGGGCTGGTGGTCCGGGAGCGCCGGGCCCACGCGCCGGTGGTCCTGGCGCTGCAGCCCCCCAGCCGCCGATCATCCTCAGCCGCAACGGCAAGCAGTACGATCTGGCGGCCCTCGGCCTCACCTCCACCAACGTGCGCGCCGGCACCGAGATCAAGGTAACCACCGAGCGTCCGTCGGTGAACCTCGGTCTTTCGGAACTGGATGCCGGCTCGTGGGTGGTCTTCGAGCTGCCGGGATTCAACACCGCGGCCGCGGGCACGGCGGTGGACAGCCTCGATGCCCTGCGCAAGGCCGATGCCACCTCGTACTACAAGGCCAACGACGCGCTGTGGGTGAAGGTGGTCTCCAATGGTGGCACCGGACGTTCCGCCACCAGCCTGCAGGTCAGCCGATAAGCTCCATCCTGGTGCATCCGCACAGCCCCCGGCCGCAAGGCCGGGGGTTTTTTCGTTCTTCAGACGATCATCCATATGCCTGCGCTCGCGGGATGCACGCCGATCAGCCCGCCATGCCGCAATCGCGCTATTCTCGACTTCAACAACAAACGGGGGACGATGACATGAGCAAGCCTTTTCGCTCAGTCCTGCTCGCGACAGTGATTCCGGCATGCCTGCTCAGCAGCGTGTTCACGGTTGCGCAGGCCCAGAACGCAGGATCCACGGCGGCAAGCCGCTGGTCCGATCCGGCCACGTGGCCGGACCGCAAGGTGCCGGCCGCTGGTGACAAGGTCACCATCGCAAAGGACAAGGCAGTGATCCTCGACGTCAGCCCGCCGGCACTGAACGGCCTGTCGATCGACGGCAAGCTCACCTTCGCCGACAACGCCGACCTGGAACTGACCACCGAGTGGATCATGTTGCACGGCGAGCTGCAGATCGGCACCGAGGCGAAGCCGCACACGCGCAAGGCCAC
>CAZWDR010000251.1:0-1594 GCA_964632365.1 uncultured Steroidobacteraceae bacterium
TGGTCGGAAACTCCGGAGGGGATGGAAGGCCCCACCCTATGGAGTCACGGCCCGGCGCGGCCCGCGCCAATCGGCGTGAAAATCACAGAAATGCGCCGGAGGCGCCGGCCGGACCATCAAACAGTTGCGAAGGCAGCACCGATGGTCCGGCGATCACCACGCCGGGCGGCGATCACTACGCCGCGCGGCGATCGCAGCCGTCAGGCGATCGCTTCGATGTACCGTCGCTTGCCCGCGCTGCCCATGCGGTAGAACCGGCGCAGCGCCGCGATGGCCCGACTGCGCAGCATCGGCCGGTTCGACAGCAGCGCCGACTGCAGCATCGTGCAGAAGCGTGCCGCGTACTGCGAAGCCGCGACGTACATCTGCTGCGTGGCGGCGGGCAGCGATGGATTCACCTGCGCGCGCTCGAACAGCAGATGGTGCAGCTCGCGCGGTCGGTGTCCCGGATACTGCAGGCTCATCAGCCAGTAGGTGGCGATGTACTTGTCGATCTCAGCCTGCATTTCCAGCTCCAGCTGCGACACCGTGCGGGCGTGGCGCGCGTTCCACATCAGGCAGGAGAAATGGCTGACGCCCTCCAGCGCGGTCCAGAAGTCCGCGATGTTCGATTCGTCCAGCCCGCGCAGCGGATCATTGTGCGCGAGGCGTTCGAGCAGCGCGCCATCGATGTACAGCGCGAGATAGCTGGCGCGCCGCTGCTGCACCAGCACCAGCTCTTCGGCCGCGCCGGCAGCGCGCCGGCCTGGCGGCAGTTGCGCGCGTGCGGTGACGAGGAAGTCACGCACATCCTCGCCGCTGGGCGCGTCATAGATGGTCTCGAGCAGGTGCTGCAGCGGGCGCAGCATAGTGCGCTTCAGCTTGGCCGCAATGAGACTGGCGCCGGCGCGACGCCCAGCTGCTGCAGCAGGGTCCTGGCGCGGCGGCTGCCGGTCTTCAGCCACAGCTCGTACAGGCGCAGCACATCATCCGGCCCCCATACGCGCGCCGAGTCGGCGATCTCGCCAATGGCATCGACCACGGACTGGAACTTGGTCGCGAGCTCGCCGAACACCGATCCCAATGCGCGCCGCGGCCCGCTCATCGCCGTGGCGGCCAGCGTGCCATAGGCGCGGCCGCCCATCGCGATGTGGTAATCCACATCGACCAGCCGCCGCGTGAAGCCATGCGCGAAGAAGCCCGCGACGAACAGCGACACATCCCCCAGCCGCTGCAGCAGTGCGTCGCGCTCGGCGGCGGAGCGGGCCGAACTGGCCTGCGCGAGAAGATCGGCGAGACTGACCCAGCGCTGCCCGGGACGGGTGTCCTGGTGCGAGATCTCGGTGCGCGAATAAAGGGTGAGCAGGCTGACCACGTAGTGGGCGGTGTGCTCGTCAAGCGTCACCTGCTGCGCTGCGAGGGCGCTGGACAGCGCGTCGCGAAAGAATTCCGTGAGGTTGTGGACCGGAGTGACCTGCCCCGGATCCCCGACATCGCAAGCGGCCTGCATGCAGAACCTCGCCGATGGCTTTCACCTGCCTCCATAGCTACCGCACGGCGTTGTGTTGTGCAACACGGAACTTGTCCATCCTCGACATGGCCCAATGTCTGACAC
>CAZWDR010000252.1:0-1551 GCA_964632365.1 uncultured Steroidobacteraceae bacterium
GAGCGCATCAGCTCGATGCCGTTGCTCTTCGTCACCACGCCTTCGCGCAGCGTGAAGTCGAACTTCATGCGCCCGTCCTCGATGGCATCCTGGAAATGCACATTGCGCAGCGCGCCCGGCGCGAGGCCACTGATGTCGGTGAGCGCGAGATCATGGGTGCTGATGAGGCCGATGGCGCCACGCCCGACGAAGGCCTTCACGATGCCCTCCGCGCCAATGCGGCGATCGGTCGAGTTCGTGCCCTGCAGCAGCTCGTCGAGCAGGAACAGCAGCGGCACGGGGCCTCTCGTCACCTCCAGCAGCTGCCGCAGGCGGACGATCTCTGCATAGAAGCGCGAGGTGCCCTCGTGCAGCGAGTCGTTGATGCGGATGCTGGCGCCGATCTGCAGTGGCGTGAGCCGCAGACTCCGCGCCCGCACCGGCGCGCCGGCCAGCGCGAGCATCGTGTTGATCCCCACCGTGCGCAGCAACGTGCTCTTGCCGGACATGTTCGAGCCGCTCACCAGCAGCACCCGCGTCGCGCCGCCGATGCGCACGTCATTGCGCACGCAGGCGGATGCGGCAATCAGCGGGTGAGCCAGCGCGGTCGCCTCGAAGCACGCGGGCCCGTCGACAAGTTCCGGCAGCGGGTCATCCGGATGTTCGTAGCTGTAGGCCGCGATGGAGACCAGCGCCTCGAGTTCGCCCAGCGTGCGCACCCATTTGCGCACCGCGTTGCCGTGCTGCGCGCGCCAGCGTTCCGCGGCCAGCGCGGTGTGCAGCGGGTACATCAGCGGCACCTGCAGCAGCGCGAGGATGGGATTGCGGCGCGACTCGATGAACCCCACCAGCGTGGCGAGCCTGCCGATGGTGCGGGAGGCGGGCAGCGTGTGCGAGGCCAGCCGGCTGATGAGCTGGCGCAGCGGTGCGGCCTCGAATGGCTCGCGCTCGAAGCGCAGCAGCAGGTCCGAGAACAGTCGCAGGTCTTCGAAAGCGGCCTCGGTCTCGTGAAGCACGCGGCGCAATGGTCCCTTGAACGCCTGGAGAACGGCGACCTGGATGGCCAGGATCACCAGCAGCGGCGTCACGGTGCCCCACATCTGCCAGGCCACCAGCGACGCCACGGCCAGGATGGGGAGCAACCATGCCGCCCACCGTGCCGCAGGCTGCGTCAGGGCATTGGGCGTCTCAGCCCACGCCACCAGTGCATCCGGTTGCACGCCGACGTCCGCGTGCTCCCCGAGCACCGCGACATCCTCGCGCAGGTCCAGCCGATGACGCAGGTCATGCAGGCAGGCGTGCCGGTCCCTGATCACCGGTGGCGTGGCCGGCGACAGCAGCCAGCTCGCCAGGGTGTCCTCGCCCATCCGGGTGCGCGCGGCGGAGAGCAGTTCGAACACACTGCCCTTGCCGAAGACATCCAGGTCCGAGGCATGGATGTGGTGCGGATCATCGAAGCGCTCACCCGCGGAGCCCGTGCCGGCCCAGCGATCCTCGATGCGCGCCAGCCGTGATCGATGGAAGGCCGCGATGCGTTCGGCCCGCGCGCGACCGCGCTGCACGGCCTGGTGG
>CAZWDR010000253.1:0-1523 GCA_964632365.1 uncultured Steroidobacteraceae bacterium
CGAAGGTGTTCATGATCCTGCCGCTGGTGATGTCGGTGATGTTCGCGTTCTTCCCGGCGGGCCTGGTGCTCTACTGGGTGACCAACACCATCCTGACCATCGCGCAGCAGTGGAACATCAACCGCCGCATCGAGGCGCAGCAGCGCGTCCGCAACTAGGGCGCCGCGATGCTCAAGCGCGACACCATCGTCGCCTGCGCCACGCCACCCGGAAGGGGCGGCGTGGCGGTGGTGCGGGTGTCCGGCGACGAGGTGCCCGCGATCGGCCGCACGCTGTTCGGCCAGCTGCCGCCGCCGCGGCATGCGCACTTCACCTGCTGGAGCGACGAGGCCGGCCAGCTGATCGACGCGGGACTGGTGCTCTATTTCGTCGCGCCGCAGAGCTACACCGGCGAACACACGCTCGAACTGCACGGCCATGGCGGCGACTATCCGGTGGAAGCGCTGATCCAGCGCATCGTCAGGCTCGGTGCGCGGCGCGCGCGTCCCGGTGAATTCACCGAGCGGGCCTTCCTCAACGAGAAGATCGACCTCACGCAGGCCGAGGCCATCGCGGATCTCATCGATGCCGGCTCACAGCGCGCCGCCCAGGCCGCGTTGCGCTCGATGCAGGGTGAGTTCAGCGCACAGGTCAACGCCGCGCGCGCCGCGTTGACCGGCCTGCGCGTCTATGTCGAAGCCGCGATCGATTTCCCGGAAGAAGAGATCGACTTCCTCGGCAGCCAGGAACTGCGCGAGCGGCTCGAGGATGTGCAGCGTCGCCTGCGCACGCTGCTGCGTGGCGCGGAGGAGGGCGCAGTGCTGTCGCGCGGCCTCACCATCGCGATCGCCGGTCGTCCCAATGCCGGCAAGAGCACGCTGATGAATGCGCTGGCCGGGCGCGATGTGGCCATCGTCACCGATGTGGCCGGCACCACGCGCGACCTGCTGCGCGAGCGCGTGCAGGTGCAGGGCGTGGCCGTCGAGCTGATCGACACCGCGGGCCTGCGCGAAAGCACCGCCGACGCGATCGAGGCCGAAGGCATGCGGCGCGCGCGCGAGGCGATCACCACCGCGGATCATCTGCTGTTCGTCATCGATGCGAAAAGCGATCCGAAGGCGCGCTCGTTCGAGGAGGAGCGCGGCACGCTGCCCGCAGGCGTGCCGGTGACGCTGGTCTACAACAAGGTGGACCTGCTGCGCCGCTCGCTGGTGCCGACGCCGGCGAACAACGGCATGCCGGCCTCGTTCCCGGTCTCGGCCACCACCGGCGCGGGCCTCGACGAGCTCAAGCGCCATGTCGCCGCGAAGGCCGGCGTCGAACACGACGGTGGTGCATTCTCTGCACGCGCGCGACATGTGGAGGCGCTGCGCCGATCGATGTCGCACCTGGATGCCGCCGCGGCGCAGCTGGGCGGCAAGCAGGCGGAGCTTGCCGCATTCGAACTGCGCGGCGCGCAGCGCGAACTCGGCGAAGTGGTCGGTGATGTCACCAGTGACGAGCTGCTGGGGAAGATCTTCAGCAGCTTCTGCATCGGGAAATAG
>CAZWDR010000254.1:0-1502 GCA_964632365.1 uncultured Steroidobacteraceae bacterium
GCGCGCATCTCGCCGCGATAGCCCAGACGGTGGCGCAGCAGGTGCGCCTGCGTGAAGCCGCGACCGTCGCCGGTGGTCGTGAAGTGGATGGCCACCAGCGGCACGCGGTCGAGATAGGGCTGCAGCGCCGCAAGATCGAGGTTTTCCGCGCGCAGCAGCGGCGCGCGGCGATCGGCCGGCTCGCCAGCCTCGATGGCGCGGACATAGTCCGCCAATGGCAGGATCAGGTGCGTGGCATCCGCGGGCGCGCCTTCGGCGCCGGCCACCGTCCACTCGTTCGCGGCAACCAGCGCGCGGCCCTTAATGAGTCGTGCCATACACCCGCTCGCCGAATGGCTCGACGCCGATGCGCCGCACCGTGTCGATGAACTCCTCGCCCTCTTCGCGGCGCTCCACATAGACATCGAGGATGCGCGCGATGGTCTCGGCCACGGCATCCTTGGCCACCGAAGGGCCGATCACCTTGCCCAGCGCGGTGACGCCGCTGACCGAGCCGCCGATCGTGATCTGGTACCACTCGACGCCATGCTTGTCGACGCCGAGGATGCCGATGTTGCCGACATGGTGGTGTCCGCAGGCATTCATGCAGCCGGACATCTTGATCTCGATGTGGCCGAGGTCGTACAGGTAATCGAAGTCGCTGAAACGCCGCTGGATCTGGTCGGCGATGCTGATGGAGCTGGCATTCGCCAGCGCGCAGAAGTCGAGCCCGGGGCAGCAGATCATGTCGGTGAGCGTGCCGATGTTCGGCGTCGCGAGGTTCAGCACCTGCAGCGCCTGCCAGGTCTCGATGAGGTCCATCTGCCGCACGTCGCCCAGCACCAGGTTCTGGTCATGCGTCACGCGCACCTGCCCGCCGGACACGCGGTCAGCCAGATCGGCCACGGCCTCCATCTGCTCCGCGGTCATGTCGCCGGGCGGCACGCCCGTGGCCTTCAGCGACAGCACCACCGCGCGATAGCCGGGCACCTTGTGCGGGCGCGTGTTGTAGCGGTACCAGGCCAGGAAGGCGGGCGACTGGTTGGCCGTGATGTCGATGTTCGCCAGGGTCTCGTACGGTGGCGGCGTGAAATAGGCGCGCATGCGCGCGATCTCGGCGTCATCGAGCCGCAGGTCGGGCTTCTCGCGGCGGAGCAGTTCCCATTCGGCATCGACCAGGCGGCGGAACTCATCGACGCCCTTGGCCTTCACGAGGATCTTGATGCGTGCCTTGTGGATGTTGTCGCGGCGGCCTTCCTGGTTGTAGATGCGCAGGATGGCTTCGAGATACGAGAGCAGGTGCTCGCGCGGCAGGAACTCGCGGATGGTCTTGCCGATGATCGGCGTGCGGCCGAGACCGCCGCCCACCAGCACCTCGAAGCCGGTGTTGCCCTGCGCATCGCGCTTCAGGTGCAGGCCGATGTCGTGCACTTCGGAGGCCGCGCGGTCGGCGGGCGAGCCGGTCACTGCGATCTTGAACTTGCGCGGCAGGTAGCTGAACTCCGGATGCAGCGTCGACCACT